>NZ_JBQEPU010000030.1:0-90884 GCF_052045835.1 Paraburkholderia sp. 22099 | reverse complement strand
CGCCTGCACCACCATCTTCCTCAGGTGCGCCTGCGTCGCCTGGTCCAGTTTTCGGGCATCAGTTTTCGTCTTCATACCCGTATAACGCGCAAGGCACTATTTGGTGCACCCGTCAGTAAGAACATAACGCCCGGACGCGCGCGTCACGGGCGAATTCAACACAGCGGAGACAGGCATGACCAATGAATTGCAAGCCCGTGTGGTGCGCAAGCTGACGTGGCGCATTTTGCCCTTCGTCATGCTGCTTTACTTCGTGAGCTTTCTCGATCGCGTGAATGTGGGTTTCGCGGCGCTCACGATGAACAAGGATCTCGGCCTCTCGCCGACGATGTTCGGGCTCGGCGGCGGCATCTTCTTTCTCGGCTACTTTCTGTGCGAGGTGCCGTCGAATCTCATCTTGAACAAAGTCGGCGCGCGCGTCTGGATCGCGCGCGTGATGGTGACGTGGGGGCTCGTGTCGGCGGCTTCGGCGTTCGTCGTCGGGCCGAATTCGTTCTACGTGTTGCGCTTTTTGCTGGGCGTGGCCGAAGCCGGTTTCTTTCCGGGCATCATCCTCTATCTCAGCCAGTGGTTTCCGGCGCGCCAGCGCGCGGTGGCCGCCGCCGCGTTCATGGCGGCCGCGCCGTTGTCGACCGCGATCGGCTCGCCCATTTCCGGCGCGATCATGCAGATGCCCGCGTTGTTCGGCTTGAAGGACTGGCAATGGCTCTTCATCATCGAGGCGATTCCGGCGGTGGTGCTCGGCTTCGTGGTGCTCAAGGCGCTCACGGATTCACCCGAAAAAGCGGCGTGGCTCGCCGCGGACGAGAAAGCCTGGCTCGTTGCGACCTTGCGCGAGGAGCGCATGGGACGCGAGTCGCAGGCAGGACATGCGTCGGGTGCGCTCGCGGCATTGCGCGACCCGCGCGTGTGGGTCATGGCGATGATCTACTTCGGCACGTCCGCGGGGCTCTACACGCTCGGCTTATGGGCGCCGCTGATCATTCGCCAGTTCGGTTTCAGCGCGCTCGGCACCGGCGCGTTGAACGCGATTCCGAGCGTGCTCGCGGTGATCGGCATGGTGATGTGGGCGCGGCATTCGGACCGCAGCGGCGAGCGCACCTGGCACGTCGTGATTCCCTGCGTGGTGGCGGGCGCGGGGCTCGCGTGGGCCGGCGTCGCGGATAGCGTCGTGGCGGTGGTGGCGGCGCTGATCGCGGTGAACGTGGGCATCAGCGCGGCCAAGGCGCCGTTGTGGGCGATGCCGAGCACTTTTCTGTCGGGCGCGGGCGCGGCGGCCGGCATCGCCATGATCAACTCGATCGGCAACCTCGGCGGCTTCGTCGGCCCGTTTGCGATCGGCTGGCTGAAAAGCGTGACCGGAGGATACGCCGCCGGGCTTTACGTGGTGGCGGCGAGTCTCGCGGTGTCGGCTTTCCTCGCCCTGGCTATCGGACGACGCGGCTATCGGACGGCGGCCGCGCCGCAATGATCGGCGCGGCTGTCATGCGAAACAGGTGACAGCCCGCCTCAGCCTGTCTTAATCGTCACCCCAGCCGTGGCGCTCGCGCCATTCGCGCTCGTGTTCCTCGTGGCGGCGCCAACGCCGCTCACGCCGCTCCTGATGCTCGCGCCATTCGCGCGCACGCCAGTCGTCGTCATAGCCGTAGCCATAGCCGACGACCGGCGCGGGTGCATACACCACCGGCGGCGGCTCGACATACGCCGGCTGCGCGGGGACGAAAACCGGCCCCGGAATGCCGATGCCGATGCCGACATCCACATGTGCGGACGCCACCGGCGACGCCAGTGCGAAAGCCACCCCTACCGCCGTGCCGACCATCACTGAAAATAAATTCTTGCGCATTGTTTGTTTTCGCCGCATGGATGAAGCGATGACAGTGGAGATGGAACGCAGTGTAGGCAGTGCCGCGATTTGCAGGTGCAAGGGGGATGCGAGATCGGTAACACCGCGTAACGGCGTGCGGGCTTAAGGTTCTCGTAATGATTTCCGTGCATGGCGACCGGCCCGCTTGCCGGTTTACCCTGGCATAAGGTTTCGCGGGAGCGCAGCCGTGCGCTGCCGATGCCCGGCAAACGCACCGGTCAAACCCACGAAGCGCGGTTTTTTTTCATCCCGGCGGCCTACACTTGCTCTCGCGCGACATGCCGGGCCGAGCCTCTCGATAGCCGTCAAACCCTTGCCCCGCAAGGCTTGCGCGTTTTGTCGGCGGGGCGCGCGCGGCGGGGGTGTCGTATTTCCTCATGTGGTTGTCGCAAATAGTCGGCTAGCCGTACTTTTTTCTGGCAACTATGTATGCACAGCGCGGACGGACGTCCGCCACGCAAGGAGAACATTCAATGAATTCCCCGAAGGTCGTGGTCGAAGGGCTGTGCAAGGTGTTCGGCACCAACCCGAAGCAGGCGATCGGCATGCTGGCAGGCGGTGCGACGAAAGAGGAAGTGTTCGCGCGCACCGGTCAGATCGTCGGTGTCCACAATGTGTCGTTCGAAGTCAAGGAAGGCGAGATCTTCGTGCTGATGGGCCTGTCGGGCTCCGGCAAATCGACGCTGATTCGCCTGATCAATCGGCTGGTGGAGCCCACCGCCGGCAAGGTGCTGATCGACGGCCGCGACGTGGCCAGCGTGCCGCGCTCGGAATTGACGGCGCTGCGCCGCAAGGACATGAGCATGGTGTTTCAGTCCTTCGCGCTGATGCCGCAGCGCACCGTGCTGTCCAACGCGGCGTTCGGCCTGGAAGTCGCGGGCATCGGCCGCAAGGAACGCGAGAAGCGCGCGATGACGGTGCTCGAACAGGTCGGCCTCGCGCCGTTCGCCGCGAAGCTGCCGGCGCAGCTCTCGGGCGGCATGCAGCAGCGCGTGGGTCTCGCGCGGGCGCTGGCGGTCAACCCCTCGCTGATGATCATGGACGAGGCGTTCTCCGCGCTCGATCCGCTCAAGCGCAAGGAAATGCAGAACGTGCTGCTCGATCTGCAGCGCGAGCAGCAGCGCACCATTCTGTTCGTCTCGCACGATCTGGAAGAAGCCATGCGCATCGGCACGCGCATCGCGATCATGGAAGGCGGCAAGGTGGTGCAGGTCGGCACGCCGCAGCAAATCATCACGAACCCCGCCGACGATTACGTGCGGGCGTTCTTCGAAGGCATCGACACGAGCCGCTATCTGACCGCGGGCGATCTGATGCAAACCGACGCCGTGCCGCTGATGCATTCGCACGCGACGCAGATCGACGCGTCGAGCGTGGCCGCGACGCTCAACGGCAGCGGCGACTACGCGTTCGTGCTCGACGGCGAGCGCAAGATTCGCGGCTTCGTGTGCCGCGATGCGATGGGCAGCGCGTCGCCGCAGCTCAACCCCATCGAGTGCATCCGCCGCACCACGCCGCTCGACGACGTCGTCGAACGGGTGGTGGCGAGCCGCGCGCCGCTGCCGGTCGTCGAAGCCGACGGCTCCTACTGCGGTTCCGTCAACAAGACGAACGTGCTGAACGTTCTCACGCGCCATCGGAGTTCCCATGTCTGAAGTCATTCCACTCGGCGCCTGGGTCGACCACGGCGTTCACTATCTGCTCGACCACGACGCAAAAACCTTCGACGCGATCGGCAAGGCGATCGAGAGCTTCGCCGCGTTGATCGAGCACGGCTTGCAAGCCGTGCCCATGTGGGCGCTGATGGCATTCTTCGTCGGCATCGGTTTGTGGCGGGTGGGCTGGCGCTTCGCGCTCTTCACGCTGCTCGCGATGCTGCTGATCTACGCCACCGGCTTCTGGGATCAGATGGTGATCACGCTCGGGCTCACGCTGTCGTCGACCTTGATCAGCCTGTTGCTCGGCGTGCCGCTCGGCATCTGGACCGCGAAGAGCCGCTACGTCGAGATGACGGTGCGCCCGGTGCTCGATCTGATGCAGACCATGCCCGCGTTCGTCTACCTGATTCCGGCCGCGATGCTGTTCGGTCTGGGCCGCGTGCCGGGCATTCTCTCGACGGTGATCTTCGCGATGCCGCCGGCGGTGCGCCTCACGTCGCTCGGCATCAAGCACGTGAACCGCGAAATCGTGGAAGCGGGGCAGGCTTTCGGCTGCACGCCCTGGCAATTGCTCTACAAGGTGCAGTTTCCGAACGCGCTGCCCTCGATCATGACCGGCGTGAACCAGACCATCATGATGGCGCTCTCGATGGTGATCATCGCGTCGATGGTGGGCGCGGGCGGTCTCGGCAACGACGTGCTGGCGAGTATTCAGCGGCTCGACATCGGGCTCGGCTTCGAAAGCGGCCTCTCGGTGGTGATGCTGGCGATCATTCTCGACCGCATCACGGAAAGCTTCGGCCGTTCGCCGGGCATGGCGCGCGCGCCGCTGCTCTCCGGCTTGCGCAGCCTGATGAAGGTGCGCCGCGCGCCCGCGGCGCAGCACGGCTGAGCCGCCGATGAAGCGCGACGCGATTGCCGCCCCTGTAGAGACGCCGGCCGACTCGCCGTTGTCGAAACTCGCGCACTTCGGCTTCATGACGCTGCCGAATTTTTCGATGATCGCGTTCACGAGCGCGGTCGAAGTGCTGCGCATGGCCAACTACGTGGGCCGCGCGCAGCACTACACGTGGTCGGTGATCACGCCGGACGGCGAACCGGCGCGGGCCAGCAACGGCATCACGGTGAAGCCCACCACCACGCTGGCCGAGGCCGGCATGCCGGACGTGCTGATCGTCTGCGCCGGCTGGCACGTGCGCGATTACGTGGACGAGACGGTGATCGCGCTGCTGCGCGACGTGGCCGCGCAGGGCATTCCGCTCGGCGGCATCTGCACCGGGCCGTATGCGCTGCTCGCGGCGGGGCTGCTCGACGGTTATCGCTGCACCGTGCATTGGGAGGACATGTCGCCGTTGCACAAGAGCTACCCGCACGTGCGTTTCGCCGACGAACTGTTCGTGATCGACCGTGACCGGATGACCTGCACCGGCGGCACCGCGCCGCTCGATCTGCTGCTGAACCTGGTCGGCATGCGCCTCGGGCATTCGATCGCCGCGCAGGTGTCCGAGCAGTTCATCGTCGAGCGGATTCGCGGCTCGACCGATTATCAGCACATTCCGGTCGACGCGCGGGTCGGTTTCTCGCGCGCGGAACTGATCGAAGTGGTGCGGCTCATGGAAGCGAATATCGAGGAGCCGCTCTCGCTCGACGAACTCGCGCGGCTCGTGCATCTGTCGCAACGGCATTTGCAGCGCATGTTCAAGATGTTCCTGAGCGCGTCGCCCACGCACTATTACCTGACGCTGCGTTTGCGGCGCGCGCGCGAACTGCTGCGCAACACGGATGCGTCGATCGCGCGCGTGACCGCCGTGTGCGGGTTCCATTCGCCGTGTCATTTCAGCAAGGCGTATCGCGCGCAGTTCGGTCATGCGCCGAGCGTCGAACGGCGTTTATCCGCCTGAGCGCCTGAGCGCCCGAACTTCTGAAGCAGGCAACGCAATACCACCCACGCAAGAAAACCAGTCGAGTATCAACCACCCTGAGGGAACGCCATGAAACATGTATGGGCCGCGTCGCTGTGCGCGCTGTCGATGTCGTCTGTCTTTGCCGCGGACCCCGCTAGTTGCCGCGCCGTGCGATTCGCCGACGTCGGCTGGACCGATATCGCGGCGACCACCGGCCTCGCGTCGACGGTGCTCGAAGGGCTCGGCTACAAGCCGACCAAGACGATCGCCTCGGTGCCGATCACGTTCGCCGGCGTGAAGAGCAAGCAGATCGACGTGTTCCTCGGCTACTGGTCGCCGACCATGGACCCGATGATCGACCCGTTCAAGAAGGCCGGCCAACTCAGCGTGCTGCCCACGCCGAATCTGACCGGCGCGAAATACACGCTGGCCGTGCCGGACTACGCGTATCAGGCGGGCATCAAGACGTTCGCCGACATCGCCAAGAACTACGACAAGCTCGACGGCAAGATCTACGGCATCGAGCCGGGCAACGACGGCAATGCGCTGATCAAGAAGATGATCGACAGCAATCAGTACGGGCTCGGCAAGTTCAAGCTGGTGGAGTCGAGCGAGGCGGGCATGCTGGTCGAGGTGAACCGCTCGATCCGCGACAAGAAGCCGATCGTGTTTCTCGGCTGGGAACCGCATCCGATGAACGTGCAGATGAAGATCGATTATCTGTCCGGCGGCGACGACGTGTTCGGCCCGAACTACGGCGAAGCGAAGGTATTGACGGTCACGCCGAGCGATTACGCGACGCGCTGCCCGAACGTCGCGAAGCTGGTGGCGAACCTGCACTTCACGACCGATATCGAGAACCACGTGATGCTACCGATCATGAACAAGACCGATCCGAACAAGGCCGCACGCGAGTGGCTGAAGGCGAATCCGTCCGTGCTCGATCAATGGCTCGCGGGGGTGAAGACGTTCGACGGCAAGGACGGCTTGCCGGCGGTGAAGGCGTTCGTGGCGGGGAAGTGATGCCGGGCTAGCCGCGGCATGCGCGGCTGTCGCTTCTTGTGTGACGGCCGCGCATCTCAGATCGCCTGAGCCCGCCCCGGAAAAGTTTCGTCATACCCCGAGCCGTCTTCCACTTGCGCGGCCGTTCCGCGCTGCTCGCGGTACATCATCGGCGGCAAGCCGAACTGCTTGCGGAATTCGCGGCCCAGATGCGATGCATCGGAAAAGCCGCAACTCGACGCGATGTCCGCCACGGTCTTATCCGAACTCGTCAGCAGCCACGCGGCGGTGCGCAAGCGCACCTGCTTCGCGTAGGCTTGCGGCGCCTTGCCGGTCTGCGCCTTGAAAAGCCGTTCCAACTGACGCGGCGAAAGATCGAGCTTGCCCGCCAGTTCATCCAGCGACAGCGAACGCCCCACGTGCTGCTCCATCAGCAGAATCGCGCGCTTCACCTTGGGATGCGCGGCGGGCGCGAGTCCGGGCGGATGCGGCTGCGGCGCATTGCCTTTCTGCATGTCGTCCACCAGCAGAATGCGCAGCGCCTTCTGCACGGTGGCGGTTTCGAAGTGACGCAGCAAGATCGCCGCGGCCACGTCGATCGATGCGCGCCCGCCCGAACACGTAATGCGACGGCGGTCGATCACGAAGAGGCGGTCGGCCACCAGCGCTTCTTCATTCACCGACGGAAAGCGCTCGATGAAATCCCAGTAGTGAAACCAGCTCACGCAAATGCGATGGCCTTCCAGCACGCCCGCGCGCATCAGCGAAAACACGCCGGTGCACATGCCGACGAGCGTCGCGTCGGTGGCGGCGGCGCGGCGGATGAACGCGAGCGTCGCCTCGTTGGCGGCGGGACCGGAATGCAACAGGCCGCCGACCACGACCACGTAATCGAACCGCTCGGCGTTGTCGAAGGTTTCCCACGGCGTGATCTGGATGCCGCAACTCGCGCGCACCGGAGCGAGGGTTTCCCCTATCACGCTCCACGAACAGCGCACGGGCTTGCTGAAGTCGCCTTCATCCGCGGACAGGCGCAGCAGGTCGACGAACCCCGAGAACGCCGTCAGCGTGAAGTTCGGCAGCAGGATGATGCCGAAGCGGATGCGCTGTTTCGAGGTGCCGTCGATCGATTGAAGGGGAAGCGGTTCAGCGGAATTCATGCATGCAGCCGGCAAGAGAAAAGGTTGAATCAAGCATAGCACCGGGGAAACAAGGCGCTTCATCGGGCCGCTTCATTTGCGCCACCGAAGCGGTGCCCCAGCATCGCCAGCGACGGGCGCGACGCCTGTCGCAAATGCGTCAGAAGTCATCGCAAATGCGCCGCGGCGCTTTGCGGGCGGCCCGCTTGACGCCACTATCCCACTGTGATGCCGTTTTTATTCTATCGGTCCAAATTGACGTGCGGTGCAATAGGGGCTACTTCAGGCCGAACCCGGCCACCCATGCATCGCAACGCACAAGGCACGCCATGAACGTCAGCGTTTTCGATCTGTTCAAGATCGGTATCGGTCCTTCAAGCTCGCACACGGTCGGGCCGATGATCGCTGCTTGCCGCTTCGCCTCGCATATCGAGGACGCCAACCTGCTCGGCTTCGTGCGCCGCGTGAAGGTCGAACTGTTCGGCTCGCTCGGCGCGACCGGCAAGGGGCACGGCACGGACAAGGCGGTGCTGCTCGGGCTCGAAGGCAATCTGCCCGATCTGATCGACCCGGACCAGATCGAGCCGCGCTTGCAGGCGATCCGCGAAACGAAGCAACTGACGCTGCTCGGCAAGCATCCCATCAAGTTCGACGAGCGCGAGCATCTCGGCTTCTTTCGCAAGCTGATGCCCGGCGCGCCGGGTTCGAGCATCGTGCATCCGAACGGCATGCGGTTTCAGGCATTCGACGAAAACGGCCAACTGCTGGTGGAGAAAGAGTATTACTCGATCGGCGGCGGCTTCGTGGTGAATCGCGAGGGCGATCGCGTGAACGGCTTGCGCGCCGGCGCTCAGGTGCCGCATCCGTTTCGCACCGGCGACGATCTGATGCGCGTGTGCCGCGAAACCGGCTTGTCGATCGCCGAAGTGACGCTGCGCAACGAATGCGCGTCGCGTCCCGAACAGGAAGTGCGCGACGGCCTGCTCGCGATCTGGCGCGTGATGGCGGCGTGCGTCGAGCGCGGCTGCAAGGTGCGCGGCGAGTTGCCCGGCCCGATGCACGTGAAGCGCCGCGCCGCCGATCTGAGCGCGCAATTGCGCTCGCGTTCCGAGGAGTCGTTGCGCGATCCGCTCTCGATGCTCGACTGGGTCAACCTGTACGCGATGGCCGTCAACGAGGAAAACGCCGCGGGCGGGCGCGTGGTCACCGCGCCGACCAACGGCGCGGCCGGCGTGATTCCCGCCGTGCTGCATTACTACGTGAAGTTCATGCACGCGTCGAACGACGAAGGCATCGTCACGTTTTTGCTGACGGCCGCCGCGATCGGCATCATCTACAAGGAAACCGCGTCGATCTCCGGCGCGGAAGTGGGCTGCCAGGGCGAGGTGGGCGTCGCCTGCTCGATGGCCGCGGCGGCGCTCGCCGCCGTGATGGGCGGCACGCCGACGCAAGTCGAGAACGCCGCCGAAATCGGCATGGAACACAACCTCGGCATGACCTGCGATCCGGTCGGCGGGCTGGTGCAGATTCCCTGCATCGAACGCAATGCAATGGGCGCGATCAAGGCGCTGAACGCCGCGCGCATGGCGATGAAGGGCGACGGCCAGCACTACGTGTCGCTCGACAACGTGATCAAGACGATGCGCGAAACCGGCGCTGACATGAAGACGAAATACAAGGAGACGTCGCGCGGCGGTCTCGCCGTGAACGTCATCGAGTGTTGAACCCGCTACGACGTATCGAGCATTAGTACCGACAGCACCAACAAGGATCAATGATGAGCCGCTATTCGATATTCAGCCTGTTGCGCAACGGAATGTCGTATCACGAGAACTGGGAGCGACAGTGGAAGAGTCCGGAGCCCAGGCGTGAGTACGACGTCGTGATCGTCGGCGGCGGCGGGCACGGTCTCGCCACCGCCTATTACCTCGCGAAGGAGCACGGCGTGCGCAATATCGCCGTGCTGGAGAAGGGCTGGATCGGCGGCGGCAATACGGCGCGCAATACGACCATCGTGCGCTCGAATTATCTGTGGGACGAGTCGGCCGCGCTCTACGAGAAAGCAATGAAGCTGTGGGAAGGGCTCTCGCAGGACCTCAACTACAACGTGATGTTCAGCCAGCGCGGCGTGATGAATCTCGCCCACACGTTGCAGGACGTGCGCGACACCGAGCGCCGCGTGAATGCGAACCGGCTGAACGGCGTGGACGCGGAATTCCTCACGCCGGCGCAGATCAAGGAACTCGAACCGACCATCAATCTGAACAGCCGCTACCCGGTGCTCGGCGCGTCGATCCAGCGCCGCGGCGGCGTGGCCCGGCATGACGCGGTGGCGTGGGGTTTCGCGCGCGGCGCGGACCAGGCCGGCGTGGATATCGTGCAGAACTGCCAGGTCACGGGCATTCGCCGCGACGGCAGCCAGGTGACCGGCGTGGACACCACGAAGGGTTTCATCAAGGCGAAGAAGGTGGCGATCGTCGCGGCGGGCAATACGTCCACGCTCGCGGACATGGCCGGCGTGCGTTTGCCTTTGGAGAGCCATCCGTTGCAGGCGCTCGTGTCCGAGCCGATCAAGCCGGTGGTCAATACCGTGGTGATGTCGAACGCGGTGCACGCGTACATCAGCCAGTCCGACAAGGGCGATCTGGTGATCGGCGCGGGCGTCGATCAGTACACGGGCTTCGGCCAGCGCGGCAGTTTCCAGATCATCGAAGGCACGCTCGAGGCGATCGTCGAAATGTTCCCGGTGTTCTCGCGCGTGCGGATGAACCGTCAGTGGGGCGGCATCGTGGACGTGTCGCCGGATGCGTGCCCGATCATCAGCAAGACCGACGTGAAGGGGCTTTATTTCAATTGCGGCTGGGGTACGGGCGGCTTCAAGGCGACGCCGGGCTCCGGTTGGGCTTACGCGTACACCATCGCGAAGGACGAGCCGCATCCGCTGAACGCGCCGTTCTCGCTGGAGCGTTTCTATACCGGCCACCTGATCGACGAGCACGGCGCGGCCGCCGTGGCCCACTAATCGCACACGAGGAGAAAGGAACATGCTGCTGATCGAATGCCCGTGGTGCGGGCCACGCGCCGAAACCGAATTTTCCTGCGGCGGCGAGGCGGACATCGCCCGCCCGCTCGACACCGACAAACTCACCGATAAGGAATGGGGCGACTACCTGTTCATGCGCAAGAATCCGCGCGGCGTGCATCACGAGCAATGGCTGCACGCGCAAGGCTGCCGCCGCTGGTTCAAGGCGCAGCGCGACACCGTGAGCTACGAGATTCAAGGCTACGAGACGTTCGAGCGGCCGCTGCTCACGATGGGCGGCAACGAGGGTCAAGCAAACGAGGGTAAGGCATCATGAGCCAGAAAGACCGACTGCCGAGCGGCGGGCGCATCAACCGCGCGATCGTGTTGAGCTTCACGTTCAACGGCCGCAAGTATCAGGGCTATCAGGGCGACACGCTGGCTTCGGCCTTGCTCGCGAACGGCGTGCATTTCGTCGCGCGTAGCTGGAAATATCACCGGCCGCGCGGCATCGTGACGGCGGGCGTGGAAGAGCCGAATGCGATCGTGCAACTCGAAACCGGCGCCTACACCGTGCCGAATGCGCGCGCCACCGAGGTGGAGTTGTATCAGGGGCTCGTCGCCACCAGCGTGAACGCGAAGCCGAGCATCGAGAAAGACCGCATGGCGGTCAATCAGAAGATCGCGCGCTTCATTCCGGCGGGCTTCTACTACAAGACCTTCATGTGGCCGCGCAAGTTCTGGCCGAAGTACGAAGAAGTGATTCGCGACGCGGCCGGTCTCGGCAAGGCGCCCGAGCACACCGACGCCGACCGCTACGACAAGTGCTTTGCGCATTGCGACGTGCTGGTGGTCGGCGGCGGCCCGACCGGCCTCGCGGCCGCGCACGCGGCGGCGCTGTCCGGCGCGCGCGTGACCCTGGTCGACGATCAGCCGGAACTCGGCGGCTCGCTGCTGTCGTGCCGCACGGATATCGACGGCAAGCCCGCGTTGCAATGGGTGCATAAGATCGAGGACGAACTGCGGCAAATGCCCGACGTGAAAATCCTCTGCCGCAGCACCGCGTTCGGCTATCAGGATCACAATCTCGTCACGGTCACGCAGCGGCTCACCGAGCATCTGCCGGTGTCGCAACGCAAGGGCACGCGCGAACTGATGTGGAAGATCCGCGCGAAACGCGTGATTCTCGCGACCGGCGCGCATGAACGGCCGATCGTATTCGGCAACAACGATCTGCCGGGCGTGATGCTGGCTTCGGCCGTGTCCACGTATCTGCATCGCTATGCGGTGCTGCCGGGGCGCAACGCGGTGGTGTTCACCAACAACGACGACGGCTATCAATGCGCGCTCGACCTGAAGACGGCCGGCGCGCAGGTGACGGTGGTCGATCCGCGCGCGGGCGAGTCGAAGGGCACGCTGCCGGCGCTCGCGCGGCGCTATGGCGTGAAGGTGATGAACGGCGTGGCGATCACGGCGGCGCACGGCAAGCTGCGCGTCGACTCGGTGGAGGTCGCGTCGTATTCGAACGGCCAGGTCGGCGCGAAGCAGGGCGAGCTCGCTTGCGATCTGCTGGCGATGTCCGGCGGCTGGAGCCCGGTGCTGCATCTGTTCGCGCAGTCGGGCGGCAAGGCGCACTGGCATGACGAAAAAGCCTGCTTCGTGCCGGGCAAGGCGATGCAGCCGGAAACGAGCGTCGGCGCTTGCGCGGGCGACTTCACGCTGGGCCAAGGCATCCGTGTCGCGATGGATGCCGGCGTCGAGGCGGCGCGCGCCGCCGGTCATATCGTCGCGCGGCCGAATCCGGTGCAGGTCGCCGACATCGCGGAAGCGAAGATGCAGCCGCTGTGGCTCGTCGGCGGACGCGAACTCGCCACGCGTGGGCCGAAGCAGTTCGTCGATTTCCAGAACGACGTGTCGGCGGCCGATATTTTCCTCGCGGCGCGCGAGGGTTTCGAATCGGTCGAGCACGTGAAGCGCTACACGGCGATGGGCTTCGGCACCGATCAGGGCAAGCTCGGCAACATCAACGGCATGGCGATTCTCGCGCAGGCGCTCGGCAAGACGATTCCCGAGACCGGCACGACGACGTTCCGGCCCAACTACACGCCGGTCACGTTCGGCACGTTCGCGGGCCGCGAGTTGGGCGAGTTTCTCGATCCGGTGCGCAAGACGGCGGTGCACGAATGGCATGTGCAAAACGGCGCGGCGTTCGAGGACGTCGGCAACTGGAAGCGTCCCTGGTACTACCCGAAAGCCGGCGAGGACATGCACGCGGCGGTGGCGCGCGAGTCGCTCGCGGTGCGCACGAGCGTCGGCATTCTCGACGCCTCGACGCTCGGCAAGATCGACATTCAGGGTCCCGATTCGGCGAAGCTGCTGAACTGGGTCTATACGAATCCTTGGAGCAAGCTGGAAGTCGGCAAGTGCCGCTACGGCCTGATGCTCGACGAGAACGGCATGATCTTCGACGACGGCGTGACGGTGCGCCTCGCCGATCAGCATTACATGATGACCACCACGACGGGCGGCGCCGCGCGTGTGCTCACGTGGCTCGAACGCTGGCTGCAAACCGAATGGCCCGACATGCGCGTGCGGCTCGCGTCGGTCACGGACCACTGGGCCACCTTCGCGGTGGTCGGTCCGAACAGCCGCAAGGTCTTGCAGAAGGTGTGTCACGACATCGACTTCGCGAACGCCGCGTTCCCGTTCATGAGCTATCGCGAAGGCACGATCGCGGGCGCGGCGTCGCGCGTGATGCGGATCAGCTTCTCCGGCGAACTCGCTTATGAAGTGAACGTGCCGGCCAACGTCGGGCGCGCGGTGTGGGAAGCGCTGATGGCCGCGGGCGCGGAGTTCGACATCACGCCCTACGGCACGGAAACCATGCACGTGCTGCGCGCGGAGAAGGGCTACATCATCGTCGGCCAGGATACGGACGGCTCGATGACGCCCTACGATCTCGGCATGGGCGGGCTCGTCGCGAAGTCGAAGGACTTTCTCGGCAAGCGTTCGCTCACGCGCTCCGATACGGCGAAGACGGGGCGCAAGCAACTGGTGGGATTGCTCGCGGACGATCCGTCGTTCGTGATTCCCGAGGGCTCGCAGATCGTCGCCGGCCCATTCCAGGGCGACACCGCGCCGATGCTCGGCCACGTCACGTCGAGCTATTACAGCCCGATTCTGAAGCGCTCGATCGCGATGGCGGTCGTGAAGGGCGGTCTCGACAAGATCGGCGAAACCGTCACCATCCCGCTTTCCAGCGGCAGGCAGATTGCGGCCAAGGTCACCAGTTCGGTGTTCTACGACAGCGAAGGAGCACGTCAACATGTGGAATGAAACAGGAGGGACGGCGTCGGTGGTGGATCGCGCCGTCGGCAAGCAAACCGGCGTGTGGCAGGAGTCGCCGCTGGTCGGCACGGACGCGCTGCTGAAGAAGCATCAGGCCACGGCGTCCGCCGCGTTCCGGCTGAGCGAGCGGCCGTTTCTGGAACTGGTGGACGTGCGCGGCGATACGCGCGACGCGGCGTTTGTGCGTGCCGTGGAAAGCGTGCTCGGCTGCCGGCCGCCGGAGAAGGCGAACACGATGGCGCGCGGCAACGGCTACGACCTGTTGTGGCTCGGGCCGGACGAATGGCTGGCATGCTCGGCGACGGCGCACGACGCGTCGCGCACCGCGCCGCTGCAAGCGAAGCTCGGCGCCGCGTTTGCCGGCGTGTTTGCTTCGGCGGTGGATATCGGCAGCGGCTATACGGTGCTCGAAATCAGCGGCACGCGTGTGCGCGAGGTGCTCGCGCGGGGGTGCCCGCTCGACCTGCATCCCAAGCTGTTCGGTGAAGGACAGTGCGCGCAAAGCCACTATTTCAAGGCGTCGATGACGCTCCTGCCCACCGGGCCGGATAGTTTCGATCTCGTCGTGCGCCGCAGCTTCGCGGACTACTTCGTCAAGATCATGCTCGACGCCGCCGAGCCGCTGATGTCGTGAGACGCGGCGAGCGGTGCTCGCCCGCACCGCTCGCGGCTTGCCTCGCGATCGACCGCCATGACGTCGACACGTCTAGCTACCGCGCGCCTCACCGAGCGCGCGTTTCAACAGGGCGATGCGCACGCCGCGCTCGCGCTGCTCGAACAGAGCATCGAGTTGCGGCACCGGCGCATCGCGCTGATCCGCTATCTGCTCGCGCAGCAACTCGGCGCGCCGCTGCAGGCGCGACATCACGACTACGTCGAGAAAATCGCCGCGCGCCTGAGCGCGGATGCGCTCGCGCGCATTGCCGGCGCGGCGCGGGCGCGGCTGCGGGCGTAACGCTTTCGCATCGCGGTCGAGGAACGACGCCCCCGTTCCATTCCGATGACGCATTTCTTCTATGTGGCCGATTTATGTCGGCGTCTACTGAAAACACCGATCGGAACAGCCACGCGGCAGCCGCCGCATCAATGAGGGGATGACATGTCCACCGCTTTTCAGCCTCGCGCGAGCGCAGCCGCGCGACTCGAACGCCTGCCGTTTTCCGGTTATCACCGGACCATCTTCATCATCATCGCGATCGCGTTCTTCTTCGATTCCGTCGATCTCGGCACGATGACCTTCGTGCTCGGCTCGATCAAGACGGAGTTTCATCTGTCGACCGCGACGACGGGGTTAGTTGCGAGCGCGAGCTTCTTCGGCATGGTGGGCGGCGCGGCGATTGCCGGATTACTCGCGGATCGTTTCGGACGACGGCCCGTGTTTCAGTGGAGCATGGTGTTGTGGGGGCTGGCGTCATACCTCTGCTCGACCGCGCAGAGCGTCGAGGCGCTGATCTTTTATCGCGTGCTGCTCGGCTTCGGCATGGGCATGGAGTTTCCGATTGCGCAAACGCTGCTGTCGGAGTTCGTGCCGGCTGCGTCGCGCGGACGTTTGATCGCGCTGATGGACGGCTTCTGGCCGCTCGGCTTCATCACGGCGGGCGTGGTGTCGTATTTCGTGTTGTCGACGCTAGGGTGGCGCACCGAGTTCGCGCTGCTCGCGATTCCGGCGGTATTCGTGCTGGTCGTGCGCCGCGTGGTGCCGGAATCGCCGCGCTGGCTCGAACATCGCGGACGCATCGCCGAGGCGGACAAAGTGCTCGCGCAGATCGAAGTGAAAGTGATGAAGGCGGCGGGGCTGAGCCAGTTGCGCGCGCCCGTGATGCTCGCGGAGCCGGCGGTAGTGAAGGGGACGGGCGCGTTCCGCGAGATCTGGAGCATCGCCTACCGGCGCCGCACGATCATGGTGTGGACGCTGTGGTTCTTCGCGTTGCTCGGGTTCTACGGGCTGACCTCGTGGCTCGGTGCGTTGATGCAGCAGGCCGGTTTCGCGGTGACGAAATCGGTGTTGTACACGGTGCTGATTTCGCTCGGCGGGATTCCGGGCTTTATTTGCGCGGCGTGGCTGGTCGAGCGGTGGGGACGCAAGCCGACCTGTATTGCTTCGCTCGCGGGCAGCGCGGTGATGGCGTATGTCTATGGACAGACCGCGTTGCATGCGCAAGCGCCGGCGCTGCTGATCTGCGCCGGGCTCGCGATGCAATTCTTTCTGTTCGCGATGTGGGCGGTGCTTTATACCTATACGCCGGAGCTTTACGGCACGGGGGCGCGCGCTACCGGTTCGGGGTTTGCGTCCGCGATTGGGCGGGTGGGTTCGTTGATCGGGCCGTATGTGGTCGGCGTCGTGCTGCCGGTGTTCGGGCAAGGCGGCGTGTTTTCGCTCGGTGCGATGTGTTTTGTGATCGCGGCCGCGGCGGTGTGGGTACTGGGGATCGAGACGCGTGGGTTGGCGTTGGAGACGCTGGTGTCGGAAGCGGTGGAGACGGACGGGCAGGGGGTGTTGAGTCCGGTGCGGGAGTGAGGGTTGCAGGAGGCGGGTGTTAAAAAGGCCGCGACGTTGTCGCGGCCTTGGGGCTTTCTGGAATCGCCGGGTGGTTAGACTTTGTAAGGCACTCGAATGCCGGGTTCGTTCGCAGGAAAGTCCTTGACATTGCGCGATACCAGCAGCAGGGAATTCACCTGCGCCGACGCCCAAACAATCGCGTCGGGCAGACGGATGCGCTTCTGCTTGCGAATCTCAACCGCACGGTTTGCAATTGTGCTGTCCAGCGCAATCACGTCGAACGAGCCAAGCCATCCGCGAATCGAGGCTTCGTCTTCCGGGGTTGCCCCAACAAGGACTTCCATCCATGTGATGATGCTGATCGCTCGATACTCATAGCGCGCAAGCTCTTTCTTCGCTCCGCCGACGCCGCCGAGATAGTCGATCAGGATGTTTGTGTCGAAAAGAGCTTTTACCATTCCGAGCGCAATTCTCGCTGGTACTCAAGGCCATCGACTTTTCTGTTTTTCCACAGTCCGAAAACGTCATTTCCCAGCACGCGCTTATGCTGGGCGATATACGCCTCGATTGCGTCGCGAATAACCGCGGCGCGAGGGCGTTGCTCCGACTCTACGAGCAACGCCAGTTCTTCAACCTGCGAATCGGGCAGATCAATCAGAATCCGGCTCATTAATGCCTCCCTTTCGATATATACACATCATATATCAACCAGCGAGCTTTTGCAGAGTCCTGCGTCACCGGGTTCCCGTCAAACCGCCACCCCCTCCCGTTTCCGCGCCACCACCCCATTCGCCACGAAATACGGCGTCTCCACCCGCGCCAACGCTTCACGCCCGCGAATCCGGTCCGCAATCTTCTCCGCGAGCATGATGGTCGGCGCGTTCAGATTGCCGGTGGTGATTTGCGGCATGATCGACGCATCGACCACGCGCAGCGCTTCAATGCCATGCACGCGTCCCTCGCTGTCGACCACGGCCATGTCGTCGTAACCCATCTTGCACGAACACGACGGATGAAACGCGGTTTCCGCACGCATCCGCACGAAGGCGTCGAGCTGTTCGTCGGTCGTCAAATCGGCGCCCGGATTCAGTTCACGGCCGCGATAACGGTCGAGCGCCGGTTGCCGCATGATCTCGCGCGTGATGCGAATGCCGTCGCGGAACTCGCGCCAGTCGAGCGGATCGGCCATGTAGTTGAACAGGATGCCTGGATGCGCGGCCGGATCGCGTGACGTGAGCTTCACACGGCCACGGCTCGGCGAGCGCATCGAACCGACGTGCGCCTGGAAGCCGTGCATCCTGATCGCATTCGAACCGTTGTAGTTGATCGCCACCGGCAGAAAGTGATACTGGATGTTCGGCCACAAGTCGTCGTCGCGAGTGCGGATGAAGCCGCCCGCCTCGAACTGGTTGCTCGCGCCGATGCCCGTGCCGTTGAGCATCCATTCGAGTCCGATCGCCGGCTGATTCCACCACTGCAGCGCGGGATACAGCGACACCGGTTCCTTGCATTCGTACTGGATATACATCTCCAGATGGTCCTGCAGATTTTCGCCGACACCCGGCAGATCATGCACGAGCGGAACATCGAGTTCGCGCAGCCACGTGGAGCGGCCCACGCCCGAGCGCTGCAGTAATTGCGGCGACGCAATCGCGCCGCTGCACACCAGCACTTCTCGGCGCGCATGCGCATTCACCGCGTTCCCGTGATGCAGATACGCGACGCCGACCGCGCGCTTGCCCGAGAACAACACGCGATCGGTCATGGCATGCGTGACGATCGTCAGATTCGGCCGGGCCTTCGCGCGATCCAGATAGCCGCGCGCCGTGCTCGCACGCCGGCCATTCGCGGTGACGGTGCGATCCATCGGCCCGAAGCCTTCCTGCTGATAGCCGTTCAGATCGTCGGTGCGCGGAAAGCCCGCTTGCACGCCGGCCTCGACCATCGCGGCGAACAGAGGATTATTGCCCGGCTTGCTCGTGGTCACATGCACGGGACCGTCGCCGCCGTGATACGCGTTCGCGCCGACATCGCGCGTTTCGGCCTTGCGGAAGTAGGGCAGGCAATCCAGATAGGTCCAGTTTTCCAGACCGGGACGCGTGGCCCAACCGTCGTAATCGAGCGCATTGCCGCGTATGTAGCACATGCCGTTGATCAGCGACGACCCGCCGAGCCCCTTGCCGCGGCCGCATTCCATGCGACGGTTGTTCATGTGCGGCTCGGGGTCGGTCTCATACGCCCAGTTGTAGCGCCGCCCTTGCAGCGGATACGCGAGCGCGGCGGGCATCTGCGTGCGAAAGTCGAAACGGTAATCGGGGCCGCCTGCTTCGAGCAGCAGCACGGTCGCGTCCGCGTCCTCGGTCAGGCGCGAGGCGAGCACGTTGCCCGCCGAACCCGCACCGACGATGATGTAGTCGTATTCGTTCGAAGCCATCTCCGCCACTCCTCAGAACACCGGTTGATACGGGCCGAGTTCGACCTGCACGGACTTGATGCGCGTGTAGTGCTCGAGCGTGGTGATGCCGTTCTCGCGGCCGACGCCCGATTGCTTGTAGCCACCCACCGGCATTTCCGCGGGCGACTCGCCCCACGTGTTGATCCAGCAGATGCCGGCTTCCAGTTGATGAATCACGCGATGCGCGCGGGACAGGTTCTCCGTCACCACGCCGGCGGCGAGACCGTAAGCGGTCTTGTTCGCGCGCGCGATTGCTTCGTCCTCTTCGTCGAACGCGAGGATGCTCATCACCGGGCCGAAGATTTCCTCGCGCACGATGCGCATGTCGTCATGGCAGCCGGTAAACACCGTGGGCTCGACGTATTGGCCGTTGCCGAAATGGCCTTCGGAAATGCGCTTGCCGCCCGCCATCAATCGCGCGCCTTCCTGTACGCCGCTCTCGATGTAGCCGAGCACTTTCTGCAACTGGGCGGCGCTCACGAGTGGGCCGAAGTTGGTGTCAGCGTGGGTGGGCGCGCCCACGCGAATGCGTTTCACGCGTTCCAGCACGAGCGCTTCGAACTGTTCGAGCACGCCGCGTTGCACGAAAACCCGCGTGCCGTTGGTGCAAACCTGGCCGGAACTGAAGAAGTTGGCGCTCATCGCGATGTCGGCGGCGCGTTCGAGATTGGCGTCGTCGAACACGAGCAGCGGCGACTTGCCGCCGAGTTCCATCGTCACTTCCTTCAGCGACGATGCGCCCGCCAGCGACATCACCTTCTTGCCGGTTTCGACGCCGCCCGTGAACGAAATCTTCTCGATGTCGGGATGCGCGGCTAGCATCGCGCCCACGCGTCCGTCGCCTTGCACGACGTTGAATACGCCCGCCGGCACGCCGGCTTCGGTGTAAATCTCAGCGAGCTTCAGCGCCGACAGCGGCGTGATTTCGCTCGGCTTGAAGATCATCGCATTGCCGGCCGCCAGCGCGGGCGCCGACTTCCAGCACGCGATCTGGATCGGGTAATTCCATGCGCCGATGCCCGCGCATACGCCGAGCGGTTCGCGCCGCGTATAAACGAACGACGACGGGCGCAACGGAATCTGTTGTCCTTCGATCGCGGTGGCAAGGCCGGCGTAATACTCGATGACGTCCGCGCCGGTCACGATATCGACCGCCAGCGTCTCGGCAATCGGCTTGCCGGTGTCGCGCGTTTCGAGCGCGGCGAGCTCGTCGTTGCGCTCGCGCAGAAGCTCGACCGCGCGGCGCAGAATGCGCGAGCGCTGCATCGCCGTGAGCGCGGCCCATTCACGCTGACCGTCGCGCGCGGATCGCACCGCGCGATCGACGTCGGCCGCCGTTGCCTGCTGCACCGTGGCGAGCGTTTCGCCGGTGGCGGGGTCGAACGTGTCGAAGGTTTCTCCGCCGGTTGCGTCGACGTGGGCGCCGCCGATATAAAGACGTTGCGTTGCGAATACCGCCATGACTTGCTCCTTTAAAAATGTCGCCGGCCTAGCTGCGTGCCTGCAAAACCAGATCGATGTATTCGTTCGCGAGGCGCAGCGCCGCCTTCGTATCGAACGGTTCGCCCGACAACGCGCCGCGCAGCCATAAGCCGTCGATCAACGCCGCCAGGCCGCTTGCCGCGCGCCGTGCCGCCGCGCGCGGCAGCGCCTGCGAAAAATCCGCGTACAGGTTCGAATTCAGGCGCCGTGTGTTCACGTATTGCAGCCGCCGCAATTGCGGCTTGTGCATGCTTTCGGACCAGAACGCGAGCCACGTTTTCATGACCGGACCGCTGGTCTGCTCGGCGTCGAAATTCGCGGCCACCACCGCGCGCAGTTTCGAGCGCGGATCGGCTTTCGCCGCGCGGCGCCGGCGCGACGTGGCTTGCCACAGATCGCGCAGCACATGGCGCATGGTGGCTTCGAGCAAGCCGTCCTTGTCGCCGAAATAGTGGCTGACGATGCCGGTGGAAGTACTCGCGCGCTGCGCGACCGAGGCGAGCGTCGCGCCCGCGAGACCGGTCTGGTCGATGGTGAGCAAGGTCGCGTCGATCAGTTGAGCGCGGCGGACTTCGCGCATTCCAAGTTTGGGCATGGTGCTGTTGGGGCGGGCTTCAGATGGCCAAGGGCGGCTAAACCCGGTCGCCGGCCGTGGATTCGATGGGCCATGTTAGGTTTTTTATATTGAACGGTCAATCAATAAAAACCGGGTTGCATCAGCGTGGACGGCGGTTGCGCCGCGCGTGTCGGTTTCGGCCAAACCCATGTCGCGTTCAGTACATGTCCGTGGCTCAGCGGGCGCTACGCTCGTTGAACGGCGTGTTGCAGACGGTCTCGCACGCCGCTCACAAGACATGGAGACAGACAATGAGCAGCAATCGCGGCGTCGTGTATCTGGGGCAGGGCAAGGTGGAAGTGCAGTCGATCGACTATCCGAAGATGGTCGATCCACGTGGCCGAGCGATCGGCCACGGCGTGATCCTCAAGGTGGTGAGCACGAATATTTGCGGCTCCGACCAGCATATGGTGCGCGGCCGGACCACCGCCGAGGTCGGCCTCGTGCTCGGCCACGAGATTACCGGCGAGGTGATCGAAATCGGCCGCGACGTCGAGACGCTGAGCATCGGCGATCTCGTTTCCGTGCCCTTCAACGTCGCCTGCGGACGCTGCCCGACCTGCAAGGCGCAGCACACCGGCGTGTGCCTGAACGTGAATCCGTCGCGCGCGGGCGGCGCTTATGGCTACGTCGACATGGGCGGCTGGATCGGCGGCCAGGCCGAATACGTGATGGTGCCGTACGCCGACTTCAATCTGCTGAAATTCCCCGACCGCGCGCAGGCGATGTCGAAAATCCGCGACCTCACGTGCCTTTCCGACATTCTGCCGACCGGCTATCACGGCGCGGTGATGGCGGGCGTGAAGCCCGGCGCCACCGTTTATATCGCGGGCGCGGGGCCGGTGGGCATGGCGGCGGCCGCGTCGGCGCGCCTGCTGGGCGCGGCCTGCACGATCGTCGGCGACATGAACGAGGCGCGCCTCGCGCATGCGCGCAAGATGGGCTTCGAGACGATCGACCTGTCCAAAGACGCCACGCTCGGCGAACAGATCGAACAGATTCTCGGCAAGCCGGAGGTGGACTGCGCGGTGGACTGCGTCGGCTTCGAGGCGCACGGCCACGGCAGCAGCGGCTCGCATGAGGAAGCGCCGGCCACGGTGCTCAATTCGTTGATGGAAATCACGCGGGCCGCGGGCGCGATCGGCATTCCGGGCCTGTACGTCACGGACGATCCGGGCGCCGCCGACGCCGCCGCGCGCAAGGGCAGCCTGAGCATCCGCTTCGGTCTCGGCTGGGCCAAGTCGCACTCGTTCCATACCGGGCAAACGCCGGTGATGAAGTACAACCACAATCTGATGCAGGCGATCTTGTGGGACCGCTTGCCGATCGCGGATATCGTCAACGTGACCGTGGTGTCGCTCGATCAGGCGCCCGATGGTTACCGGCAGTTCGACGGCGGCGCGCCGCGCAAGTTTGTGATCGACCCGCATGGGTTGTTGAAAGCGGCGTAAAGCAGCATCAGGCAACATAAAGCGGGCTGGCGGGATCGCATCGTTCGCGGTACCGCTCGTCCAATTGCCGTGCGCAATCGCAGGCAATCGCAGACGGTATCAAGGCCGGCGCGTCCGTGCATGCAATGCCGGGAAATTGACGCGCGCGGATGCTTTCGCTGCGTCGCACTCATCCGTCGCTCTCTCCGAGCGCCAAGCACGCCACCTCTCACCAGCCCGACCTGTGCCCACGCGCCAGAATGTCGGGCGATCAACCGCTCACCTCTGCTATCCTTTCGCCGCGTGTCGCGCCGGACGGTCGCTCGCGCGCGACCTGTTCGGTTCAAAGCGCGCTATTCGTCAGCCACAGCGCAACGAAAAAAATCCCGCTTCTGCCACGAGAGCATTGATGAGCAACACACGTTGGACCGTGATTTTTCTCTGCTTTCTGGCCAATCTGGTGAACTACGTCGACCGCGCGAATCTTGCGGTCGCCGCGCCGCAGATTCAGCGCGCGCTAGGCCTAGGCCCGACTGAAATGGGCCTGGTATTGAGCGGGTTCTTCTGGACCTACGCGCTCATGCAGATGCCGTTCGGCTGGTTCGTCGACCGCGTCGGCGCGCGCATCGCACTGCCTCTCGCCGTGGGCTGGTGGTCGCTGTTCACCATGCTGACGGCAGTGCCGACCGGCATCGCGGGAATGTTCGGCTGCCGGTTGATGCTCGGCGCCGGTGAAGCCGGTGCGTATCCGTCTTGCGTGAAGCTCGTGTCGCAATGGTTCGAGCCCCGGCAACGCGCTTTCGCCACCGCCATTTACGACAGCGGCTCCCGAGTCGGCTCCGCGCTTTCGATTCCGGTCGTCGCGTTGATCATCGGTTCTTTCGGCTGGAAGGCCGCCTTTGTCATCACGGGCGCGTTGGGCTTCGTGTGGGTCGTCGGCTGGTTGCTGATTTATCGCGATCCTTCACGCGCACGTCGCGCCGGCGCGGTCGATTCGTCTGTGCAATCGGGAGCCGCCAAGCGTAGGAAAATCACCTGGCGTTCGCTGTTCACCCATCGCACGCTGTGGGGAATGATGCTCGGCTTCTTCTGCCTGAACTTCGTGATTTACTTTTTTATCACGTGGTTTCCGAGCTATCTGGTCCAGACGCACCGCTTCTCGCTGAAGTCGCTCGGCACGCTCGGCATGATTCCCGCGCTCGTCGCGATCCCTTCCGGTTGGCTGGGCGGCTTCGTGTCCGATTCACTGGTCCGGCGCGGCTGGAGCCTGACGGCCGCGCGCAAATCCTGCATGGTCGGCGGAATGCTGCTCTCGTCGGTCATTACGCTGTCCGCCTTTACGACGAACATCTATCTGGTGCTCGCGTTCTTCAGCGTCGCCTATGGCAGTCTCGCGTTCGCCGCGGCCAGTGTGCTGTCGCTGCCCAACGACGTCGCGCCGACGCCGGATCACGTTGCATCGATCGGCGGAATCCAGAACTTCGCGTCGAATCTCGCGGGGATCGTCATTACGACATTCACCGGTTTCATGGTCGCGTTGACGAACGGTTCGTTCAAGGTGCCACTGTGTGTGGCCGGCGGCTCCTGCCTGCTGGGTGCGCTTAGCTATCTCGTGATCGTCGGCAGAATCGAGCCGCTTACCGTTGGCGATACCGCCGATACCGCTGATGCCGCTGATCCCGTCGCGGCGCCCGGCGTCGGCTCGGAAATGTGAACCCGACCTGAACGCCTGAAGAATCAGGCCGCCATCACAGGCACTACCGCAAGCGAAGGCGCCTGCTTGCGACGCTCGCGCGTCGGCGCGGTGCCGAACGCGTCGCGATAGCTCTTCGAGAAGTGGCAAGCCGACTGGAAGCCGCAAGCCATCGTGATATGCATGATCGACATGTCGGTTTGCAGCAGCAGTTCGCGGGCGCGCCGCAACCGCAGCGTCAGATAGTAATGCGTCGGCGTCATCCCGAGGTGCTCGCGAAAGAGCCGCTGCAATTGCCGCTGCGACATGCCGGCGAGGCGCGCGAGTTCCTCGCGCGAAAGCGGCTCTTCAATGTTGTTCTCCATCAGCGAGATCACTTCGAAGAGCGACTTGTTGGCCGAACCTAGCCGCGCGACCAGCGGCATTTTCTGTTGCGCGCTGGTGTCGCGCACATGTTCGACGATGAACTGCTCGGCGATCTGCGTGACGCGCGCCGTGCCCACACGCGGCGCGATCAGGTTCAGCATCATGTCGAGCGGCGCCACGCCGCCCGTGCAGGTGACCCGATCGCGGTCGATCACGAACAGTTCTTTCAGAAAGCGCGTGTCGGGAAACTCCTCCTTGAGCGCCGACATGTTCTCCCAGTGAATCGCACAGGCATAACCGGCCAGCAAGCCGGCGCGCGCGAGCGCATAAGTGCCGGTGCACAGGCTGCCGAGCACGCTGCCCATGCGGGCAAAGCGGCGCAACGCGGAAAGATGGGCGGGCGTGGTGGCGCGCTGCACGTCGATGCCGCCGATCACGAACACGATATCGGGCTGGCCGACGCATTCCACCGGCCCCGTATCGACCGAGAGGCCGTTGCTCGCCGTGACCGGTCCGCCTTCGGGACTCACGATCGACCAGCGATAAAGCGTCTGTCCGCTCAGGTAGTTCGCCATGCGCAGGACTTCGATCGCGTTGGTGAAAGCGATCATCGTGAAGTTCGGAACCGGCATGAATGCGAAATGCGACAACGATGCCGTGCGGTCGGTGGCCATGGGAGGAATGATTCCTTCGAATCTATAGTGTCGCGTCGCCGTGGGGAGCGGCGACTCCTGCAATTTTGCGTATTTGTGCAACTACCATGCCATCAGGCTAAACCCTCAGTTGCCGCCGGTTAAGGTTGGACAGCCCGACAGGGGGCACCACAACGGAGCCGCGAGCCTGTTTTTCGCACCTGAACCGCGCGCGGCGATCGGTTGCAGTGCAGCACGAAGGCCGGCTCTGCGTCTGATGATTGGGCTGGGAAGATCGGCGGCGAAAGCGCGTCAGCGCCGACTTGTGAAAAAAGGACGGGCATGGCGGAAAAGGCAAAGAACACGTCTGAATTCATAAATTGGCGCGCGGGGCGAACGTCAAGAATAGACGCAATGCAGACCGGCGGCGGCAGGGCTCAAACGATCCACTGAGCGGCGCTTTCCGGCCTTTCCGTCAACGACTTCACGGACCCTTCCATGTCGAACCCGAATCCCTTCTTCGAAGAATCGCTGGCCACGCGCGATGCCGCGGTGCGCGGCGCTGTTTTGAAAGAGCTCGAGCGCCAGCAGTCGCAAGTCGAGTTGATCGCGTCGGAAAACATCGTGTCGCGCGCGGTGCTCGAAGCGCAAGGCTCGGTGCTGACCAACAAGTATGCGGAAGGCTATCCGGGCAAGCGTTACTACGGCGGTTGCGAATACGTGGACGTGATCGAGACGCTCGCGCTCGATCGCATCAAGCAACTCTTCAACGCGAAATTCGCCAACGTGCAGCCGCATTCCGGCGCGCAGGCCAATGGCGCGGTGATGCTCGCGCTGGTGAAGCCGGGCGACACGGTGCTCGGCATGTCGCTCGACGCGGGCGGCCACCTCACGCACGGCGCGAAGCCGGCAATGTCGGGCAAGTGGTTCAACGCGGTGCAGTATGGCGTCAATCGCGACACGATGCTGATCGATTACGAGCAGATCGAGGAACTCGCGCAGCAGCACAAACCCGCTCTGTTGATCGCCGGCTTCTCGGCTTATCCGCGCGCGCTCGATTTCGCACGGCTGCGCGCGATTGCCGATGGCGTGGGCGCGAAGCTGATGGTGGACATGGCGCACATTGCCGGCGTGATCGCGGCGGGGCGTCACCAGAATCCGGTCGACCATGCGCACGTGGTCACCTCGACCACGCACAAGACGTTGCGCGGCCCGCGCGGCGGCTTTGTCCTGACGAATGACGAAGACATCGCCAAGAAGATCAACTCCGCGGTGTTCCCCGGCTTGCAAGGCGGCCCGCTGATGCACGTGATCGCGGGCAAGGCGGTGGCGTTCGGCGAGGCGCTGCGACCCGGCTTCAAGACCTATATCGACAACGTGCTCGCCAATGCGCAGGCGCTCGGGGAAGTGCTGAAGGCGGGCGGCGTCGATCTGGTGACGGGCGGCACCGACAACCATCTGCTGCTGGTCGATCTGCGCCCGAAGGGTCTCAAGGGCAACCAGGTCGAGCAGGCCCTGGAGCGCGCCGGCATTACCTGCAACAAGAACGGCATTCCGTTCGACACCGAGAAGCCGACGGTCACTTCCGGCATTCGCCTCGGCACGCCGGCGGGCACGACGCGCGGCTTCGGCGTGAGCGAATTCCGCGAGATAGGGCGGCTGATCGTCGAGGTGCTCGACGCGCTGCGCGACCACCCCGAAGGCGACGCCGCCACCGAACAACGCGTGCGCCGCGAGATTTTCGCGCTGTGCGAACGCTTCCCCATCTACTGAGAACGCCTGGAGCACACGATGAGCACTCTGCACGACAACAGCATCATCATCGACGGTCTGAACATTTCGAAGTTCGAGCGCTCGGTGTTCGAGGACATGCGCAAGGGCGGCGTGACCGCGGTGAACTGCACGGTCTCGGTTTGGGAAAGTTTCCAGAAGACGGTCGACAACATCGCCGAGATGAAGCAGCAGATCCGCGAATACGGCGAGATGCTGACGCTGGTGCGTACCACCGACGACATCTTCCGCGCGAAGAAAGAGAACAAGACGGGCATCATTTTCGGCTTCCAGAACGCGCACGCGTTCGAGGACAACCTCGGCTATATCGAAGCCTTCAAGGATCTCGGCGTGAACGTGGTGCAGCTTTGCTACAACACGCAAAACCTGGTGGGCACCGGCTGCTATGAACGCGACGGCGGTCTGTCCGGCTATGGCCGCGAAGTGATTCAGGAGATGAACCGCGTCGGCATCATGGTCGATCTTTCGCACGTGGGCGGCAAGACGTCCTCGGAAGCGATCGCGGCTTCGAACAAGCCGGTGTGCTACTCGCATTGCTGCCCGTCGGGATTGAAAGAACATCCGCGCAACAAGAGCGACGAGCAACTGAAAGAGATTGCCGATGCGGGCGGCTTCGTCGGCGTGACGATGTTCGCTCCGTTCCTGAAGCGCGGCGCGGATGCGACCGTCGAAGACTATATCGAGGCAATCGAGTACGTGGTGAATCTGATCGGCGAAGACCAGGTCGGCATCGGCACGGATTTCACGCAAGGCTACAGCACCGAGTTCTTCGACTGGATCACGCACGACAAGGGCCGCTATCGCCAACTCACCAACTTCGGGAAGGTCGTGAATCCGGAGGGCATTCGCACGATCGGCGAGTTTCCGAACCTCACGGCCGCGATGGAGCGCGCCGGTTGGAGCGAGACGCGCATCAGGAAGATCATGGGTGAAAACTGGGTGCGGGTGTTCGGTGAAGTCTGGACAGTCTGAGCGCCACTCGACGAACCTCACGCTATAAAAAACGGAGTCTCCACATGCAACCCCAACTGCCTATCGACGTCGACCCGAACACCGGCGTCTGGACCACCGACGCGCTGCCGATGCTGTACGTGCCGCGTCATTTCTTCACGAATAATCACACCGCCGTCGAGGAAGCGCTGGGCCGCGACACGTACGCCGAGATTCTCTACAAGGCCGGCTACAAGTCCGCTTATTTCTGGTGCGACAAGGAAGCGAAACAGCACGGCATTTCCGGCATGGCGGTGTTCGAGCATTACCTGAACCGCCTGTCGCAACGCGGCTGGGGCATCTTCAGGATCACCGAATCCGATCCGTCGAGCTCGCGTGCGCGCATCGAATTGCATCATTCGTCGTTCGTGCTCGCGCAGCCGGGCAAGGAAGGCAAGCTTTGCTACATGTTCGCCGGCTGGTTCGCGGGCGCGATGGATTGGGTCAACGACACCGCGCCGGATGCCGCGCGCAAGGGCCCGCCTTCGTATTCGCGGGAAGCGCAATGCGCGGCTGAAGGCCACGATCATTGCGTATTCGAAGTGTCGCCGCTCGCTTCGTAACACGCCTGAGCCTATCCATTCCGAGGTTGATCGCGATGCGTTACCCGAACCTTTTCAAGCCTCTCACGCTGAACCAGTTGACCTTGCGCAACCGCATCGTCAGCACCGCGCACGCGGAGGTCTATGCGGAACCGGGCGGCTTGCCCGGCGACCGTTATATCCGTTACTACGAGGAGAAGGCGAAGGGCGGTGTCGGCCTCGCCGTCTGCGGCGGTTCGAGCCCGGTGTCGATCGACAGCCCGCAGGGCTGGTGGAAGTCGGTGAATCTGTCCACCGACAAGATCATCGATCCGCTCGCGCGGCTCGCCGAGGCGATGCATCGGCATGGCGCGAAGATCATGATTCAGGCCACGCACATGGGCCGCCGTTCGGCGTTTCATGGCGAGCATTGGCCGCATCTGATGTCGCCTTCCGGCGTGCGCGAGCCGGTGCACCGCGGCAACGCGAAGATCATCGAAGTGGAGGAGATTCGCCGCATCATCAGCGATTTCGCGGCGGCCGCGAAGCGCGTGAAAGATGCCGGCATGGACGGCGTCGAAATCTCGGCGGCGCACCAGCACCTGATCGACCAGTTCTGGAGCCCGCGCACGAATTTCCGCACTGACGAATGGGGCGGCTCGCTCGAAAACCGTCTGCGTTTCGGCACTGAAGTATTGAAGGCGGTGCGCGAAGCGGTGGGCGCGGATTTCTGCATCGGTTTGCGCATGTGCGGCGACGAGTTTCATGAGGACGGGCTCGATCATGAGCAGTTGAAGGAAATCGCCCAGGCCATGAGCGAAACGGGCCTGATCGACTACCTCGGCGTGATCGGCTCGGGCGCGGACACGCACAATACGCTCGCGAACTGCATGCCGCCGATGGCGCTGCCGCCCGAACCGTTCGTGCATCTCGCGGCCGGCATCAAGTCGGTGGTGAAGGTGCCGGTCATGCACGCGCAAAGCATTCGCGACGCGGGGCAGGCGGAACGTCTGCTGGCGGGCGGCATGGTCGATCTGGTCGGCATGACGCGCGCGCAGATCGCCGATCCGCACATGGTCATCAAGATCCGCGATGGCCGCGAGGACGAAATCAAGCAGTGCGTCGGCGCGAATTATTGCATCGACCGTCAGTACAACGGGCTCGACGTGCTGTGCGTGCAGAACGCCGCGACCTCGCGCGAAGCAACCATGCCGCACGTGATCGCGAAGACGCGCGGGCCGAAGCGCAAGGTCATCGTGGTCGGCGCGGGTCCGGCGGGACTGGAAGCGGCGCGCGTCGCGAAGTCGCGCGGTCATGACGTGGTGCTGTTCGAGAAGAACGACTACGTGGGCGGCCAGATCATGCTGGCCGCGAAAGCGCCGCAGCGCGAACAGATGGCGGGCATCGTGCGCTGGTTCGATATGGAGACGAAGCGCCTCGGCGTCGATCGTCGGCTCGGCGTTGCCGCCGACGAGAAAACCATCATGGCCGAGCAACCGGACATCGTCGTGCTGGCGACGGGCGGCTCGTCGTTCACGTCGCAAGTGGCGGCATGGGGCGTCGAGGAAGGTCTTGCCGTAAGTTCGTGGGACGTGCTGTCGGGCAAGGTCGAACCGGGCAAGAACGTGCTCGTCTATGACGGCGTGAGCACGCACGCCGGCGCGGGCGTCGCCGATTTCATGTCGAGCCGCGGCTCGAACGTCGAGATCGTGACGCCGGACGTGAAGGTGGCCGACGACGTGGGCGGCACCACGTTCCCGATTTTCTATCGCCGGCTCTATGCGCAAGGCGTGATTCATACGCCGAATTACTGGCTCGACAAGGTCTACGAGGAAGACGGCAAGAAGATCGCCGTGATCCGCAACGAGTACACGGAAGAGCAGGAGGAACGCGCGGTCGATCAGGTGGTGATCGAGAACGGCAGCACGCCCAATGACCAGCTTTACTGGACGCTCAAGCCCGAGTCGGTCAATCGCGGCCAGGTGGACGTGCACAAGCTGTTCGCCTCGGAGCCGCAACCGTCCTTGAGCGAAGAACTCGGCAACGGCCGCTTCCTGCTGTTCCGCGTCGGCGACTGCATTTCCATGCACAACATTCACGGCGCGATCTACGACGCGCTGCGTCTTTGCAAGGATTTCTGACGATGAGCCCCGTGTTTGTCATCACCGTCCTGCTGTGGCTGTCGGTGGCCGGCCTCGCGTTCGCGCTCGCCAAACGCGCCGCTTACTGGCGCGAAGGCCGCGCCACGGCGGCGGGCGCCTACGGCTGGGCGAATCTGCTGTCGATTCCCAAGCGCTACTTCGTCGATCTGCACCATGTGGTCGCGCGCGATCCGTACATCGCCAGGACGCACGTCGCCACGGCGGGCGGCGCGATCCTCGCGATGGCGCTGGTGTTCGTCAACTACGGGCTGGCGATTTACTCCGTGTGGCTCGACCGGCTGATTTTCCTCGCCGCGCTCGTGATGCTGGTGGGCGCGGTATTCGTCTGGCGTCGCCGGCATGGCGCGAAGGCGGTGCCGGCGCGGCTTTCGCGCGGGCCCTGGGATCATCTGCCGCTGCTGCTCGGTTCGTTCGCGCTCGGCCTCGTGCTGTTCGTCGCGCTGCCGGCTTCGGCGATGTCGGGTGCGCTGGCGATCGTCGTCGCGTTGCTGATCGCGGCGGGCGCGTTCACGATGACGTTCGGCGCGGCGCGCGGCGGCCCGATGAAGCATGCGCTCGCCGGTCTGCTGCATCTCGCGTTTCATCCGCGCCAGGAGCGTTTCGCCGAGCGCAACGATAGCGACGTGGTGCCGCCGACCGCGCTAAAGGCGCCGCTGCTCGACGCAAAGGAATACGGCGTCGGCAAGCCGGTCGAGTTTCGCTGGAACCAGTTGCTGAGTTTCGACGCGTGCGTGCAGTGCGGCAAGTGCGAGGCGGCGTGTCCCGCGTTCGCCGCCGGCCAGCCGCTCAATCCGAAGAAGCTGATTCAGGACCTGGTGACGGGCATGGTGGGCGGCACGGACGCCAACTATGCAGGCAGTCCCACGCCCGGCATTCCGCTCGGCAAGCATGCCGGCGCGCCCGGCAAGCCGCTGATTTCCAGCCTGATCGAAGCGGATACGCTGTGGTCGTGCACGACTTGCCGCGCCTGCGTGCAGGAGTGCCCGATGCTGATCGAGCACGTCGACGCGATCGTGGACATGCGGCGCAATCAGACCCTGGTCGAAGGCAACGTGCCGGGCAAGGGGCCGATCACGCTCGCCAATCTGCGCGAGACGGGCAGCGCGAACGGTTACGACATCGGCGCGCGCTACGACTGGGCGGTCGATTTGCAAGTGCAGGTCGCGCAACCGGGGCGTCACGTAGAGGTCTTGCTGATCGCCGGCGAAGGCGCGTTCGACATGCGTTATCAGCGCACGCTGCGCGCGCTGGTCAAGGTGTTGAATCGCGCGGGCATCGACTACGCGGTGCTCGGCGGCGTGGAAACCGATACCGGCGACACGGCCCGGCGTCTCGGCGACGAAGCCACCTTCCAGCAACTCGCGCGGCAGTTGATCGGCACGCTTTCGCAGTACTCGTTCGGCAAGATCGTCACCGCCGACCCGCACGTGCTGCACAGCCTGCGCAACGAATATCGCGCGCTCGGCGGCTTCTACGAAGTGCAGCATCACACGGCGCTGATCGACGAGCTGGTGGCGAGCGGCAAGCTGTCGCCGCGCGCGGTGGCCGCGTTGGCGGAGCGCAAGATCACCTATCACGATCCGTGCTACCTGGGCCGCTATAACGGCGAGACCGAAGCGCCGCGCCGCTTGCTGAAGAGCATCGGCATCAAGGTCGTGGAGATGGAGCGCAACGGCATGCGCGGGCGTTGCTGCGGTGGCGGCGGCGGTGCGCCGTTGACCGACATTCCCGGCAAGCGCCGCATTCCCGACATTCGCATCGACGACGCCCGCACGGTCGGCGCGGAAATCGTCGCGGTGGGTTGCCCGAATTGCACGGCGATGCTCGAAGGCGTGGTGGGGCCGCGTCCTGAAGTACTCGACGTTGCCGAACTGGTTGCAGCGGCGCTGGAGTAACGCGATGAACACTCTCAAACGAATCGATCCGCGCCGGCCGTTCACCATCACGGCGGATGGCCTCAGGCGCATCACGCTCGGTGCGACCGGCGTGGCCGGGTCGGCGGACTTCGCGGCGGCTGGCTCGGCGGGCCATCATCGCGAGCAGGCCAAGCCGCGCCGCACGAGCGCGACGCCGCAGCGCGTGTTGCTGGTCGCCGCCCATGCGGACCGCGGCGCATTGGACGATCACGCGCGTCAAACGCTGGCCGCCGCCGCATTGATCGCGGACGCAACCACCGAAGTGGTGCTGCTGGTATTCGGCGAGTTCACCGGCGAGGCCGCCGCGCTCGGCATGCTCGGCGTGGATAAGCTGATCGAATTGCCGATGTTCGACCGCCGCAAGTTCGCGCCGATCGACGAATTGAACGCGTTGGCCGCGTGCGTCGCGGCGTATGCGCCGGTCCATATTTTCCTGCCCGACAATGCGACCGGCGACGGCGACCTCGGCCGCCGCTATGCGGCTGCCGCCAATGCGAGCGTCGCAACGCATGTGGTGGAGATCGATGCCACGCACGTCGCGGCTTATGTGCGGGCGAATACCACTTTCGCCGCGCGCTCGCTGCCCGAAGTGGTGCTGCTCGCGCCGAACGCCGTCGATCCGAAATTGCCGTTTGTCGGCGCGGGCGAGCGGGTTGTGTGGCGCGTCGATGGCGAGCCGGTTTCGTCCAAAGGCGCCGTGCGCGACCTCGGCATCGAGGAAATCGATGCCGCGCAACTGGCGCTCGAAGAAGCGGATTTCATCGTCTCGGCGGGCAACGGCGTGAGCGACGTTCCCGCGTTCGAGCGTCTCGCGTCCACCTTGGGCGCGGCGATCGGCGCAAGCCGCGTGGCCGTCGACGACGGCAAGTTCACGCGCGACAAGCAGATCGGCGCGACGGGCAAGACGGTCGAGGCGAGCGTCTATATCGCGTTCGGCATTTCGGGCGCGGTGCAGCATCTGCAAGGCATCAAGGATTGCCGTCACGTGATCGCGGTGAATCTCGACGCCAGCGCGCCGATCGCCAAGCGCGCGAATCTCACCGTGATCGCCGACGCCCAGGAAACCATCGCCGCGCTGAACGAAGCCGCATCCGCGGCGCGCACGGCGCGCGGAACCGGCGCGGCCTTATTGAACTCGACGGCACCTGCCGAGGGAGCGCTCGCATGAAGATCGCCGTACTGGTTTCCGTGGGCCGTCATCCGGTGAGCGGCGCCGCGCGCTACAGCCGCAACGACGCCGCCGCGCTGACAATGGCGCTCTCGCTCGCGAAAGCGCACAACGCGACACTCGACGTGCTACATGCGGGCGATCCGTCGAATCCGGCGCTCAACGAATATCTCGCGCTCGGCGCGCGCTCGGTCGAAGTGCTCGAATTGCCGGCGACGCCTGAAGTTCAGGCCGACGCCGCCGCGCCGCTTGCCGCGCGTCTGCGAGGTTACGACCTGGTGCTGACCGGCACGCGTGCCGAAGGCGCATTCGACAGCGGCATGCTGCCGTATCGCGTCGCTCATGCGCTGGAGATGCCGCTCATCGGCGCGGCGGTCGATCTGACCTTGCGCGACGGTTGCGCCGAAGTCCGGCAATTCATGCCGAAGGGTTTGCGCCGGCGCGTCGAGGTGCAACTGCCTGCCTTGATCGCGGTGCATCCGATGGCCAACGCCGTGCCGAAGTATGCGTATGCAAGGCTGCGTGAAGGCACGATCCGCCCGGTCGCCACGCATAGTGAAAGCAACCCTCACGACCCCGACTCCCTGGCCTGGACAGTTCGCCCGGCCAGCGCCAAACCGGTGCGCCTCGCCGCCGCCGAAAAGCGCTCCGGCCACGCCCGCATGCTCTCGGCAACGACGACCGAAAGCCGCGGCGGCAGCGTCGTAATTGAGGGGAGTTCCGTCGAAAAAGCACAAGTGATACTCGCGTATTTGCGCGAGCATCAACTCGTGGATTACTGATTTCTCATTCAGGCCAGCGCGCGACCAGGAGGGCCTGGCGCGGCACCAGACGTGATACGCAACGGAGCACACAATGAAAGTTTCCGCAGACGTTCGCGCAATGATCGAACGCCGCAAGAAGAATCACACGCTGGAAGCGCCGTTCTATACGAGCGAGGATATTTTCGCGCTCGACATGGACGCGATCTTCCGCCAGCACTGGATTCAGGTCGCAGTGGAGCCGGATGTGCCGGAACCGGGCGACTACATCACGGTGGAAATCGGTCACGATTCGATCCTGATCGTGCGCGACGACGACATGCAGGTGAGGGCGTTTCACAACGTCTGCCGCCACCGCGGGTCGCGGCTGTGCAACAGCGAGAAGGGTTCGCTCGGCAATATCGTCTGCCCGTATCACAGCTGGACGTATAGCCTGACCGGCGATCTGATGTACGCCGAGCACATGGGCGATCAGTTCGACCGCTGCAAGCACAGCCTGAAGTCCGTGCACCTGGAAAACCTCGCGGGCCTGATTTTCATTTGCCTCGCGGAACATCCGCCGGCCGACTTCGCCGTGGTGCGCGCCGCGATGGAACCGTATCTGCTGCCGCACGATCTGCCGAGCTGCAAGATCGCGGCGTCGATCGACATCATCGAGGAAGGCAACTGGAAGCTCACGATGGAGAACAACCGCGAGTGCTACCACTGCGTCGCGAACCATCCCGAGTTGACGATTTCGCTCTATGAATACGGCTTCGGCTATCAGCGTACGCCGGCCAACGAGGAAGGCATGGCCGCCTTCGAGGAAACGGTGGCGCGCCGCACCGCGCAGTGGGAGGCGATGAATCTGCCTTCAGCGGAAATCGAACGGCTCGCCGATCTCGTCACGGGTTTCCGCACGCAACGCTTGCCGCTCGATCGCGACGGCGAATCGCAGACACTCGACGCGAAGGTCGCCTCGAAGAAACTGCTCGGCGGTTTCGAGCAAGCCGACCTCGGCGGCCTGTCGTTCTGGACGCAGCCGAATTCATGGCATCACTTCATGAGCGACCATATCGTGAGCTTCTCGGTGATTCCGCTGTCCGCCGGCAAGACGCTCGTGCGCACCAAGTGGCTCGTGCACAAGGACGCGCGCGAGGGCATCGACTACGACGTGAACAACCTCACGGCCGTGTGGCGCGCGACGAACGATCAGGACCGCGCGCTCGTCGAATACTCACAGCGCGGCGCGACGAGCAGCGCCTACGAGCCGGGTCCGTATTCGCCGTTCACCGAGGGCCTGGTCGAGAAGTTCTGCGAGTGGTACATCGGCCGCATTGCCGATTACGACAACGCACCCCAAACCAGCGACGCGGGCAATACCGCGCCGCTACCGCACGGCGAAAAAGTCGTGTCGTTCAAGCGCTGAGCGCAATACCGCAACCAGGAGCGGGAGAAAACAATGATGCGCGATCAGGCGACGTTTCAGCTCAGGACCGAGCCGGCTCCCAACCGCGTGACGCAACCGCGGTTCTGGGAGACGCTGCCGGCGCGTTGGAACAGCGATACCGACGACACGCTGGTGTGCTGCCAGGTTCGCCAGGAAACGCACGACGTCAAAAGCTTCTTCTTTCGCGCGCCGTCGGAACGCGCGTTCGTGTTCGAGCCGGGGCAGTTCATCACGCTCGAACTGGAGATCGACGGCGAGGCGGTGAATCGCTGCTACACGATTTCGTCGCCGCCAACGCGACCGCATACGATTTCGATCACCGTGAAGCGGGTGCCGGGCGGCAAGGTGTCGAACTGGCTCCACGACAATCTGCATGCGGGTTCGCAGGTGCGCGTGCTTGGACCTTCGGGCGAGTTCACCTGCGCGCGGCATCCGGCGCGCAAGTTTCTGTTTTTGTCGGCGGGCTCGGGTATCACGCCGTTGATGTCGATGAGCCGCGCGCATCACGAACTGGGTCAGGACAGCGACATCGTATTCGTGCACAGCGCGCGCACGCCGGACGACATCATCTTCGCGCGCGAGCTCGATCTGATTGCCTCTAACCAAGCGCATTTCCGCACGGCGTTCGTGTGCGAACGGCTCGGCGCGCGCACGAATTGGCCTGGCGTGACCGGCTTTCTCACGCTGCCGCTGCTCAAGCTGATCGCGCCGGATTTCCTCGAACGCGAGATCTTCACTTGCGGGCCCGCGCCGTATATGCAGGCCGTGCGCAATCTGCTGGACGAGGGCGGATTCGATCGCAGCCATTATCACGAGGAAAGCTTTTCGTTCGAGACGGTGAGCGAGGTAGCCGCCGAATTGACGACCGCGCATGTCGCGGATGCGTTGCAGACAGCCAGTGCCACGGTTGCCGCTACCGCGGAGACCTTTGTCGAAACGCGCGCACAGGCGCCGGGTTTTGCGCCCGCGCCGGTCGAGTCGACGGACACGAAATTCAAGGTGAGCTTTGCCAAAAGCCATCGCGAGATCGAATGCGGCAGCGGTCAGCATGTACTGGATGCGGCGAAGAAAGCCGGCGTTCGGCTGCCCGCATCGTGCACGCAGGGCATGTGCGGCACGTGCAAGGTAAAGCTGGTGTCGGGTGAAGTCGCGATGAAACACGCGGGCGGGATTCGTCAGCGTGAGATCGACCAGGGCATGGTGCTGCTGTGCTGCAGCAAGCCGCTCAGCGATCTCGTCGTCGATAAGTAAGACAAGAATCGGACCCGGATTTCGGGCGAGGTCGCATGCGGACAACTGCATGTCGGAAAACAACGTTACCCGGCCTTTCTGGCTGGCGATTCTAAATGCTCAATGGGTTGTTTTTTGGACGGCGAACGGGAGATGGCGATGAGACTGATCAAAAAGATATTGGTGTTGAGTACCTTGAGCGCGGCGCTGGCGGCAAGCAGCGTTAGCGTGTCGGCCGATACGAAGCCGACCATCAAGATCGGTTACGTGGAAGGCTGGGACGACAGCGTGGCGACGTCCAACGTGGCTGCGCGCGTGATCGAAAAACGCCTCGGTTATCAGGTGCAACTCGTGCCGGTCGCGGCCGGCGTGATGTGGCAAGGCGTGGCGCGCGGCGATCTGGACGCGACGCTCTCCGCGTGGCTGCCGGTCACGCACGGTGCGTACTGGAATAACTTCAAGGAGAAGGTGGTCGACCTCGGCCCGAACTTCAACGACGCGAAGATCGGTCTGATCGTGCCGGAGAATGCCGACGTGAAGACCGTGGGCGATCTGGAAGCGAAGAAGGCGGAATTCGGCGCGCGCATTGTCGGTATCGACGCGGGCGCGGGCGTGATGCAGAAAACCAGCGAAGCGATCAAGGCGTATGGGCTGAACTATACGTTGATGCCGAGTTCGGGCAGCGCGATGACCGCCGAACTGGCGCGCTCGGAAGCGGCGAGCAAGCCGATCATCGTGACCGGCTGGAAACCGCACTGGATGTTCGCGAAGTACAAGCTCAAATTCCTCGAAGACCCGAAGAAAGTATTCGGTGAAGCGGAGCACGTGGATAGCGTCGTGAATCCGGAACTCGAAAAGAAAGCGCCGCCGGTCGTCGCGTTCCTGAAGAAGTTTCAATGGAAGCCGGGCGAGATCGACAGCGTGATGCTGGCGACGCAAAACGGCGAGAAGCCGACCGCCGCCGCCGATGCATGGATCAGCGCGCATGGCGATCGCGTGGATAGCTGGGTGAAGTGATCGCCTTGTTCTTGTGAAACGGTTGCCGCTTTAAAAGAGCGGCAACTTCTAAAGAAAACGCCGCTTTTTAGCGGCGTTTTTGCTTATTCTCTGCTTATTGCAGCACGACGGTTCGATCGCCGTTGATAAACACGCGCCGCTCGATAAACGCCTTCACCGCTCGCGCCAGCGTGATGCATTCGACGTCGCGTCCCGTGGCGAGCAGCCGCTCCGGGCCGTAAGCATGATCGACGCGCTCCACCACCTGCTCGATGATCGGGCCTTCGTCGAGATCGTCGGTCACGAAATGCGCGGTTGCGCCGATCAGCTTCACGCCGCGCGCATGCGCCTGGTGATAAGGCTTCGCACCCTTGAAGCCAGGCAGGAACGAATGATGGATATTGATCGCGCGCGCCGCGAGCGCGCGGCTCGTTTCGCCGGAAAGAATCTGCATGTAGCGCGCGAGAATCATCAACTCGGCGCCCGAGGTCTCGAACAGATCGAGCAGGCGCGCCTCCTGTTGCGGCTTGGCGTCGGCGGTGATCGGCAGATGATGGAACGGCAGGCCGTGCTGCTGCGCAAGCGGTTCGAGGTCGCGATGATTCGAGCCGATGCCGACGATATCCATCTTCAACTCGCCCATGCGCCAGCGGAATAGCAAGTCGGCGAGACAGTGTTCGAGTTTCGATACCATGATGAGCACCTTCGGCCGCATGCCGACATCGTGCATGGCCCATGTCATCTGAAAGCGCTCGGCGATGACGGTGAATTCACGCTTGAGCGCCGCGATGTCCAGGCTCTCCTTGCTCTCGACGCCATGAAACACGCAACGCACGAAGAAGCGCTCGCTGAGGTCGTCGTCGAAAACGGTCAGTTCGTCGATATAGCAATGATGCCGGTCGAGAAAGCCGACAACGGCGGCAACCTGGCCCGCCGCGCTCGGACACGCGACGGTGAGAACCAGTTGATCGGGACGGGAATCGGCGGACATGCGCTCTCCACATAGACGATAAGGCGACGCCGCGGGGCGCGGCATGCATCATCGCAGTAGAGCAAATCCACCGGACGCGCGGATAGAAGCTAACCGCCGTCGCGCTGGAACGGGAACGTCAGGCGCTCATTCGGCGTCGAGTCCGCATTCGCCCAGCAGCCATTGGCGAAACGCGCTGATGACCGGCGTGGCCGTGCGCTGCGTGACGAGCAGATAGCCGCGCCCGGTGACGAGCGGCGTATCGAACAGTTCGACCAGTTGCCCGGTAGCGAGGAGTTCGTCGACGAGCGGCGCCCAGCCGAGCGCGACGCCCTGACCCATGATCGCGGCGTGAGCCACCAGGGTATAGCTGTTGAACGTGATGCCGCGATGCGCGGCGGGCGCGTCGAGGCTGTGCGCGGCGAACCAGTCGGCCCATGAAAGCCAGCGCGCCGGCTGAGTGGGTTCGAGATGCAGCAGCGGCAGATTCGTCAAGTCAGCGGGCGTGCGCAAGGACGGATGCGCCGCGACAAACGCGGGGCTGCACACGGGCGTCACGCGTTCGGGAAACAGCTTGACCACGCCGCGCGCGGTCCAATCCGAATCCTCGTCGCCGAATGCAATCGCAATGTCGGACTGCTCGTGCGATGGATCGAACACGTTCTGCGAGGTGATGATCTTCACGTCGACGTCCGGCATCAACGCCTTGAATTGCGACAGGCGCGGCATCAGCCAATACGTGGCGAAGCCGAAATCGGTTGAGAGCGTGAGCGTTTGCGGCGTGCGCCGCGCGCGAATCTCGGCGGTGGCTGCGCGGATCGTGTCGAGCGCGTCGTGCACGGCTTCGAAGAGACGCACGCCGTCCTCCGTCAGCGTGACGCCGCGATGGCCGCGCTCGAAGAGCGGCGCACCGAGCGCTTCTTCGAGCTGCACGACGCGCTGACTCACCGCCGGCTGCGTCGAACCCAACTCGCGAGCGGCCGCCGTGAAGCTGGCGAGCCGCGCGGCCGATTCGAACATCGTCAACGCCTGCATCGGCGGCAAGCGATCCTGCCTCGACATAACGCCCCCTTATAGGCACATAACGATTTGCCGTCTTCACAGCGGCGAATTGGACGGCAATAGTGCTGTTGCTGCCCGGCCTGATTCATCCGCTTGCAACGCCATTTGCGATTCTATTCGAGGCAAGTTCCAATGCTTGACACCAAAAAGAATATTCTTATTCTCATGGCCGACCAGATGACGCCTTTCGCGCTTGCCGCTTATGGGCATCGTCTGACGAAAACTCCCAATCTCGATCGCCTCGCGAAGCAGGGCGTGGTGTTCGAGTCGGCGTATTGCGCGAGTCCGTTGTGCGCGCCGTCGCGCTTTTCTTTTTTGTCGGGCAAGCTGCCGTCCGCGATCGGCGCTTACGACAACGCAGCGGAATTTCCGTCGCAAACACTGACGTTCGCGCATTATCTTCGCGCGGAAGGATATCGCACGATCCTGTCCGGAAAAATGCATTTCTGCGGCGCCGATCAATTGCACGGTTTCGAGGAACGGCTCACCACCGACATCTATCCCGCCGATTTCGGCTGGACGCCCAACTGGGACGATTTCGAAGCGCGCCCCACGTGGTATCACAACATGAGTTCGGTGATCGACGCGGGTCCGTGCGTGCGCACCAATCAACTCGACTTCGACGACGAAGTCACGTTCACGACCCGGCAAAAGCTCTTCGACATCGCGCGCGAGCGTCATGCCGGCAAAGACGCGAGGCCGTTCTGCCTGGTCGCCTCGCTCACGCACCCGCACGACCCGTACGCGATTCCGCAAAAGTACTGGGACATGTACCCCGACGAATGCATCGACATGCCCGCGTATCGCGATTCGTTCGACGAAGCCGATCCGCATTCGAAGCGCTTGCGGCACGTCTCTCAAACCGACCGCACGCCGCCGACCGACCAGCAGATCCGCAATGCGCGCCGCGCTTATTACGGCGCGATTTCCTATGTCGACGATCAGTTCGGCGCGATCCTCGATGCGCTCGAACAGGCGGGCCTCGCCCAGGACACGGTGATCGTCGTGACATCGGACCACGGCGAGATGCTCGGCGAGCGCGGCCTCTGGTACAAGATGACGTTCTTCGAAGGCGGCTGCCGGGTGCCGCTGATCGTGCATGCGCCGCAGCAGTTCGACGCGCATCGCGTGAAGGCGTCGGTATCGCATCTCGATCTGTTGCCCACGCTCGTCGAATTGGCGCGTGGCGAGTTGCCCGCCGTGTGGCCGGATTCGCTCGACGGACAAAGCCTCATGCCGCATCTGCGCGGCGCCGGTGGCGGGCACGACGAGGCGATCGGCGAATATCTGGCCGAAGGCGCGATAGCGCCGATCGTGATGCTGCGGCGCGGGCATTTCAAGTTCATCCACACGCCGGCCGATCCCGATCAGCTATACGACGTCGCGGCGGACCCGTTCGAGCGCGAGAACCTTGCCGCGCGCGCCGAATACGCGCTGCTAGTGGCGGCGCTGCGCGAGGAGATCGCGCGACGCTGGGATCTCGCCGCGTTGCACGAGGAGGTTCTGAAAAGCCAGCGCCGCCGTCACTTTCATTTCGCGGCCACGACGCAGGGCACGGTTGCGTCGTGGGACTGGCAGCCGCTGGTGGATGCGAGCCAGCGCTACATGCGCAACCACATCGATCTCGATACGCTGGAAGCGATGGCGCGCTTTCCCGCCGTCGCGCACTAGTTTGCCGCCCGGTGTTCCGCTCGATGTCCCGCTCATGATTCACCCCACCTACAGGAAGCCGACATGATGAAAAAGCTCTTGAAACAGGCCGTATCCGGCGCCGCGCTCTTCTGCGCCGCGGCCACTCTTGCTTCGGCCGCGGAGCCGCAGTCGTGCACGCAGGTCAACATGGCGGGGCCGGGCTGGACCGACATCGACGCGACCAATGCGATGACCGGCGTTGTACTGAAGGCGCTCGGCTACACGCAGAAGGTGGCGAACCTGTCGGTGCCGATCACCTATCAGGGCTTGAAGAAAGGACAGATCGACGTGTTCCTCGGCAACTGGATGCCGGCGCAAGCGCCGGTCGTCAAGCCGTTCGAGGAAGAGAAATCGATCGAGGTCGTGCATCCGAATCTCACGAACGCAAAGTTCACGCTCGCGGTGCCCGATTACGTGGCGGCCGCCGGCGTCCACTCGTTCGCGGACCTCGCGAAGAACGCCGACAAGTTCGACAATAAGATCTATGGCATCGAACCGGGCGCGCCGGCCAACCAGAACATCAAGAAGATGGTCGACGACAAGGCGTTCGGCCTCGGCAACTGGAAGGTCGTCGAATCGAGCGAGACCGGCATGCTCACGCAGGTGGAGCGCGCGGTGCGCGAGAAGAAGTGGATCGTGTTCCTCGCCTGGGAGCCGCATCTGATGAACACGAAGTTCAAGCTGACCTATCTCGATGGCGGCGACAAGTACTTCGGGCCGAATTACGGCGGCGCCACGGTCAATACGGTGGTGCGCAGCGGTTATGCCGCGCAATGCCCGAATGTGGGGCGCCTTTTCAAACAGCTTACGTTCAATGTCGATCTGGAAAACGGCGTGATCACCGAAGTACTGGAAAAGAAAACAGGCGTCGACGTCGCGGCCACCGAAGCGCTCAAGCGTCACCCGGAATTGTTGAAGTCGTGGCTCGACGGAGTTAACACGGCCAGCGGCGCGAATGGCTTGCAAGCGGTGCAAACCGCCCTCGGCGTGAAATAAAGCGGCATTCGTGGCGGCAAGGTCGCCAGGCGACAGATTCATGTCGCATGCGGTTGATTCGCCATAAATCTGGACTCGTATTCTTGACCCGTCGAGGCAGGCAAGCCATGCGGATTGACTGCCTCGACGCCAGCTCCACTCCGTTTCAGTCAGTCCCAGCCGGTTTCGAACTGCCCTCATGCGAGAAACGCCGCGCGTCGAATACAACGCCCGGCAAGAATCGCTTCATCCAACGAAATACGCAGGCAAAGAGCAGGGGAGAATCTAGATGAAGAAGAGAAATGCCGCCAGTCTTTCGGGACTCGCTCTCGCGGCCAGCGCCGCATTCGCGCCCACGGCTGTTCATGCGCAAAGCAGCGTCACGCTGTACGGCATTCTGGACGCCGGCATCACTTACGTGAACAACGCAGGCGGCGCCCACCAGTTCAAATTCGATGACGGCATTTCGTACGGCAACCGGATCGGCTTCAAGGGCGTGGAAGATCTCGGCGGCGGCTTGCAAGCCGTGTTCGTGCTCGAATCGGGCTTTCACCTGGGCAACGGCCAGCTTGGATTCGGCGGCGCCGAATTCGGACGCCAGGCTTATGTCGGCCTGAAGAACTCGTGGGGCACGCTGTCGTTCGGCAATCAGCTCGACATGACCGAGGAGTTCGTCTATCTGTACAACATCTCCGCATGGGCGAGCGGCTACGCGATCCACCAGGGCGACTTCGACCGCATGAACGGCGACCGTCTGCCGAATTCGGTCAAGTTCCTGTCGAGCGATTTCTCGGGCTTCAGTTTCGGCGGCATGTATTCGTTCGGCAATACGGCGGGCGACTTCCATCAGAAAAGCGCGTGGAGCGTGGGCGCACGTTACGAGCACGGCGCGTTCAACATCGGCACCGCTTATACGCAGTTGAACAACCCGTACGGCATCTATGCGTTCGATCCGTATGCGATGATCGGCACGCGCAGTTTCCTCGGCCGGCCGACTGTTTCCGTCGATCCGGCAACCGGCGCGGTGACGGATCTGTATAGCTCGTCATCCTTTCCGGTCGATAAGCAAGGCGCGTTCGGCATTGGCGCCGCCTATACGATCGGCAAGCTGATGCTGACCGGCGACTTCACGTATACGACCATCAAGGGCCTGGGTCAGACCTCGCATATGCAGGTTTATGAGGGCGGCGCATCGTACAACTTCACGCCGGCGCTCGCGTTGTACGGCGGCTATCAGCACACGCGCTTTGAAGGCAATCACTGGAATCAGGGATCGCTGGGCCTGCATTACCTGTTGTCCAAACGCACGGACGTATATATTTCCGGCGACTATCTGCGCGCGTCCGATGGCGTGAACGCCGTGATCGGCTATAGCTTCGCGCCGTCCACGTCGAACACGCAGTCCGACGTGCGGATCGGCATGAAGCACGCGTTCTAGGCGATATTCATCGCTTTTGCGCGGGGGCGGCTTCCCTATCGAGGGGGCCGCCCCCGCGCTTTGCCGTCTTGCGATCCTTGCAATTCGCTTTCGCGACTCGCGCGTGGGCTTGCAAGAAATCATCGTCCATTCACCGCCCATTTCTCTGGAATACCCCTTGCTGTGTTGCTGGCGAGACAGCAGCGTGCATGCGCCTGCCGCGTGGCTTTGCGGCTAGTCGCATGGAACCGGCTTTGGCATGCGCGACACATCGCGTTATTCATAGCGAAACAGGGGGAGTGGTGGTAAGAAGAAAATTCAGCTTCCGCAAGAATGCCGGCGAGTCGTCGGTGGGAATCGACGTGCCCGTGCAAGCCAGCGATTACCAGATCTACGCGACCTACCGGCGCACGCCGAGCGGTGCGTTCATGGGCGACCTGAAAGTCGTGCGGATGATCGACGACCGCCTCATCTTCCCGTTCGACGGCGCGCCGCCGATCGGCCCGTTCGACACCGCCGGCGAAGCACGCGATAGCGCCAGGGCAAAAGGCGCGGAGATCGTCGCGGCGGATCTCGCGAATCCCGAAGCTTGAATCCCGAAACCTGAAGCCCGCGCGCGGTGAGTTCGGCCGCTCTCCGGGTTACTGTTCGTCGTCCAGCATCACGGACAGCGTGCCGGGTTTGCTTTGCACACCGGCCGTCAGATCGATCTCATCCGGCGTCATCGTCTGGATCGCGCTTACAAGCCGAGGTAAAAACGTCGCGCCGAAATGGGCGACGCCGCGCTCGCGCGCCGCGTCGCCGCCGTTGGCGAGCGCGCGCAGTTCGTTCAGCGGCAAACCCACAAACAGGTCCAGCGGATAGGGCGGGGCGGCGTCGCGGTCGCGGGCGGACCGTGGCGTTTGGGCGGTTTGCGGCGCGCGGATGCGCAAGCCGGGTTGCAGATGCGCTTCCAGTTCGAGCGTCACTTCATGCCGTCCGCTGGATTTGAGTGCCTCGGCGGCCTCGCTGCGCAGAAACGGCGCGACGGCTTGAAGCCGGGCGATTTCCTCGTCGGTGAGCATCATCGTGGTTGCCTCCGAATTGCGTGATGATCCACAGCACCGGCATGCGCCCGGATGCACGCATGCGGTGCGCGCCGGCGGACTCGTCCGGCGCCGTTGCCGGCGTCGACTGGCGGCGACGGCACGCCGTTCATGACGCGCCCGGCGGATGTCCTGGATCGAACACAAAGTTGCGGCGTCATTGCGTGGACGCAGCAAGGCGGATACCTGGCGGAGGTGGCGAGGCGGCGAGGCGCGGGCGTCTCGCGGCGAGGCTGACGCGGACGCGGACGTTTGCGCAGATCGAAAGCCGATCGCTCACCTTCCCGGAACACGTAGACGCGTAGACGCGGACGATACTTCGGCATAATCACTCCTACGACGAATTAAGGCAGACTGTGCGCCGGGCCGGCGCGCCATCTCGCGCGCAGCAGGCGAGGGCGGGGCAGCAGCGTCGACATATCCACTACAGGATTCAACGGGGAGCCAATCGTGACAACAGTGCCACTAGATGCCGTAACACCTGGCGATACGGCTGTGTTCGTGGCGCGACAGCCGGTCATGGACCGCTCCGGGCGCGTGGTCGCCTACGAGCTTCTGTTCAGGGATGGACCCACCGCGTCCGTGCGGATCGAGGACGAACTGCGCAGCACGACCGCGGTGGTCGAGCACGCGGTGGGCGCGATCGGTCTCGAACGGCTGGTCGGCAACAAGGCCGCCTTTCTGAACTGTCCGCACGACTTTCTGTTCTCCGACTACCCCGATGTGCTGCCGGCGTCGCGTTTCGTTCTGGAAATCCTCGAGTCGGTCGAACTGACGCCGGCGCTCTCGCGACGCTGCAACGAATTGCGAGGCGCGGGCTTCCAACTCGCTCTCGACGACGTCACGAGCATGACCGACGATATCCGCCGCTTTCTGCCCTCCGTCGACATCGTCAAGATCGACTGGCCGTTCGTGCAGCGCGACGCGTTGCCGGAACTGATCGGCCAGTTCAAACGTGCGGGCAAGGTCGTGCTGGCGGAGAAGGTGGAGCGCGCGGAGGACGCGGAGCTGGCCCTTCAACTCGGTTGTGATCTGCTGCAAGGCTATTATTTTGCGAAGCCGCAGCTAGTCAGCGGCAAGCGCTCGATGCCGCCGGTGAAGGCCATCCTTCACGTGTTCGAACTGGTCGGCAACGATGCGCCTCTGGGGAGTATCGCGCGCGCGCTAAAGGGCGCTCCCATGCTCATCACGCAGCTATTGCGGCTTGCCAACAGCAGCAAACAGCCGAACGGCAAGACCGAGCGTATTTCATCGTTGAAGCAGGCATTGTCGATAGCCGGCAGCCGCAGGCTCATGCACTGGTGCGGATTGCTGCTCTATGCCAACGCGGCCGGGCTTCCGGTCGAGGAAGACCCGCTTGCGCTGCTCGCACAGCGGCGCGCGCGTTTCATGGAAAAGGCGATCGACACGCTGGTGGAGGTTCCGGGTTCGCTGGCGGCCACCGCCTATCTCACCGGCGTGCTGTCGTTACTGCACGTTGCGTGTCGGATGGAATTGCCGGTTTTCGTGAATGAGTTGCCGGTTTCCGATGTCATCCGCAATGCGCTTCTGAACGGAGGCGGCGTGCTGGGCGAGTTGCTGTCGATTGCCGTGCTGCTCGAAGAGGGCGATGCTCAGGCGGCAATCGTCAGGCTCGAACGGCTCGGCGGCTCGGGCGATTCCACGCAATCGCCGGAGCGGATGAAGTCGTTCAGATCTTTGACCGGAAACGACATACGGGACATTCTTCAAATCTATCAGGGCAGATTGTGGTGAGGTGAGGTGCGCGTGCGGTGAGACCCGTCATTCGCACGCGCGTATCACGCTTCAGAACGTGCGGCGTAGCGTTGATTCTCCACTACGGCGCTCATTACCCGCTCATTACCATTTAAGCTGGCCTCGATCATTCTGCGTTTGAGTTTGAGGCGACGTGGACGCGTTGGCCTGCCCGAGCGCATCGGGATCGGAAGCGGAGTATTCGGGAGGATCGTCGACCGCGGCGTCGCCTGGCTGAACGGGATTCGCGGAATCGGCCGCGTTCTCGACGGCGGGAAGTTCGGTATTGGTAGACCAGGGCGGTATCCGGTCCAACGAGTCAGGAAGAGGGGCGTCGCCTGGCTTTTGCGGCTCGGGCTCATTTGCCGCGGTCATCTTTGGGTTGACGATTTTGGTCACGAGGAATCTCCACCATTGCATCATTGTTGGACTGAGGCGGCACGACTGCGGCATCGGATAGGAGCGCGGTCTATCGTGGATCTTTACTCGTTCGACCAGCGGTGTCACCTACCACAATTGATAGGTTGGATTGATAGGTGGAGAAGCTGAGCAGGCGACCGGTAAGGGAAAACAGTCACCGGCCAATGCGATCAACGAACTCAAAGCCATTACCAGGTACCTGTAAAACAATCAATGACTGATTTTTCTTCCTTTGTACGACAAGGCGCGTCGAGAACGTGGCTGTTTATTCGTGGCGCGATCCTTCCCGCGGCGCCGCATGGCTTCGAACCTGGGCACTCGAGGATGGTAGTGCCCGGCGCGTTCGCCGCGCACGGTTAAGCCGATGCTCGGCATCGGCATGTGGGCGATATCCGCATACAGCGGCCTCTTTCTGGCCGCCTTCGGCGCGGCAACGTTATTGCCTCTGCAATCGGAGGCGGTGCTGGTTGCGCTGCTCCTGAGCGCGAAGTATCCGGTCTGGGCGCTGCTGCTGGTGGCCACCACTGGAAACGTGCTCGGCTCGGCGGTCAACTGGCTGCTCGGTCGATACATCGAGCGGTGGCGTCACAAACGTTGGTTCCCTCTCTCCGACGACAAACTCAGGCGCGCGCAGCGTGCGTACCAGCGCTTTGGGCATTGGTCGTTGCTACTCAGTTGGGCACCGGTTATTGGTGATCCTCTGACGGTGCTCGCCGGCGTGATGCGTGAGCCGTTTCTACGTTTCCTTCTGCTGGTGCTGATCGCGAAAGCGGGCCGGTATATGCTGCTCGCCGCCGTAACGATCCAGTTCATCTAGCGCGCGAGCGGACGTACTTCCCGTTACTCTCGCATCACGTATTAGCTCCCGCTAGGACGATCCTTTCGTTTTCTCCATCCGCTGTGCGGCAACGCCGGCAACCGCGACGCAGCACCCGCCAAGGTCTTTTATTTATCTTCACGTGCGCTCTGTGCACACGTGCCGAGCACTGCTGTTCCATATCAGGGAAAGACACGCGCAAAACGTGTGCAACAGCATATTGCGCTAATCAGGACGTCCAAAACAACATATCCACGCATCGACGCGGGGCGTTTCGAAATCATCCGAAAAATGCAGGTGCTGTAATTCATCTGTCGTTTTAATAGCGGTTAGTTGAAAGGAACGACACACCTCATCAAACGGATCGCGCCATCGGTTGCATGGCGTAATTGCAGACTGGCGTAACGAAGGTCGCCCGGATGGTTCGAGCGTTCTTCACACCATCCAACAACGGAGAATCTTCAATGAAGCTGGCCGTCTCTACTCTTGCTTTCGTTACTGCGTCGATGCTGTGCACCGCGAGTGCAAGCGCCCATCAGATCTGGTTCGAGCAGTCGCCTAACAGGACAATGACGTTCTACTACGGCGAGTTCGACAGGAACATGCTGGAAGTCACGCCCGGAGGCATGGACCGCTTCAAGGCGCTCGCCGGCCAGTCGATTTCGGACTCCGGCGCGAAGCCGCTGGATATGAAACTGCAACGCGCGAGCTTTTCGGTAGCGCAGAAGCCGGCTAAAGGAGACTCCTTCGTCGCGGTGGACCATAAGTATCCGATCTTCAAGGTTCACGACGACGGCGCGACGGTCGATAGCTACTGGACCCCGGCTACGCGCTGGGTGGGCGATTTCAGCGCGCGCCAGCCGGAACTCGAACTCGATATCGTGCCGACGGGCGTGGTCAAGGGCAATGTCGCGCAGTTCCAGGTCTTCTATCAGAAGGAGCCGCTGACGAACAAGCCGGTCACGCTGTCGTCATGGGGTGGCTGGGACTATCTCGGCACCACGGACGGGGAAGGCAAGGTGTCGTTCGCGTTGCCGTGGAAAGGCACGTACGTACTCGGCATCGAGTACCGCGACCGTACACCTGGCGAGCGAGTCAACACCGAAGGCGTCACCGAAAAATACGCGGTCCGCGGCTTCAGTTCGACGCTCTCTTTCTATCAGCCGACCGGCGCCGAGCCGATGAAGCGCGCGCCGTCGACGCTTCCCGCGTCGGAGATCGCCCGACTGAACGCGAAGAAATAGCGTTCGGCGCGCAGCCTCCGCATCGCTCGCGGCGCTTTCAGCCGCGCAAACACCGCAACGCCCAATCCAACCGATATCCGACAAGGAGCATCGATGAACTACCTCGCCCGCATCCTGGCCGTCACCACCGCTGCGTTCACGATCAATCAGGCCGTCGCGCACGGCGTTCCTTTGCCGCAGCACGGCGGAATCATGGACGACGCCGGCCTCGTCGCCGTCGAAATGGTCGCGAAGAACCGCACCGTCGAACTGTTCGTCACCGACGATGACGCCCCGGTCGACGCCCGCAACATCAAGGGCGTGCTGACCGTCACATCCGCCAGCGGCGCGAAGAAGGAAACACCGATCGCCGCTGTCTCCGGCAATCAGCTTCGCTCGCAGGATGTCGAGGTGCCGCCTGGGTCGCGCGTCACCGCGTTGCTGACGATGGCCGACGGTACGACCAAGGTGAGCGCGCGGTTCAAGGTGCAGTGAAGCCGGGAACGTTCCGCGGGCGATCGATCGGCGCTCGGCGATGCTCGTCTTTCTTCAACTTCGTTCACAAAGGAACAGCGGATGAATCGCATCTGCAAGCTCTGCCGCGCGTGGTTGGCGCGGCTCGCATACGGCAGCCCGCTGATGCTGGTGCTGCTTGCCGGCACCATGGCGCTCGCCTACGCACACGGCGTCTCGGACGACGACAAGTCGTTCATCGAGGGAAGCGCGGGCATCAATCTGATTCCGTATATCTACCTCGGCGCGAAACATATGGTCACGGGCTACGACCATCTGCTGTTTCTGTTCGGCGTGATTTTCTTTCTGTACCGGCTCAAGGACGTTGGACGCTATGTGACGTTGTTCGCCGTCGGACACAGCACGACCCTGCTGTTCGGCGTCATCGCCAACGTGCATGCGAACCCGTATCTGATCGATGCGGTGATCGGGTTGTCGGTGGTCTACAAGGCGCTCGATAACCTCGGCGCGTTCAGAAAGGTGCTCGGCTTTGAACCGAATCCGCGTCTCGCCGTGCTGATCTTCGGCTTCTTTCACGGCTTCGGGCTCGCGACGAAACTCCAGGAAATGACCCTCTCGCGCGACGGCATGGTGCCGAACATCATCGCGTTCAACGTCGGTGTCGAGATCGGTCAGTTGATCGCGCTCAGCATGATCCTGATCGCGATGACGTACTGGCGCCGTTCGCCGGGATTTCAGCGCCACGCATTGCTCGCCAACGCGGTGTTGATGAGCGCGGGCTTCGTACTCGTCGGCTTTCAGCTCTCCGGCTATTTCTTTCCCACGGTGGCATGACATGAGCACATACGAAGTATCGAATCAAAGCTTGATGAAGGCGACATCCGGCGCCGCGGTCGCGGCGCTCGTGATCCTCGCGCTATTTGTCCTGCCCGCTGAACGCGGTATCGACATTACCGGAATTGGCGGTGCGCTCGGCTTGACGAAGATGGGCGCGAAAAATCCGCCGGCCGATTCGATGCCGGCGCTTGCACCGGCGCAAACAGCGGGCGATCTGCCGGTGCCGAACCGCCAGTCGATTTCGCAGGCGACGGCGTATCGCAGCGATGAAATGGAACTGGTCCTGCCGCCAAACGCGGGCGCCGAGATCAAGGCGCAGATGAAGAAAGGTGACCACTACATCTTCCAGTGGGCCGCGACGGGCGGGCCGGTCAACGTCGATATGCACGGTGAACGGCCGCATGCCGGCAAGGCCTTCACCAGCTACTGGAAAGATGTCGATCAGAGCTCGGCGCAAGGCTCGTTCACCGCGCCGTTCGACGGCACGCATGGCTGGTACTGGCGCAATCGCGGAGATCAGACCGTGACGATCAAGGTGAAGACCAGCGGTTTCTACGAAAAGCTCTTTCGCCCTGACGGGCATTGAACGGGTGGCGGGCCGCAAGCGCCCGACACTTTCCTGAACGCTATGCCCTCTCTTTGACAAGGGTGATCAAATGACTATCTCTTCGGGTTTATCCAGCCCCGCGGCTACCGCCGCACAGTCCGTCGCGACGCCGGCAGTGCAGTCACGCACGCGGATGATCGCCATCGACGCACTGCGCGGTTTCGTGATGTTGTGCATGCTCGTCGATCATGTACGCGAGACATTTTTTCTGCATCGTCAGGTAACGGATCCGATGGATGCCTTCACGCTAGCGCCGGAGTTGTTTTTCACGCGGATGGTGAGTGAGATTTGCGCGCCGGTGTTTATCTTTCTGACCGGTCTGTCGGCGTACCTGTATGGGCAGTCGCATACGCCGAAGGAAACCTCCACGTTCCTGTTCAAGCGCGGCATATTCCTCGTGTTTCTCGAACTGACCTTCGTGTGCTTCGCGTGGACCGCGGAATTTCCGCCCAAGACGCTGTGGCTGCAGGTGATCTGGTGCATCGGTCTGTGCATGATCGCGCTGTCGGTTCTGCTGCACTTGCCGCGCAAGTGGCAGATCGCGCTCGGTGTGGCGATCATCGCGGGACACAACCTGCTCGACGGAATCACGCTCGGGCCCGATTCGCCGCTGTTCGTGCCGTGGTCGATCCTGCATCAGCGCGTGTTCATCGACCTGGGCGGCATCACGCGGGCACGCACCACGTATCCGATTTTGCCGTGGATCGGCGTAATCCTTCTCGGCTATGCGATCGGACCGTGGTTCGCCAAACAGGTCGACCCGGCCGAACGCATGTCGCGACTGCTGAAGGTGGGCGCTGGCGTGCTGGTCGCTTTTGTCGTGATCCGCTATCTGAACTTCTACGGCGAAAAGCCGTGGGTGCAGGCGGGCGACGGGCTGCACACGTTCATGAGCTTCATGAGCGCGAGGAAGTACCCGCCGTCGCTGATGTTTCTGCTGCCGACGCTGGGGCTCGGCCTGATCTTGCTGGCCTGCTTCGAGAAGATTCAGGACCAGCGCATCGCGAGCATGCTGGCTGTACTCGGTGGCGCACCGATGTTTTTCTATCTGCTTCACCTGTACGTATTGAAGGCGCTCTACCTGATTGCGGTGCATGTGTGGGGGGCGAACCAGGGGCAGTACTACGGCTTCGACGGCCTCGCGGGCATCTGGCTGTGGTGGGCGATCCTCGCGGTCGCGCTGTATCCGCCCGTGCGCTGGTTTGCGAAACTCAAGCAGCGTCGCAAGGATATCTGGTGGCTGAAATACCTTTGAGCATCCGTTGGGGATGAAGTGCCGGCTGCGTGTTCAACGCGGCTAGCGTTGCCCCAAATCTCACAGACATCTTCCGCTCGACTCGCCACATTGCGTGGCAGGCCGGTCTGCGCGTCTCGTGCGCGGACCGCATCATCACTTTTCTTCACTGGACGTTCATGATGAACAGAACGCGCGCTGCAAGCACCGCTATCAACGGGGCGTTGATCGTCGCGACCCTCGGGTTTGCCATTCCGGCATCGGCACAAAGTTCGGTGACGTTGTATGGCATCGTCGATAACGGCTTTGTCTATACGCACAACAGCGGCGGCAAGTCGACACAGGTCGGTCTCATCAGCGGCAGTCTGTCGGGGTCGCGCTGGGGGCTCAAGGGCGTCGAGCCGCTCGGCGGCGGACTGTCCGCGATCTTCCAGCTTGAGAACGGGGTCAACCTCAATACCGGCAAGATGAACCAGGGTGGCCGGCTGTTCGGCCGCCAGAGTTATGTCGGCCTGAAGAGCGCGACGGCCGGCACGCTCACGATGGGCCGCATCTACGATCCGCTGACGGACCTCGTTCAGCCGGCGCAGGGCGACAACTATCTCGGACAGACCTTCACGTCGCCAGGCGACGTCGACAACGCCGACAGTAGCGCGCGCTTCAACAACGCGTTGAAGTGGGCGAGTCCCAAGTGGTTCGGTTTGAGCGGCGAAATGATGTACGGATTCGGCGGCGTCGCGGGCAGCGTCGTGTCGGGCCAGACATACAGCGCGGCGCTCAATTACGGGCAGGGCGGCTTTACGCTTGCGGGCGGCTATCTGCACATGGATCGGGGCAATGCGACGTTGTCGACGCGCGGGACCGCGTCATCGGATACGCTGTTCAACAGTTCGGTCAACGCGGCCTACGCCTCCGCGAAAGCAATCGACGTGTGGCGTGTCGCGACGCAATACGTGTTCTCTGCGTTCACGGTGGGCGCGTACTACAGCGACTCGCGTTATTCGGCTGACGGGGCGTCGAGTTTCTCGCGCACCGAAATTTACCGGAATACCTCGGCGTTTGCCGTGTGGAAGGTGACCCCCTCGTGGCTGGCAGAGGCGGCGTATAACTTCCTGAAGTCATCTGGCGATTCGGGGGCGCGCTATCACCAGGTGAGCGTCGGTGCCGATTATCTGCTCAGCAAACGGACCGATATCTATACGATCGTCAGCTACGCGCACGCGTCGGGACAAAACGGCGCAGGGGACGCTCAGGCGGTGATCGGCGCAACCGACATCGATGCCGGCAAGGCGTCGCAAACGCGTGTCAACGTGGGCCTCAGACATCGATTCTGATTTACTGGTGCGCCGGAATGTCGAGGCACTGATCCGCCAGCACCTCGCGGGTGCGTGCGCGGAGGCGGTTGGCCCCGCGGATGCCGCGCAGCCAGGGTTTCACGTTCAAACGGGTGCAGCGACCGGGCTTCCATGACAAGCCGCTCGTACAGATCGTCTATCTGCTGGAGAAGGGTAAGCCGGTCGTGTTGTGCGTGCTGAAGGAAGCGAAAGCCGACGCGGCGCGTCCAATGCATTACGCCTTGCCCTGGGCGGTCGTGGCTTGCGTGAAAAGGTTGGCGAACATCGCACTGGCGTTGTCATTGAAGGCGACCGCCATGGCGCCCAGCGCGAGCACCACGATGCCGGCCAGAACGGCGTATTCCATGGCGCTCACGCCACGTTCGTCACGAACGAATGCTTTCATAAGGGTTTGCATTTTCTTGGCTCCCGTAACAAAGGGCGAAATTCCGGGTCAATGGACGACCTGGATATTCGCCCGAGTGGAAAGACTGGAATCCTGTCGCACCAGCACTCGTTCGCAACTCCGCGGTCGAACCGATGCTGGCGCCTCATATAGTATGACAATTTGGGATAAGCCAGTGAGAAAGTACACGACCTTTCTCGCGCTGCGTCGGAGCCATCAATCAAGCCAGCCTTTGTACACGACACCTGCGAGCTTCGGGGCAACTCAGTGAGTGTGAGGCCGGATAATGGTCTCGTTCGGGTGCGTGAGGCCCGCCGATGCGTCGTCGATGGACGATAGGGCCTCGAGGCTCGTGTCAGAACGGTCGAGCATCGCACGGGCTTGATTCATGTCGAGCGCACCCTCCCAACGAGCAACCACAATGGTCGCTACTCCGTTGCCGATCAGATTGGTGACCGCACGCGCCTCATTGAGAAAACGGTCCACGCCCAGCAGCAGCACCAGCCCGGACACCGGAATCTTGTGCATCGTCGCGAGCGTGGCCGCCAGTGCCACGAATCCCGCTCCGGCCACGCCAGCCGACCCTTTCGAAGTCAGCAGCAACACGCCAAGCAATAGCAACTGATCCCAGATCGTTAGATGGATATTCATCGCTTGTGCGATGAACATCGAAGCCATCGTCAGATAGATTGCCGTGCCATCGGCGTTAAACGTGTAGCCTGTCGGCAACACCATGCCGACGACGGGGCGTGAGCAGCCAAGCTTCTCCATCTTGATGAGCATCTGCGGGAGAACCGCTTCGGTCGAAGCCGTACCGAGCGTAATGAAAATCTCGTCCTTGATGTAGCGGAGATACTTCCACAACGACAGCCCACTCAGGCGCATGACGAGGCCGAGCACGATGACCACGAAGAAGATCGAGGTCAGGTAAAGACACAGCATCAACTGACCAAACGATGCCAGCGTGCCGATCCCGTACTTCGCAATGGTGAATGCCATGCCGCCAAACGCACCGATAGGCGCGACGTACATCACGATTCGCACGACCCCGAACATGCCCTGAAGAAACATGTCGAGCATGTCGACGAACGGCGCGGTGCGGGGACCGAGCTTCGCGAGGGATACTGCGAGCAGCAGCGAGAAGAAGATAATCGGCAGGATCTCTCCATTCGCGAACGCCCCAACGATACTGTTGGGAACGATGTTCATGAAGAATTCAAGCATGCCGTGCTGCTGTGCCGCGTGACTATAGGTGGCGATGGCGGAACTGTCGATATGAGCCGGGTCGATGTTCATACCGCTGCCTGGCTTGATGACATTCACGACGATAAGGCCGACAACAAGCGCAATGGTCGAGGCAATTTCGAAGTACACGACTGCCTTGACGCCGACCCGCCCAGCCTCGTGAAGATCGTTCATGCGGGCAATACCGACCACGACGGAGGCGAAAATGATCGGAGCGAGCAGCATCCGGATCAGTTTGATGAACAGATCGCCGAGTGGTTTGAGTTGAGAACCGATGTCAGGGTAGAAGTGGCCGACCAGCACGCCAGCGACAATGCCAATCAGAACCTGTACATAGAGCCTGGAAAGGGACTTTCCGATCTTTGAAACCCGCATGACTGTCTCCTATCTATGCGTGGCATCTTTTGATGAAGTCAGGTCGAGCAGCGCAGCGGGATCTACCGCTGCGGCAACCACGACCTTATTTCGCCTGCGTTCCGTTGATGTATTTTTCTGAACGCTCCACCGACGCTTTTGTCGGCGTTCGCCGCTTGACGGCTTATGCAGAGAGCTTTTGCATCTCGGCGTAAAGATCCGTCTTGCCTTCAAAACCGATGCCGGGCAGATCGGGCATCGTGATGTAGCCGCCGTCCACCTTCACGCCATCGGGGAAGCCGCCATACGGCTGGAACAGGTCGGGATATGATTCATTGCCGCCCAGACCAAGGCCCGCCGCGATGTTCAGCGACATCTGGTGACCACCGTGTGGAATGCATCGGCTCGGCGACCAGCCGTGCTGATGCAGCATGTCGAGCGTGCGCAGGTACTCGACGAGGCCATAGCTCAGCGCGCAATCGAACTGCAGCCAGTCACGGTCGGGACGCATGCCGCCATAACGGATCAGATTGCGCGCATCCTGCATCGAGAACAGATCCTCGCCCGTTGCCATCGGCTTGTCGTAGTAGTTACGCAGCGTCGCCTGCAGTTCGAAGTCGAGCGGATCGCCCGGTTCTTCGTACCAGAACAGGTCGTACTGCGACAGCGCCTTCGCGTACTGAATCGCGGTGTCGAGGTCGAAGCGCCCGTTGGCGTCGACGGCGAGTTTCTGGCCGTCCTGCAGCACGCTCAGAATCGAGTCGATGCGGCGCAGATCTTCGTCGAGCGAAGCGCCACCGATCTTCTTCTTCACGACCGTATAGCCCCGGTCGATGTAGCTGCGCATTTCGTCCTTGAGCTTTTCGTGGTCCTGGCCCGGATAGTAGTAACCGCCGGCCGCATACACGAAGATCTTGCGATTGGGCTGACCATTGCCATAACGGTCGGCCAGCACTTGGAACAGCGGTTTGCCTTCGATCTTCGCTACCGCGTCCCAGATCGCCATGTCGATCGTGCCGATCGCCACCGAGCGCTCGCCGTGGCCGCCGGGCTTTTCGTTGGTGAACATGGTTGCCCAGATCTTGTGGGGATCGAGGTTGTCACCTGCGTCATTGACGAGGCTGGCGGAATCGGCTTCCAGAATGCGCGGCATGAAGCGCTCGCGCATGAGCTTGCCCTGGCCATAGCGGCCGTTGGAATTGAAACCGTAACCCACCACCGGCTTTCCGTCCCGGATGACATCTGTCACCACGGCGACGAGACTCAGCGTCATCTTGCTGAAGTCAATGTAGGCATTGCGGATCGGAGAACTGATCGGAACGGTCTTTTCGCGGATTTCAACGATTCTCATGACGGTGTCTCCTGAGTTCTGAGCATGTATTGCATTGCATGGGGCTGCAATGGAACGTAGCTTATCCGCGAAAGCAGGGGCTATACTTCGCCTCAATTCATTTCATTTTTTACCGTGGGTGAATAACGGCAATGGCAACCGACATCGCTTCCGACTTCAATTTTTTTATCCTCCTCGCGAGGCTCAAGAGCCTGTCCGGTGCGGCCCGCGCGCTCGATCTCACGCCGCCGGCAGCCACTAAGCGCCTGGGGTTGATCGAGCAGAGACTAGGGGTCAGGCTGGTCAACAGAACAACCCGGAATGTCAGCCTGACGCCCGAAGGCGAGACTTACCTGCGCTACGCAACGCACATCGTCGAACAGGTCCGGCAGATGGAGGAGGAGATATCAGGGACTCGTACTGATCCTCACGGTCTTCTGCGTATCAATGCGACGCTGGGATTCGGACGCACAACCATCGCGCCGCTGGTGTCTGATTTCGCAAAGCGATTTCCCAAGGTCGAGATCCAGTTTGAAGTGACCGACCGCCCCATCGATCTGGTTGCCGATGGGTTCGATATGGCGATCCGTTTTGGCGAACTCCCCGATAGCCGCCTAAGCGCGCGGCGCATCATGAGCAACCGGCGTTTTCTTTGCGCCTCTTCCAGGTACCTCGAGCGTTTTGGGACGCCGGAGCGCGTCGAAGATCTGGTTCACCACCGGTGCATCATTCATCGCCAGAATGACGATGCTTACGGCGTTTGGAGATACATACAGGATGATCACCTCGAAGCGCTCAAAGTCAAAGGGGCGCTCTCGAGCAATGACGGCGACATCGTATTGCGTTGGGCACTCGACGGTCACGGAATCCTGATTCGATCCGAATGGGACCTGGCGAAGTACGTCCAGAGCGGCCGATTGAGACTGGTGTTGCCGGATACGCCACTGCCTTCAGCCGATTTGTTCGTGTACTACCCAAGTCACCGAAACCAGACCGCACGCGCCAGAGCGTTCATTGATTTTCTGATCGATCATTTTCAGGCGCCCTTCGTGCCGGTTGAGACGGGAGCGCTGATTTACGCCAAGAAACAGCGGGCAGGGCGGAAGGGGTGAGGGGGTGCAGGGCGCACGAGCCAGGTAGCGCATGTCCTGTGTGACGCGGAATGGGGAGTTTTTGCAGAACGCGCTGCTAAAAAAGTGTCAGCCTTCTTGGCGCGAGAACTGAAGTGACTTAGCGCGTGGCACGGTCTAGCCATTTAGCGCCTCGCTCGCGAAGCGACTTTTGCGTTCGATCAGGAGCACGTCAAAACGCTTTCTGACAGTTTGCTTTCGAGAAAATCTGCGACGGCTTGGTGACGTATTGGGAAGAGCGAGCGCTGGCGGCACTCGCGCTGAAAGCTTCCTCTGTTGCCCTGTAATTCGTCTGCTACACTGAATCGGGAGGCGATCTATTCAGTACCCGGTCGACCCGAAGGCGGCTGACTCGCGAGTCATAAGCTTTTGCCATCATTGTTCTCGTGGGAAGAAATCGAAGCGCCCATATCGCACCCATATCGCAACTCGTCGAACAGGCGACGCTCATTGCCCGAATGCAGCACGGCAAGAAATAGTGGACGCTGCCCCCGCGGCAGGTATGCGGGGGCGCGTCGTCGCCATGCATACAACGTGCCGTCAATTTCCTTTGTAGATATCGCAGGACAACCCGACGATGCACAGGCTGCCATTCCTGCCGCGCCCGCTGTCGTGCGTCCCGTACATGGATGCGCCGCCTACCGACTGGTCAACCGTTTGCGGCGCAGTGTTCACGACAGGCTGCTGTGCAGAAGACGGGGTTGGCGGGGCGACGGCCTGAGTTGGTTGGGAATGCGCAATGCCGGTCATGCTACAGAGCAGCACGGCGCCGCTCGCTACAAGATGTTTGGCTTTCATGGAAATACCTTTATTTCGTGAACAGGTTCTGAACGGGCTTGGCAGAGCACGTGGGTTACGCGTTGGCTAACAGGAAATTATTTATAGGCTTGCCTCGAGCGGAATACCAGAGATATGTGAACGTCCAGGAGGCAACAGAGCTTGCCGATAGTTGAGTACTCGTTCACGGCTATCTGGCATACGTCGACTCCCATCCGCCGCCGAGTGCCTTGCATAGCGCGATGAGGTTAGCCGCGGCGTGAGCCTTGCTTTGCTCAAGATTGCTCTGTGCGTCGAGCAACTGTTTCTGCACGTTGAGCACGTCGAGAAAATCGACCGCGCCCGCTTTGTATCGCTGCCGCGCAATCGAGAGCGCGCGCTGGTTCAAGCCAACGACCGCTTTCAGCCGATCGCGCCGCCGCTGTTCAGCGTCATAGACGACGAGCGCATCGTCCACCTCTCGCCATGCCTGAAGTACGGTCCGCCTGTAGACGATCGCAGCTTCCTGCTGTTGCGCCTCGCGCAAATGGAGTGTTCCCTTGAGGCGTCCCCCTTCGAAGATCGGCAGCGTGATCGACGGTCCCACGACGAACTGACCGGACGCCCAACTGGCGAGATTCGAGAGCTGAAGGCTTTGGAACCCCGCGCTGCCATTCAGCGATATGCGTGGATAGAAGTCGGCCTTCGCCATTCCGATCGCCGCCGTGGCCGCGTGTAATTGCGCCTCTGCTCTCCTGATGTCGGGTCTGCGCTGCACCAGTTCCGAGCGGATACCGATGGGCACCTGTTCAGGGAGTGCGGGAACATCATGCGGTTCGCCGAGCGTCTCGCGCAGCGCGCCCGGCTCCTCGGCCAGCAGCACGCCGATTGCGTTGATCGTGGTCTCGGAACGCGATTCGAGCGTCGGAATGAGGCTTTCGATCAACTCTGCCTGGGCGGAAGCGTTGGCCACGTCCAGGTCGGTAGTGACGCCTTCGCGTACCCGCGTTTGCGTGAGCCTGGTGGCGTCGCGGGCGATGACGAGGTTCTGTCTCGCGATCTGAAGCAGCGCCTGTGCGTCGCGCAACTGAACGTAGTCTCGCGCGAGTTCCGCGCGCGCAGACAATAGAATCGCGTTGCGATCCTCGTATGAGGCATCCGTCAGCGCTGTCGCGGCCTCGACACCGCGTCGCGCCCGGCCCCAGATGTCGAGTTCCCACGATGCATCGACGCCGGCCTGGTAAAGGTCGTAGGCCGGCGAGCCCGAGGGTCCCGGCAGTGCCGCGACGCCGGCCGGCGCGCTGCCCGATGCCGATTGCGGCTGACTTCCCGCTGGGCTAACGCCAAGCAATGACAGGATGCCGTTCGGACTTCCGCGCTCGCGGTTATACGAGGCGGCACTGCTCAACCGCGGGTATTCTTCGGCGCCGGCAATGCGTTGCCCGGCCCGGCTTTGCCGCAGGCGTGCCGAGGCCGCCGCCACGTCGAGGTTGGCATCGGAGAGCTGTTTTTCCAGCGAGTCCAGAATGGGATCGTTGAACAGCATCCACCACTGCGCGCTGAATTCGGACTCGATTGCTTTACTGGATGCCTGCGCCGACTGAGTGCGGTCAAACACGGCAGGCGTGGTTGTTTGCGGACGTTCGAAGTCAGGGCCAACGGCACAGCCCACGAGCGCGAAGCACAGCAACGCCGCCAGCGCCGGCGTGCGGATCGAAAATTCGCTGGCGGTCATTGCTTGTCTGCCTCCGCACCCGGCGCATCCGCGCGCCTGCTCACGGCGACATCCGCTTCGACCGACAGCCCCACGCTCAATGCCGACGCGGCCTGCTGTCCGCGGTCGATCGTGATCTTGACCGGCACGCGCTGGACGACCTTGGTGAAGTTGCCCGTTGCGTTGTCGGGCGCGATCGGCGCGAAGCTCACGCCCGTGGCGGGAGCGAGGCTATCGACATGCCCTCGAATCACGACGTCCGGGAACGTATCCACCTTGATACGCACGGTATTGCCGGGTCGCATATGGGTCAGCTGGTTTTCCTGAAAGTTGGCGACGATATAGGCGTCCGACAGCGGAACGATCGCGAGCAATGGCGCGCCGGTTGTGACGAATGCGCCGACTCGCGCCGACCGTCGTCCAACCTTGCCGTCGACGGGCGCGTGAATCTGCGTATAGGAAAAGTTGAGTTTCGCCTGCTCGAGAGCCGCTTCGGCGTGAGCCAATGCGCCGGCCGCCTTATCGCGCTGGCTGCGCAGAACGTCGAGGTTCTGCTCGGTGGCGACGAGCGCGGCGCGGTTGCGCGCCTGCTGCGCGAGTTCCTCGGCCAGTGCGCTCGAGGCATGCTGCTGCTCCTGCGTCGTTCCCGCGCCGGCGTCCGAGAGATTCCGGTAACGCGCGGCGTTTGCCCGCGCGAACTGGAGTGTCGCATCGTCTGCGCGGAGCGTGGCGCGTGCCTGGTCGACAAGCGCGGGATGCCGCGCGATCTCGGCGTCATAGTTCGCAACCGCTGCCTTTGCCGCCGCCACGTCAGCTTGCGCACTCATCAGAGCCGCGCGGAAATCGCGGTCGTCGATACGTGCCAGTAGCTGCCCGGCTTTCACCTGCTGGTTGTCCTCTACGAGTACCTCTGAAAGTTGGCCGGCGACGCGCGGCGCGACCAGTGTGAAATCGGCGGTCACGTAGGCATCGTTGGTGGTCTCGCTATTCGAGTCGGCGAACAGCCTTATGCAAGCCCAGATTGCAACACCGAGTATGACCACATACGCGGGGAGATAAATTGCCTTAGGCGGAAATCGGGTGATGGATGACATAGGTATCGTCGCTTAGCGGGAAGAGGGCGGCGTCGTGCTCCATGGCGGATAAACACGCACGGGTAACACCGGAATAACGAAAAGAAATGCGAGGGCGACACCTGCCATCAGGCGATAGAGATCCGCTGACGTCAGCACGACGGCTTGCTCGTGGATCCGATGCGCAAGTTCGCCGAGACCGTGAGCCGCGTCGATGCCTTGTCCCGTGACCAGGGTGTTGTTGCCCAGGCGGTCGACGAGCATGCTCGAATGAAAATGCTCGCGCGCGGTTCCCACGCCCTCGATGAGACCGGTTGCGGCGGCGCCGGTAAACGCTTTGAGCGTGTTGAACATGGCCGAAGCAAACGGGCCTTCCGTTGGGGGCAGGCCGGTCGTGACGCCCATCAGGATTCCCATGATCACCATGGGCTGTGCGGCAATTTCCAACGACTGAAGCCAATAGAAGTTCTCGCGAACCCACGCGGAGGTCATGAAACTCCCCAGGAAGCACGTGGTGGCTATCAGGCACAGTCCGATGGCCATGACCCAGCGATGGTCGACCTGGCGGAGATTCAGCACGGCGGCGGTGACGGGAAGCGCAATCAACAGGGGAATTGCAAGCAGCAACGACAGCGGCGCGGTTTGCAGCGGCCGGTAACCGTGGACTTGCGCGAGATATTGGCCGGGTATGACCGCAACGCCAACCAGCAGCACAACGGCGCCAATCAGTGTGAGAAGTCCGCGCGCGAGGTTCCTGCGGGCAAGCAGTTGGAGTTTGAAGAATGGCAGCGGATGAAACCACTCGTTGACGAGGAACGCCACGAACAACAGCGCGCCGCTATAGAACATCGTGCTGATGAACGTTGAATTCAGCCAGTCGAGACGATCGCCTTGCAGCAGACCAATGACGAGCATGGCTATCGCGGGGAATCCCAGTACGAATCCGCTCCAGTTAAATGAACGGAAGCGTTCGAGCCTGAGGGGATCCGACGGCAGCCCCTGGTGGATGGCCACGCAGCTCACGATGCCGAGCGGCACGATCTGCCAGAAGGCCATTCGCCAGCTGACATACTCCGTCCATAACGCGGCGAGAGGCGTGCCGAGCGCCGGTCCGAAGGTCGCGGTGAGTGCGTATCCAGCGAGTCCGTATAACTTGATTTTCGGCGGGAGATAGCGCAGCGCCACGATGATCAGCATCGGGGGCAGACATCCGCTCGCCACGCCTTGCAGCGCACGCAATACATAGAGCGTAGGCAGGTTCGGCGCGAAGGGACAAAGGAATCCGACGAACATCACGGCCAGCACGGCGCCGATCGTGAATCGCTTCAGCGTGAGCGTCACCCCGAACCACGGAGCGAATATCATCGTGGCGACGTTCGTCGCTTCGAAGAGAGCGGTCAGCCATGTTCCATCGTCGCGTCCAATCGAGAACGCGCCGCGGATATCGGCCAGCGCCACCGCGGTGACCTGTTCGTTCAATATCGCCAGTAACGACGCCAGCAGCATTCCAATCAAACCGATGGCGAGGCGAAGCGGCAGCTCGGCTTCCTTGGGCGCCTGCTGTACCGGAGGAGCCGCGGCTTCCGACGCGCGAACCGGCGCCGACGATTGTGCGAGGTTCGGTTCTGCCGTTCCAGATGTCCTTGGGTTGGCGGTGTTCATATGGGTCCGCTAGGCTGGTGCTGTTGGGGGCATTACATCGGGAGATTGCGCTCTCACGCCCGATGTTCGAAGGAACCCGGATGCTCGGCGAACAAGACATTAGGTCTTTTCTCGCGGTAACTTCAATCAGTTCGGCGGGTGCGTCGCAGCCGCGCAATGGGTCGAATCATTCTAGGAGACGGCTTGGCTTTCTTGAAGTCAACAGAGCTTGCCTATCAGGCCATTCCGTTCGCAAACCGGGCCAATGCCGTCGCGGCTATGGCGATAACGCGGCAGGCTGGAAAGGGTGTTTTTCCATTCGGTCAACGCCTGGCCCGAGAGAACGCAATGAAGAGCGTCGACGTCGACGCGATGGTCAACGTCGTCATCATTCATCGACGGGAAGACGGGGCAGCGGTGATTTTCCTGCCGCGTGTGTTTCAATCCTTGCGCTGCACTTCTGCAAAGTACTGTGGCGCTTCGCGTCGATCGAACATGCCATATTCCCGGACCACGCGGATGTGCCGCAGGCGAACGCCCTCCGGCAATGCCGCGGTGCGCTCGAACGTTTGGGCGGCGGCGAGATCGCTCCACGTCGCGACCGCTATAACGTCGCCGGGCGTCATCAGTGCGTCGAGCGCGTCCCATGCGACGAGGCCGGACGCCTCCATGTCGAGGCCAAGCGACTTCGCGACTGCGTCCGCACTCGCCTGCTTGACCCAGTCCGGCGCGCACCTTGTGTCGAGCAGAGTGACGGCCTTGCCGACGCCTGTCTCCGTCGCATCGAGGCGTTGCTCCATCAGTTCTTGCCCGGCGGGTACGTGCGTATCGGCGACGGTCTGCCCAATGCGCAAGCGGTAATCGGCAAACACACGATCACGCGCCGCCTGCTGCACCTTGTGGTGATTCGTCGTGACACGCCAGCGCACCAGCGACTTCTCATCGCGCCAGCTCGATAGCGAGAGGAGCCACCCCTGGCGCGTGAGGCTCGCGTAGCGTGTGTTGTCGACGAAGCCTTCGATCTGTTCGAGCTCCGGGCGCAGCATCTTCGCCATGCCGAGGTAGGCATCGAACTGGTCGTGGATCGGGTTGACTTCGAGCATTGCAGAGAACATGGATTCCTTCGTCTGGTTGAGGTTGCCGGTAACGCGGCAACGGCAGAGGACGCGGCAAGCGTGATCGTCCGATCTGGATCAACCGGATCGTTGCGATGTGGCCGGCGCGCGATGCGTCAGCTTATTGTGGAAGAAGGACCGAGGTTCTTGAAGTACGGGTAGGCAGCCTATTGGGCCATTCCGTACCGGAATTTTGCCAGGCTCATCGCGATTGGTATGTTGCAGGCAAGCGGGATCGGAACGGGCTAGTCTTCGGTTGTCGAAACCGCATCAGTCGACGCCACTGCAAGACGAAGTTCGCGGTATGCAATCACTAATGCATCGAGGCTGAATGTCCGGTTCAGTCCGCTGGGATTGGGCAAGACCCATGCGCGGGCGCCGCCGAATGCGAGGGGTTGCGGACCCCACTCGATGTCGCGCACGCCGGACATTGCGGAGATGGCCATTTTCCCGAGGAACGCAACGCATTGCGGTGCATACCGTTCAATCTTCCGCTCAAAACCGGATGCGGCGGCACTGAACTCCCATGACGTTAGTTCGTCCGCTCGTGCGGTCGGACGCGAAACGACAGTTGTCAGCCCGCAGCCATACCGCAGCAGAGTGCGGTCGTCTTCAGGACGGATCTGTTCAGGGGTAAAGCCGGCGAGATGAATGGCCCGCCAGAACCGGTTGCCTCTGCCCGAAAAGTGGCGGCCGCTCGATGCTGCCAGGGCGCCCGGATTTATTCCGCAAAATATGACTGACAGACCCATTTCGGCGATGTCCGGAAGAGATTCGAGCGAATCCGAGCGGATCGTGGATGGGGCAGATCTTTTTATGAGGTTCATTCGAGCCGCTGCGTGCGATTGACGAGCCACCACTTTGGGCTGCCCCATGAACAGGGACAAGCGGAAAGAGCGCCGATTTCAGGTCAGATGTAGCGTGATTCCGGCCACCACTAAGAGACGCCATCCGTTTTCGATGCGAGGGCGGCGAGGGATGGCGAACCGTGCCGGTTCTGACGAGGCGCGACTACCTTACGCTTTCGATCCCTGCTGACGCGACTTGCCCGCTGCCACCGCTATACGACACCGGCTGTGTGCCTGCCACGCCGCGAAACCGTTGGCGATATTGTTTGGGCGTGACATTGAGCCGCCGCGAGAAAGTCGTTCGCATATGCGTGGCGCTGTGAAAGCCGCACTTGTACGCCACCGTCTTGAGAGGCGCATCGGTTTCTTCGAGCAGCCTCCTTGCGGTGTCGACGCGAACCTGTTCGACAAACGCGGACGGTGTCGCCTTCGCATACTTCGCGAACAGCCGGGAGAAGGTGCGCCGGCTGACCGAAACTGCGCTGGCAAGCTGCTCGATCGACAGCGTATCGGTGATGTGCTCGGTCACATACTGGAGCACCTTGCCGACGATCGGATCCTGGTCCTTGCGTATTCCGAGGTAAGGACTGTACTGAGATTGACCGCCTTCCCGCTGAATGTAGACCACCAGACGCTTCGCAACCCGCACGGCGAGCTCGTGTCCCCAGTCTTCCGCCACGAGCGATAGACACAGGTCGATACCCGCCGTCACGCCGGCGGAAGTAAACAGGCGCCCATCACGGATGAAAATGCTGTCGGGCTGCACGCACGCCTGCGGAAATTCGTCGGCCAGGCGCCCGGCATCTGCCCAGTGAGTCGTCACATCCTTGCCATCGAGGAGCCCAGCGTGCGCGAGCAGGAATGCTCCGTTGCACACGGAGCCGAACCGTGCGGCGCCGCGCGACTGGTCTCGCAACCACTGCAGGAATTCGCTTCGCGGTTGCGTATTGGGCAACTGCGGTCCTCCCGCGATCAGCAGCAGATCGAACGGCGTGTCGAAGTCCGCGAAGCCAAAGGGAACCGAAAGCTGCATGCCGTTCGAGCAGGACACCGTGCCGGCGTCGCATGCCACGACAGAGACCTGATACCTCTGATGTTCAGACAGATACGTGTTTGCTTCTGCGAATACGTCCAGGGGACCTGCAACATCCAACGCCTGTACACCATCGAATACGACAATGGCGACTTTCATGCTGTGACCTTCTTTGATTGTGAGCGCTTGCGGGTGCCGCCAGGCGACCCTTCCCAAGACGAGCGGAGTAAGCGCGATGACAGCAATTTGAAGGGCAGAATATCAGCTTACCGCGATGGCCGTATGCCGGCTATGCCGTATCGGGCAAATGTCCGCCGGATTGTTGCCCCGCAGACCGGCGCTTAGGCGGCCCGCGACCCGGAGATCGTCATGGCTCGAATGTGCTGCATCTTGGCCCATATACAGCCTTCGTGGACGCGCATGCTGTTTCAATCGTTGTCAGAATGGCCAGAACCATTCCTCACGATTCTTCCAGAAGCACATCAAAAAAGTGCTGGACGGACGCTGCCTTGTACGGAGAACCCGTCTGAGCAATCGTCCGTAAGCTGGTAAAGAACATACGCTGTTCTCGAGTTGGAAGGGAAACCGCCTTTTGATTTTGGCCGCTGACATTCGTCGGCGCCCGTTTCCATGCGAGCCAGCCATGACCCGAAATCCGAACCCTGCCTTGGAAGTCTTGCCGCCACCACCCGTTGCCGGCGAATTGATGTCGGGAGCCGATATCATCCTGCGGGTACTCAGCGAACAGGGCGTCGATACCGTATTCGGCTATAGCGGCGGTGCGATTTTGCCGACTTACGACGCTGTCTTTCGTTTCAACGAGATGCACCACGAGAGCCCTGAGCGCCAGATCAATCTCGTTGTGCCCGCCAATGAACAGGCGGCCGGCTTCATGGCCGCCGGGTATGCGCGCGCGAGCGGAAGAGTCGGCGTGTTCATGGTGACCTCAGGTCCGGGGGCGACCAACGCGGTGACCCCGATCGCCGACTGCAACGGCGATTCGGTGCCCGTGGTTCTCATATGCGGACAGGTACCGCGTGCGATGATCGGCACGGATGCTTTTCAGGAAGCGCCCGTCTTCAACATCATGTCGGCATGCGCAAAGCAGGTGTTTCTGGTGACCGACCCGGCAAAGCTGGAACGGACACTGCGGACCGCATTCGAAGTCGCTCGCAGCGGCCGTCCCGGCCCGGTTGTCGTGGACGTGCCGAAGGACATCCAGAACTGGACCGGAATCTATCACGGGCAAGGTACGTTGGAGTTTCGAGGCTACTCGGACCGCCTTCGAATGGTGGCAAAAGGCGCTCGTCTGGAAGAACACAAGCGCACTGAGTTCTTCGACTTGCTGGCGCAAAGCGAACGACCGTTGCTGTATGCCGGCGGCGGCGTCATCGCGGCTGGCGCGACGGCTGAGTTGCGGCAGTTTTCAGAGCGCTATGGGATTCCCGTGGTGACCACGCTGATGGGCCTCGGCGCAATGTCCGCGAAAGACGAACTGTATCTCGGCATGCTCGGCATGCACGGCATGGCCCACGCGAACTACGCGGTGGAAGACTGCGACTTCCTGATCGCCGTGGGTGCCCGATTCGATGATCGTGTCGCCGGTGGCCGCCCCGATGCATTTGCGCCACGAGCGCGGTATGTCGCGCATATCGACATCGATGAGGCGGAAATCAACAAGGTCAAACGGGCGCACTGGGCACACGTAGGCGACGCAAGAAACACATTGCTGTCGTTGATGAAACAGGAGCCGCCAGCGCAACCGCCCTCGGTTTGGCTCGACCATATCAAGGCATTGAAGAGAACCTACGGGATGAGCTACGACCGGAACAATCCGGCGATTCAGCCCCAGTTCGTCGTTGAAAAACTCAGTGAAATTACAGGCGGGCGAGCGATCATCTGCACTGGCGTCGGCCAGCATCAGATGTGGGCCGCGCAGTTTTTCGACTTTGTCGAGCCTCGAAGCTTTCTGACTTCGGGCAGCATGGGGACGATGGGTTTCGGGCTGCCCGCCGCTATTGGCGCGCAACTGGCGCGACCGGATGCCCTTGTGATCGACATCGACGGTGACGGCAGCATCCGCATGAATGTCGGCGAACTCGAGACGGCGAGCACTTATGGAGTGCCCGTCAAAGTACTGCTGCTCAACAATCTCGGTGACGGAATGATCCGGCAGTGGCAGCGTCTCTTTTATGACGGCCGGTTGTGCGTGAGCGACAAGTCGCTCCATCGCAAGAATTTTGTCATGGCAGCTCGGGCCGATGGGTTCGAGTTTGCCCGTCGCGTTGATGCAATGAGCGAACTCGATAAGCAACTCAAGGCCTTCGTGGCATTCGACGGACCGGCTTTCCTCGAGATCATGGTCGACGAGAACGCGGATGTGTTTCCGATGGTGGGGCCTGGGCAAAGCTACTCGAATATGATTACCGGTCCCTTCATTCCGTCGCGCTCTGAGCGAGAAACCCAAGGGAAGGGCGCCGGACGTCAAGCGGCTGCGGATATGTTTTAGTCATGGCAGTAACGATGTGCGTTGCGACGATTCTGCTCAACTGCTCGTAAGCTTGCTTTTCGTAGTAGGAGAGGGCATGCGGCGGCGGCTCATCGCCTGTCCAGCTCAGAAGCGCGTTATTACTTGTCCGGCTCATTGAGCTTGCCGGTGTAGCGATCCAGATGAATTTCCACATCTGCCTTTCCCTGGGCGGGCGGTCTAGGCAAGTAAGCGCAACCGGAAGGCTGCTCCGCATCGGACATCTGCCGCTGTACACTCGGCGGTATAACCGTCGGGTTCTGGTCGGCTGCTGCCGATGCCACTAATCGCGCGGTTCACATTGCGCATGCCGATTGCGTTCGATAGTGGGCGGCCAGAAGCAAACTTTCAAATGTCCGCCCACATGACCGGGACCCTTACTGCGGCTTGGTCAGATCCTGCCCAATTGCGACGACAACCGCCTGCTCGCAATCCTTGAGACCTGCGACCGACTGATCGAACTGGTCGATCAAGGTGCCGAAACTGCCATAGTGATATTTTGCGTCCGCTTCGACGTGGACAGAGTTGGCCTTGATATCCCAGCCGCAGGCGAATGTCTTGAAGTACATGTCTTGTTTGGACTTCGAGTCGAGCAGACGAGCGCGGACGACGACCCACGGAATGAAATCGCTCGATTCCGGCGGGGATACGTAACCAAACGAGGTGATCCATACGCTCAGGATCGCGTCGGCGTTGGTCTTGACATCGGAAAAGTCGTCGGACTTGCCGTCGCTTGAGAGCTTGGCGTGCTGGTCGTGCAACGGAACAATTTCATAGCCATTACTGGACAGTCGCGTTGTCAGGCCATCGTTAACGACGGGAGCGAAGGCAATCTTTTCGCTTGCCACGCGCTGCGTGTATGTACTCGTATGATTGGCGTTGATCCCGCCTTGCACCAGTCCACCAATCAATCCAAATGCTCCGGCAGCACCACCGAAGTTGACAACGCTCTCTCCGCGCGGTTCGGTGACATCTAGCATAGCGATCGAATGGAGCTTTTCACGATTGCTGGCGGCGAGATCGGTTTTCGGAAGTGAAGCACAGCCCGTGAGTAGTGTTGTTGCAACGATAAAACCCGCGACTGCAGAAGTTGAAAGCGTTTTGTTATCCATGACCTTTTATTTGTGGATTGAGAGTGCGACGCCATTGGCCGGTGTCTTTGAATGGAGGCCACCCTCACGGCAAATTCAGACACAGGCAAGCTATTTATCGGCGCTGTTTGCATGAACTTTAAATTTCTAACTGAGATGCATCACTCTCGATAAAAGACCATGGTCATCCAGGTCTGGCCCCGTGCAGTGCAGGCGGCACTGTACCGCCGCCGGACGCAGGAGCGGGGCGCCAGGCGCCCCTTCGTTGCGCCGCGCCGGCCGCACTCAGGCGAACAAAGAATATTGCGGTCGACGTATGCCGACTGCATCGGAGCACGCGGCCACAAGCAGTCATCTGGCCATCGGATACTGCTGCCATTCGAACGTCGGCAATAGCTCCGAAGCCGACGGACAAACTGCCTAGCCGAGCCTGGACTCCGCCATCGCTTGAATCAGCTCGTCGGGATGCGGCAAGAACTGGCACTTGGCCGAGGCAACGAGTTTGAATCGGACGTAGAGAGCCAGCATTTTGCGTGGTTGTCAGTGTTCGCTTTGAAGATCGCGACCAGGCTCTTTGCGAGGCCTATAGAGCATTTCGTCGAGCAGTCGGCGGTGGAATTGAAAGTAGCAAGACGGCCGCTAACCTGTGGTTGCAGCCGTCGGGAGACTCTTCGCTATCCTGCCTGGTCTTCGAAGTGGCGAATCGTCGCGTCGTATGCGCGCATAGCCATTTCTTCCAACGGGAGCTTGCGCTCGACTTCCGAGAGAATCTCGACGCCCCACGGACCATCGAAGCCCGTTGCTTGCACTGCTTTGATAAACCCGTTTACGTCGAGGACACCCTCGCCCGGCAGGCGACGCTTATGACAGGTGTCTATCCACAGCGGCTCGATTGCGTAACGGTCTGCGTCGTCCAGTTCGATGCCCTTGATGAACTCGGGCTTGATCGTGGCGATTTCCTTGAAATCGACATTGCCGCGGCTCAGATGCCATATGTCGAGCAGCAGACCGGCGTTCGCCTTGTTCGCGCCTTCGACAATGGCCTTGCCGGTTTCAATCGTACGGACGTTGCTGAAAGGCATGATTTCGAGCATGACTTGCGTTCCGCGCTTCTCAGCGTCCTCCGCCAGTTTGCCAAATTCTTCGACCATGAGCGGGACGTCTGCGGTGTCCTCGCCGATACCTGGGCCGACCTTCACGATGCGCGCGCGCAGCTCTTCGGCAGCCTTGAGGTAGTAGTACCGCATGCTGTCGGAGGTGCGGCGACGCTCGCCGGTTTGATACCAATCGACCAAAAATTCGAACTCAACGTGCTTGATGCCGTTGGCTTCGAGGATGCGGCGCATTTCCGGGAAGCCAATCTTGTCGGCGGTGGCGTAGATGTCCGAGTGAATCAGGCCGATGCCGTCCCAACCAGCCTTCGCTGCCGCTTCCACTCGGTCCTTGAAGCTGAAAGGGCTGATTTCGGTCGGACCGAAGGGATAGACATCGCCCGAGAGCGTGAAATAAGCGGCGACAAGTTCGACTTTGGACCTGGACATGTGAGACCTCTTGAAAGTGACGACGAGCGATGCGGCGCGTCGCGGGGGAATCGATGCCCTGGACTATCACGGAGAAGTCACAGCAGATAAAGAGCCCCCGGATCGTCTTTCCGTAGAATAAAAGTACACAATCGGGCGAAGCCGAGCGTTGCTTGCCGCTGCGGGACCGCCGCATCTGGCTTATCGCCCGATTCTTGAACTGTTCGGTGACAATCTCTCCGAAGCTGTCGTCATTTTTCCAGTGAGAGGAAATAACTTTTCGTTCTGTCGCATTTTTCTTTCCCATACCAGGCCTTACTGTGCCTCCACCAGAACATCAAAACCCGGCTCTTCCACGACATGGGCCTATTGGAGACACAGCATGAACTTCCGCAAATCCATCGTTTCTTGTTTTGCTCTCGCGGCCGTCGCAAGCGCATTTGGTACGAGCGCCCGTGCGGCCGACCAGCCTCGCGTTGCGCTGCTCATGCCGACGCAGAGCGTTGAATACTGGGCGCTCTATGTGAAGGGCTTCGAGAAGGAAGCCGCCGCCCAGGGCCTCAAGCTCGATGTGAAGGTAAGCAACTACGACCCGAACGAACAATCCACTCTGGTCGACCAGACACTTGCCCAGAAGCCCGATGTCATCGTCCTTGTCCCGGTGGACTCGAGCGCGATGGTCCCGTCGATTCGCAAGATTGACCAGGCCAAAATTCCGCTAGTCATCTCGAATTCGATGCCCGACCAGAAGTACTCCCGGTACTGGAAGGTCTTCACGGGCCCGAACGACATCAGCAATGGCGAAGTAGCCGCGAAGACGATGATTCAGGGCTTCAAGGAAAAGGGCTATGGCGATAAAGGCAAGGTCATCGTCATTAACGGGCCGATGGGCACGCCGCCGCAGGTTCAGCGCTATCAAGGCTTTGTGGAGGGCCTCAAGAAGAACGCGCCTCGAATTGAAGTCGTCGGTTCGCAACCGGCAGACTGGGACGCTGTGAAGGCAGAAGCGGCCGCGTCGGCGCTCTTTACTCAATTCAAGGACGTGAAAGGCGTCTACACGGAGAACGACTCGCAACTTCGCGGTGTCGTGACTGCGGCACAGCGCCTCGGACTCGACCCGTCGAAGCTCGTCATCATTGGCCACGGCTGCGACTCTGGTGCGGTCGAAGCCATTTCCGCCGGAAAGGCATACGCCACGGTCGAGCAGTCCCCGTTTGACGACGGTGCGTACGCTGCACGGGCCGCCAAAGATCTCGCGTCGGGCAAGGCGCCGCAAGCCATTCAGTATCTACCGAATCCTGCTGCAACGAAGACGACGCTGAACGTCTGCTACTCGCAGAAGAAGTAACGCCGTTCTGCACAGTTGACCGTCGCGCAGGCGGCGGAACGTTTTTCGCGACCCTTCGGGGTCGCTTTCGTTTTACGAACGGAGACAACCATGAGACGAGAGATTGGCGTAGCTGTGATTGGCACTGGCTTCATGGGAAAGGCGCACGCACTGGCGTATCGTGCCGTCTATGGCCAATACGGATATTTCCTTCCACCGGAAATATCATTTCGCCGCAGCGCATTTTTCTTTTCCAGGCGAACTAATAACCTGTTACTCAACAATACCGAAGCCGCTGACGCGAGTTTCTGCTGGAGACGACATGCGTTCCTGCGCACGCAGCGATTCCCTGCGAATTTCTCTCCTCAAAGACCACCAACAGCAGCGTCGCTGATGCCGCAGCGCCTCCTGGCTCGTTCGAAGCCCTGGACAGCGAAATGCCCAGCATCGACGCAGGACATCGGTAATCGACATGTATGCCGGCACCCACACACGACCAGCTACGCGCAGGAGGTGGGCCACTGTGACAGGCATCAGCACTTGACAGCGGATGACCGAAGAGTCTCCGCGTTTGGAGGAAGACAATGCTACAAGACGCGAATCCCGACGCCGAGCCGGTAGCTGCCCAGAGTCTGCTCTGCGCTCGCAATCTCACAAAACATTATGGTGGCGTCAAAGCGCTTACAGGCGTCAGCCTCGAACTGGCGCCGGGCGAGATTCATGCGCTGTGCGGAGAGAACGGCGCGGGCAAGAGCACGTTCATCAAAATTCTCGGTGGCCTCGTTCAGCCTGACGACGGAGAAATCACCGTCGACGGCCACCATCTGAAGCTTGGGAGTCGCACGGATCCCCGACTGATCTCCATCGTTCACCAGGAGCTTGCAATCGTTCCGACGCTGTCGGTACTCGACAACATTCTTCTCGGTGGCGCCGACCAGAGCGAAATCTACCGACGCAGCCAGTATCGCGACTCTGTCCGCGAGCGTCTCGACTCGGTGGGGTTGTCACACGTCAAGCTGGATGCGCCGGCGTCCCGGCTCAGCCTTGCCGAATGCCAACTCGTGGAAATCGCGCGTGGCATGTCGCGGCAGGCGAGGGTGCTGCTCCTCGACGAGCCGACTGCGACCTTGTCGGATGCGGAGATTGTGCGAGTCTTCGACGTCGCGCGCAGGCTGCGTGACCAGGGCACCGCAATGATTTTCGTGAGTCACCGGCTCGATGAGGTCTTTGCACTGACGGACCGGGTAACGGTTTTCCGCAACGGCCAGCACGTTCTGACGCAACGTACCTCCGACATGACGACTGCTGAAGTGGTCAAGGCAATGATCGGGCGTGAACTTGTGCATGGCAGGGCCAAGCCGCCCGAGAGGCGCGCTGATCTCGCGCCTCGACTGTCGGTCTCCAACCTGACGGTTGCAGACAAGGTCGAAGACCTGTCGGTCGATGTGGCGCCAGGCGAGATTCTCGCGGTTGTCGGTCAGCTTGGTTCGGGAGCCGAAGTCCTTGTCGAGGCGCTCGCCGGACTTCGCGGCGACATCTCCAACTCAGTCAAGGTCGACGGACAGGCAATCAAACTTGACAGCATCCGCAGTTCCCTGAAGGCCGGGATCGCATACGTCGCCGAGGACCGTGCGGATAAGGGCGTGTTTCTGGATGCGCCGATAGCAATCAATATCACGGCCTCTGTAATGGCGAAGTTCAGCAAGGCTGGCATTATGCGGCGCGCCGGCGAGCAGGAAGAGGCCCGGCGCCTCGCATCGATGTTCGCCATCGACCTGAAGCGCCTTCCTCATGAAGTGTCGACGCTCAGCGGCGGCAATCAGCAAAAGGTGTCGCTCGCTAAAGCCGTCGCGCTCGCACCTCGGCTGTTGCTGTTGAACGAGCCTACCCGAGGTGTTGACATTGGCGCTCGCGCGGAGATCTATTCGACCCTTCGCAAAATGGCGGATGACGGGTTGGCGATTGTCTTCTACTCGACAGACCTCGAAGAAATTCTCGAACTCGCGGACACCGTTCTCACTGTTTTCCGTGGCCGGATGGTCCGCCATAAACCTCGATTCGAAATCGATGGTGACACGCTGCTCCACGACATCGTCGCGGGCGACAGCGACGTATCTCACGGCCACGTCTCTTTCCGAAATCAACCTGCGGAGGTGGGTAATGCATAAGACCGCTCTGGAACCCACTGCACAGGTGTCGCCAACGGCGTTGCGACGGTGGGCATCTGCACTTTTTGGAACGACGAGCATTCATGCGGCGTCGATCCGAATCGCTACGCTCGTCCTCATCGTCGTCGCAGCAGCCATCGTGCCGCACTTCACGGAGTTCGGGAACGTTCAGTCGCTAATGTACTCGGTTGCAGCAGTCGGCATTGGCGCTATCGGTATGGCGCTCGTCACCCTCAGCGGGAATCTGTTCATGCTTTCGATGGGTGCGACGGCCGCGGTCTCCACCGTCATGTTTGCAGCGCTCATTCATTTGGGCTTGGGTACGACGCTGCTGCTCGTCGTATTGAGCGGCCTGCTGATGGGCATTGTGCAGGGCGGAATCATCGCTCTGGGGAAGGCGAACCCCATCATCACGACGATTGCCACCTCGTCAATCATCATCGGTGCAGGCGTCATCTACACCGGCGGCCTGACGGTCATCGGCAAAGGCGATGCCGCCTGGCTTGGTCAGGGCAAGCTGTTCGGCTGGCTGCCGACTCAAATCCTCGTGCTGGCCATTTTTGCTGCAATTGCGAGTTTCATCCTCCAGAAGTCGCGCATTGGACGCGAAATCCGATTGCTCGGAATGCAGGCTGAGGTTGCGCGTATTGCCGGACTCCGGACGATGGCCGCGACACTCGTCTGCTACGCGTTCGCTGGCGCAGCAGCGGCACTGGCCGGCTCTCTGATCGCCTCATCGTCGGCCCAAGGCAATCTGACGTACGGCATCGACCTCGACTTCAACGCGATCGCAGCCGTGCTGGTCGGTGGCATTTCGATTCGCGGCGGGCGTGGCCATATTTCGGATGCGGTCACCGGTGCCATCTTCCTCGCGGTCATCGGCAACATCCTCCTGGTCAGCGGCGTGAGCTACGAGTACCAGCTGGTCGCGAAAGGCATCGTGGTTCTCGCAGCGGTGGTGTTCGGCGCGTTGCTCGCCCGGCTCGGTCCGGGACGGAAATAACAGGAGACTCGGAAATGCATCAATCTCAACGACTTCTCAATCTGGCGATTCGGATCGTCCTGCTTGTTGGCATGCCGGTTATCTTCGGCCTCAGCGTCAATCACTACTTTTCGCAGGCCAACCTCTACGCGATTTTCCAGGCGTTTGCGTTCCTTGGAATCATCGCACTCGGGCTTTCGGTCACGATGGTTGCTGGTGAATTCGACCTGAGCGTAGCGGCAATCTCGACGGTGGCTGGGCTCATCACTGTGAAATTCGGCGGCGATAGTGCTTTGCTCGGCATTCTGTACGCGGTTGTCTTCGGGGTGGTGGTGGGCGTTGCAAACGCAGCCTTGTTGCCACGGCTCGGCGTTTCCTCGCTGGTGACCACCGTTGGGTCGATGATGTTTCTGACCGGCGTAGGGTACTGGCTCGCAGGGGGGCGCGTCTTGAGCTACGGCAATCTGGACGTCAGCGACTTTCTCGACCATAACGTGGCAGGCATTTTCTCGCCTCGAAGCTTCATTACAATCGCCTGTTTCGTCGTGATCTCGTTGTTCCTGCGCTTCACTACGCTCGGTCGCGACATCTACGCTTCAGGTGGCCATCGAAAGGCGGCGATTCAGAGTGGTGCACGGGTCGGCAAAGCACTGACGGTTGGTTTTGTCATCTCCGGTGGGTTGTCGGCGCTGGGTGGGGGTCTGCTCTCGCTGAGCCTCGCGACCGCCTCCGCGACGATGGGCAGCAACATCCTGCTCCAGGCGGCCTCAGCGGCCATCGTCGGCGGTATTGCGCTGGGCGGCGGTATCGGTTCACCACTCGGTGTCGCGATGGGCGTTCTCATTCTCACCATCCTGAATAACGGCCTGGGTTTGTTGAGTGCCACGTCCACACAGATTCTTCTCGTGAATGGGCTGTTGCTGCTCATCGTGGTTTTGCTTGACGGGCGTCTGGGTGCGGTATTGGCCTCGCCGCTGGAACGGTTCGCTCGCAGAAAGGCATCCGCGCCCGTCTGACTTTTGCTCGCATTGGCGCAATCCGACGTGCTCCTGAAGAGCGCGTCAGTATTTCGTCATCTTGAGCCCGGATAGACCATGGCCGCACTGACTGTTGCCTGAAGGAAGAACGTCCCACCTGCGAGTCCCGATGGCATCCCGTGATCTACAGCGCGGATGAAGCTAGGTTGCAAAGGTCATCCAGCGCTCCTCAAGTTTGAGGCTCTTCACGCGCTCAATCAGGAACTCGGTGAACACTCGAATTTTCGCGGGCTGATATCGCCGGCTTTGGTAAGCCAGGTTGATGGTCAGTCGTGGCAACTGCCAGTCCCCAAGCACTGGGATAAGACGCCCGGACACGATGTCATCATGAATGATGTAGAGAGGCTGAACGACGATGCCCAAACCTGCTCGCCCTGCGGCGACGATGACCTGACCTTCGTTTGAGTCCAGAGCGCTCTCAATCGGGATATTGCGTTCTTCCTTTCCTCGACGCAGGTGAAGCAGATAGGGGTCGACGGCGAGATTGTAGACAAGCATGTTGTGCTGCTGGAGGTCCTCTGGATTCTCAGGACGTCCGTGGGCCGCGAGATAGGCTGGCGATGCTGCCATCACTCGTCTCGTCTCGGCCAGACGTCGAATCGTGATGCCCGAATCTCCTTCATGCTCTTTCGTACGTATGGCGATATCTATCCCAGCCTCGATGAAGTTCTGGTATTGATTCGCCGCGACAATCTGAACCGACAGATTGGGGTAGCACGTGACAAACTCAGGAAGCGCCGGCGCAATGTGCATCATCGCGAAAGAAACAGAACTGGTCACCCGGAGCACGCCTCTTGGACTGAGCGCCTCCTCAGAAGCAATCGAGTCAGCTTCGGCCAACTCGGAAATCACAGCCGTGCATCGGCGGTGGTACTCGCGGCCGGCGTCAGTGAGCCACATGCGCCGCGTAGTTCGTTCTATGAGCCTCGCACCGAGACGCTCTTCGAGAGAGCTGAGCGTTCGACTTGCTGCGGCATTTGACATGTCCAGTTGTTCGGCGGCCTTCGACAGGCTACCCAAGTCAGCGGTCAGCACAAATAGCTGCAGTTGCGTCCAGCGGTCCATCGTCACCCTCTTCGAGTTCTACTGGAAGAATCAGGTGCGATTCTTCCAATTCGGCGAGGCCAAATATGCCGGAGGCGAGGCGATTGATAAACCGACCGGAAGTCCTCGATTTGTAGAGGAAAATTCTACAATTCGACGCAAAACGGGAGGGCCTGGTGTTCAGTAGTTCGCGCTCTCCCACGCATGCGAACGTATTTTTCCTTCAGGAGGAAATGTCATTTCACTTCTGGGCATTTTATTTACCCAAGCGACCCTTTACCTTTCGTTCTGAGACGCCTGAGCGCACAACGGAGACACGCACGATGCGCAACATCAACGAAGACACCATCACACAAGCCGTCATTGCCTCATTCGCGAACTGCTGGAACCCGAGACTGAGGACGGTGATGACGAGCCTGGTTCAGCATCTCCACGCCTTTGCCCGCGATGTCCACCTTACCGAGGACGAGTGGTTCAAGGCAGTCAAGTTTCTGACGGAAGTCGGTCATATCACTGACGACAAGCGACAGGAGTTCATCCTTCTGTCCGATACGTTGGGACTCTCGATGCTGGTCACGTCCCAGAACAATCGCAAACCCGCGAACTGCACGGAAGCGACGGTTTTCGGCCCTTTCTACGTCGAGGGCGCTCCGTTCTACAGTAACGGCGACGACATCTCGAACGGAGCCAAAGGCGCGCCTTGCTATGTAAGCGGCCAGGTGCGTGGTGCAGGCGGCGAAGCCGTCGGAAACGCGCAGCTCGATGTTTGGCAATCGGACGAGGACGGCTTCTATGACGTGCAGAACCAGGATGAAGCTGGCAACGTAGTCCATAGCGCGCGAGGCCGATTGAGAACGGACGCCGAAGGATTCTTCAACTTCCGCTCTATTCTGGCTGAGGCGTATCCCATTCCCCATGATGGGCCCGTGGGCCGCATGCTCTCGGCGGTCGGCCGCCATCCATGGCGTCCCGCGCATCTGCATTTCATGATTGAAGCGCCCGGTTACCAGACACTCATCACTCACGTGTTCCGGGACGGCGACCAGTACCTCGATTCGGACGTTGTATTTGGTGTGCGCTCGTCGCTCATCTCGGAGTGGAAGCGACACGAACCGGGCGTCGCACCCGATGGCCGAGACATCTCTGTCCCGTGGTACTCGCTTGAATATGACTTCGTGCTCAACCCGTCGGAGGTACATGCATGATTCGGCATATCGTCATGTGGCGTGTTCGGGGCGACACGCCGGCCGAGCGTCTGGCCGCTTCGAACCGCGTGAAAACGGGCTTCGAAGGATTGCGGGGCCGGATTCCGGGAATGAGTCACCTTGAAGTCGGACTCGACCATAGCCGGGTCGACTACGCATGCGACGCGGTTCTTGTCACCGAATTCGACTCGCAGGAAGCCTTGGAGGCGTACGCGTTGCATCCAGAACACCTGCGCGTGCGCAACGAGCTCGGGGATCTGCGCACCGCGCGATTCCAGGTTGATTACCTGGCAGACGCTGGTGTGAGCGCCGAGCCTAAAGCGGAGTTTCTTCATGCAAAAGCGTGAGTTTGTATATCAGGCGCGGGCCGGGCGAGTCGTGTTTGGCCCCGGTAGCCTGCAGCACCTTGAGCGGGAAATGCTCGAGCTGAAGTCGGAGCGCGCTCTCATTCTGTGCAGCCCCGAACAGAAGGAAACGGGCGAAGCCGTGGCGACCCGCCTCGGTGCACGTGCCGCAGGAGTATTCGACCGGGCGGTCATGCATGTGCCGCTCGAGTTGGCGAAGGAAGCTCGTGCGCTGGCTCGCGAACTGAACGCAGACTGTGCGATTGCTGTTGGTGGCGGCTCGACGATCGGCCTGGGCAAGGCTATCGCGCTGGCGTCGGGCCTTCCGATTATTGCCGTGCCGACAACGTACGCCGGCAGTGAGATGACACCTATCTACGGCATCACCGACGCCGGCTTGAAGAAGACCGGTACAGACCCGCGGGTTCTACCGAAGATCGTGATTTACGATGCCGACCTGACCATGTCACTCCCGGTCCCGCTATCGGTCACCAGTGGGATCAACGCGATCGCCCATGCGGCGGAAGCGTTGTATTCGCGCGATGCAAACCCGGTGACCAGTCTGATGGCGGAAGAAGGCATCGCCGCTTTCGCGCGTGCCTTGCCCGCGATCGTCGCCGACCCGCACGACGTTGAGGCTCGTGCCGACGCTCAATATGGCGCCTGGCTCTGCGGAACGGTGTTAGGCAGCGTTGGCATGGCCCTTCATCACAAGTTGTGTCACACGCTCGGCGGAAGCTTCAATCTTCCTCACGCGCAGACGCACACTATCGTCCTTCCACACGCGCTCGCCTACAACCGACATGCTGCACCGGAAGCGATGGAACGGATTGCACGTGCGCTGGGTTCGGAGGACGCCGCCATCGGTGTCTATGAACTCGCGAAGCGCTGCGGTGCACCGCTGGCGCTCAAAGACATCGGCATGTCGGCTGAGGATGTATCGAAGGCCGCGGACATTGCCAGTTCAAACCCCTATTGGAATCCGCGTCCGATTCAGCACGACGCGCTTCTCAAGCTTTTGCAGAATGCTTTTGACGGCGTCGCACCCCGTGCGGCCTCGGCCTGAGCATCGAAGCAGAGAGACAACAATGCATTTCACCGTCTATTGCCTCGACCATTCGAACATGGTCGAGCGTCGCCTTGAAAACTATGACGCCCACAAAGCGTACCTGCAGATCGCGCCGGTGAAGACACTGATTTCCGGTCCGCTGACGAAATCAGACGGGCAAACGATGATTGGAAGTTTCTTTCTCTACGAAGCCGATGGCATCGAAGAGATCCGGAAGTTTGTCGATACGGACCCGTTCAACAAGGCAGGAATCTGGGCGTCGGTCGATATCAGGCCATTCATCAAGCGGGTAGACAACCGCTAACACGATTGCTTTATTTCGGATCAAGGTGCTCCTCGCGGTATGCCAGGAGCGGGAAGCGTTCGTCCTCGAAGAGGGCAAACCGGATGGCGAAGCTCTCAATTTCTGGCGTTCGCACCGAACATAACATCAGAGTGGAGACATCATGCGGACAGGACTGGACGGGAAGATCGTGCTCATCACGGGTGGTGCGCAAGGCATCGGACGGGCCACAGCACTGGGTTTTGCACGCGAAGGCGCGCGGCTTTGCCTCATCGACATCGACATTAACGCGTTGAACGAGGCCGAGTTGGAACTCAGGGCGCTCGGCGTGAAAGTGGCGATTGCACAGGCGGACCTGTCCACGGCCGAAGGGGTGAAAAGCGGTGTCGATGCAGCCCTGAAGTCATACAACGGCCAGGTCGACGTTCTGGTGAACAACGTCGGCGCCGGTAAAGTCCGCACGTTCGACGAGCTCTCGGACGAGGACTGGGATTACACGATGAATCTCAACTTCATGAGTTACGTGCGGACATGTCGCTACCTGCTGCCCGTGCTCCGAAACCGTGAGAAGGCGGTCATCATCAACAACGCGTCGGACCTGGCGCGGCAGCCTGAGCCTGTCCCGATTGACTATTCCGCATCGAAGGCCGCGGTACTTGCCTTAACGAAAGGCCTTGCCCGAGCCGAGGCGCCAAAGATCCGCGTGAACGCCGTTGCACCGGGACCGGTCTGGACGCCGTTCTGGACGAAAGAAGGCGGCTTCGCTGACACGATGGGAAAGTTCCATGGTATGGCGCCTAGGGACGCTGTCGAGCACGAACTGTCATTGCGCCACCTGCCGCTCAACCGATTGGGGCAGCCTGACGAAGTAGCCAATGTGATCGTATTCATGGCTTCAGACCTCGCGTCGTTCGTCACGTCGGCGGTGTGGGGTGTCGATGGTGGCAGTATCCGCAGCCTCATTTGAGCGAGCCGGGTCGCGAACGGATTTCACAGAGACATTGTCCAGAGGACCAGCGCATGTCGGCTTATGACCGCTTCCTCGCTTCTAACGTGTCGCCAAGAGAGCGAGCGTTTCTCGTCGAAGCACTGGAATTGTTGATGCGCGAGCGCTTGAATGGATTACGCATTGCGATAGCTGTGGCCGCAGCGCGCGGCGACCGGCTTCCCGACGTCCAGGACTTTGGCCTCGATGACATCCTGCGTCTTAGCCGACAGCTCTCCGACGGTGCAGGGGCTGGCCCGAACGAGGGTTGGTTGGAGGCACAGGCGCCGGTGGAGACAAGAGTGAGTACAGGCCGACGACGGACGTCCTAGGCTTCTGTAAGCAACATTGAACAGTCGGCGCACCTCGATGCGTCGACGAATGACTGGAGACTCAAATGCTACGAATTGCCGTTCTCGGCGCTGGCCGCATCGGAAAAATCCACGCTGCTAATGTCGCAGCAGACCGCCGGGTGAAGCTCGTCGCCATTGCAGACCCGTACAAAGAGGCCGTCGAGGCGCTCGCCGCTGACCTCGGCTGCGATGCGTCGCTCGATTGCAAGTCAGTGGTTGACCGCGAGGACGTCGATGCCATTATTGTCGGAACACCGACCGACACCCACATTGACCTGACATTGCAAGCGGTCCGGCTGGGTAAGCCCGTGCTCTGCGAGAAGCCCATCGACCTCGATATTGACCGCGCTCTGGCGGCTGTCGAGGAAATCGAGCGCCTCAATGGCCGCGTGATGCTGGCATTCAATCGTCGATTTGACCCCGACGCGATGCGCCTGAAGCAGGCTATCGATGAAGGTGAAGTCGGTGACGTCCGCCAGGTCATCATCACCAGCCGCGACCCAGGGCTTGCACCGCGCGAATATCTTCGGCACAGCGGCGGCATTTTCCGTGACATGACCATCCACGATTTCGACACGGCTCGCTGGCTGCTTGGCGAGGACCCGGTCGAGGTGATGGCGATGGGCAATCGACTGGTCGACCCCGACCTGGACGAGCTCCCGGACTATGACAGCGTGATGGTGTTACTTCGTACGGGGTCGGGCAAGCAGTGTCATATAAACGGTTCGCGTCAGGCTGTGTACGGCTTCGACCAACGTCTTGAAGTCTTCGGTTCAAAGGGAATGGTTTTGAATGAAAACCATCGCCCATCCAGCCTGCGCCGTTGGACGAGCGAAAGGACGGAAGCCCGCGAGCCGCTCCTCAACTTCTTCCTTGAGCGACATGCGGACTCTTACAGGGTCGAACTCGACCGTTTCCTGATGGCTCTCGGACAGAACGGTCCGATGCCGGCAACGCCCAGGGACGGTATCCGTGCGCTGCGCATCGCGAACGCTGCCATCGAGGCAGCAAATTCGGGCTGCGCGGTGAGAATCTGAACAATCCCGCCGCATTGCGCGGGCTATGGGTCATGCCGGGTTGACAATGGGCGGCTTACTGCCCTATATGAAGAATGAAATTCTTCGATAGGGCTGGATGTGGCACAGGTCGACAGTTTCAGCGGGATCGTTATCTTCGTCACGGCGGCACGGTCACGCAGTTTCACGGACGCCGCCGAGCAGCTCGGTCTGACAAAGTCCGCTGTTGGAAAGGCGATTGCGAAGCTGGAGGAGCGCCTGGGCGCTCAGCTCTTCCATCGCACTACCCGGAGCATTTCCCTCACAGCCGATGGCGAAGCCTACTTCGCCGCGTGCGCCTCCGCCCTCGACGAAATTTCCACGGCAGAAACCGCGCTCGGGCCGGAACTCCATCGTCCGGTCGGTCGGCTTCGCATCGACATGCCAGCAGCGTTTGGGCGCCGCATACTTGTTCCAATCTTGCTGGACATCGCGCGGAAGCATCCCGACCTGCAGCTCACGATGACGTTTTCGGACCATCTCATCGATCCAATTGAGGAAGGCGTCGACCTTGTAGTCCGCTTCGGAGAACTTCAAAGCTCAAGCGGCCTCGTCGCACGTCGACTTACCAGGCAAAGGATGGTGATTGCGGCGTCGCCCGAATATCTCGAGCAGCGAGGCACACCTGGCCAACTTGAAGACGTCGATAGACATTCGTGTATCGTCGGCTATAGACGTGGACAGCCTTTGTCGTGGCGAGTACGCATCGGCGGTGAAGCGAAGCGCTTCTCACCTCCAGGAATCCATCAGATAAGTGATGGCGACTCCATCGTCGAGGCGGCTCTTGCTGGCTTAGGGCTCTGCCAAATGCCGATGTCATTGTTGAGGCCGCACCTGGAGACAGGGGCGCTTCGCTCCGTGCTCGATGACATCTCAAACGAACTCATCGACGTGCATGCTGTCTGGCCGAAGGTGGCGCATTTGCGACCAAAAGTACGGCACGTCGTTGATACGCTCGTGGAGCTTGGTGAGCAAGGCCGATTAGCCTGAGCGCGCTTACCCGCTGCATACGCAAGTGATTTGCAGCGTCTTGGCGAAGCCGGTTGCCGTCTTTCCTGCGCAGCAGCTACTTCATTCTCGCCGCTCATTTGCTGCACTGCCCAAGCGGGCCGTCTGCGTGACGCGCGGAGGCGCGAGCCCGAACGCCGAAGGCTCGGCGACGACCGCATACGCAATGGCGACCGCAGCGAGACCGATCAGCGAGTGCGTAGCAGCGACGAGTTCGCGCATCTTCGTCATCTCGACTTTCGCTGCAATGTACGCGCCGGCTGCCCATCATACGCATCCTTACCATACAAGCCTGACAATAATCGAAACTGGAATTCCTCTCTGTAAAAGCTGTTTGTGCAAGGGGTTTTGAGCTTGTCCGCCGTTGTCTCGACGTAAGGACTTTCCCGAATTCGAGAACAACCGCGAGAGGACTTTTCGTGAGATCAGCCGCAGTATTTCAATCTGACGCCGGTCGGCAACCCTAAGCGCCATACGGAGTGCGGGGCGGTAGGGCGGCTGCAACTTCTGTGACTGACAGAGGAACGCCGTCGAACGATCCCGTACGCAGGCCACACAAAACCCTTGCTGCGATTCACCATTCTGGTATGGTAGACCAGAACAGGTGAGCGGACGCGGTGCGCCATTTGTGCGGACATCCCATTGGACCGCTCTCGCGGACGTCTAGCGTCGTTGCGCGCCTACCTACGTTCGAATGCAAGTTGCACCGAGCAACACTGGAGACAAGCAATATGAGCCGCATTCCTTTGGCGGAGATGCAGAAGATGATCACGTCAGCGTTTCTGAACGCCGGTATGAATGAGCAGGACGCACAGACGTGTGCTCGCATCCATACCGAGTCGACCTGTGATGGAGTCAACTCTCATGGCGTCAATCGTGTCGCTCGATTTGTGGACTACGTGAACAAGGGGTGGATCAATCTCGAAGGGAAGCCCTCGCTGGTTAAAGGTCTGAGCGCGATTGAGGTCTACGATGGCAACCGTGGGCCTGGGGTTATGAACGCACTTTTTGCCACCGACCGTGCGATGGAGATTGCGGAGCAGCAGGGGGTAGGAATCGTCGCGCTGCGGAACACGACGCATTGGATGCGGGGTGGCGCCTACGGTTGGCGAGCGGCGGATCGCGGCTACATCGCGATTAGCTGGACGAACACCGAGTCTTGCATGCCCGCCTGGGGAGGCAAAGAGACGCGGGTTGGGAATAACCCCTTCGTGATGGCCGTGCCGCGAGCAAAGGGAAATATTGTCCTCGACATGGCAATGTCCCAGTACTCCTACGGCAAGCTCCAAGTCACCCGACTCAAGGGAAAAGACATGCCTTTCCCGGCGGGTTTCGACAGCCATGGCAATCTCACGGTCAAACCCGGTCCGATCGAGGCTTCGATGCGAATCCTGCCGATGGGGTATTGGAAGGGCTCCGGTTTCGCGATCATCCTCGATGTGCTTGCTGCGGTCCTCTCCGAGGGTTTGGCAACAAACGAAATCGACAAGATTCAAGAGGGTAGCTGCACAGGCAGCTCGCAGATTTTCATTTTGATCGATCCGCGAAAGCTCGGAGGCGAAGCTTTTACGAACCAGGTCGCAGATAGCGTTGCGGACTACGTCAATAGCTCGGAACTGGCTGAGGACAGCCGCGAGGTGCTCTACCCGGGACAAAGCGCCCTCAGGACGCGAAACGAGCAACGAGAAAACGGAATCGTCGTGGATGACACCGTTTGGTCTGAGGTGTTGGCTCTGGCGGCGGCAAAGAAATGACCGCGGCGTACGACTAAAGAATCACCGCAATATATTTGTGCGGGCCACGGGCCAGCGGTATTCACGAGTCTGTGGACCGTTCCTACCTGACGCCCATACAAGTTGATTAACTCGACCACTGCCGCGCCGCTATATCCGTTGTTTTCATCGGAGGAGACAACCATGAAAGCAGATCTCGCCCTCGACATGAGTTCGAGCATAAGTGTTGAAGAGGAGGATGCCCTTTATAAGAAGGTCATCCTCCGGATTGTACCGTTGTTTTTTATCGGATTTATTCTGTCGTACCTCGATAGAGTAAATATCAGTTTTGCCAAACTTCAGATGGCGGCTGATTTTGGTTTGACCAATGCGTCTTTTGCTGTCGGCGCCAGCGTTTTCTTCTGGGGGTACATGCTGTTCGAAATCCCCAGCAACCTCGTTTTGCAAAAGGTCGGCGCGCGAGCGTGGATCGCACGGATCATGATCACGTGGGGAATCGTGTCCATGTTGATGATATTTTCCAGGAGTGAACCGGTCTTTTATTCGCTTCGCTTCTTGCTGGGCGTCTGCGAGGCTGGATTTGTTCCCGGTGTGATGTATTACACGAATACGTGGCTGCCTTCGAAGCGTCAAAGCGGGATGTATTCACTGTTCCTGATGGCGTTGCCGATCGCAGTTGTGCTTGGTGCACCGATCTCAGGGGCGATTCTTGAATCCATGAACGGCGTGGTGGGAATCAAGGGATGGCAGTGGCTGTTTATCCTTGAAGGTCTGCCTTCGGTTGTTCTCGGCGTGGTCATTCTACTGCTGCTCAGGAATAAACCGAGCGACGTCAAGTGGCTCACCGACAGTGAAAAGAGAATCATCGAGACCAACGTTGCCCGCGAGGCCGCGCACAAGTCGCATCGCGTTGCGGATGCGTTTAAATCCGGCAAAGTCTATGCGCTGATTGTAGTCATGGTTTTATTCAACACCGGATTTTACGGCTTGACTTTCTGGATGCCGACACTTTTCAGGAACTCCGGCATCGATAACAGCTTTCACGTTGGGCTCTACACCGCCATTCCTTTCGGCGCCGCTGCATTCTGCATGTTTTTCAACGCCAAGAAAGCTGAAAGGTCTGGTCGGATGCGCTTGCATGGAATGGTTCCTGTTTTACTGGCTTCCATCGGTCTTTTTCTGGCAACCCTCTTTCATGATCAGTTCTGGTTCTCACTTGCGATGCTGACGATGGCCGCATCTGGGATTCTTTCCTTGATGCCGATCTACTGGACGTTGCCCGGTCGAGTCCTGTCTGGTTCGGCGGCCGCAGCGGGGCTTGCGCTGATCAATTCCTGTGGTAGTTTGTCCGGCGTATTGGGGTCATTGATCATCGGTTATTCTGGCATTCAGGTGGGTATGTATATCCTTTCAGCCTTCCTATTGCTGTGTGGGATGCTCTTTTATCTGGTTTGTCCGGCTAAGACAGCGTGACGACGCGGCGATAGAGACTATCTGCCCGTCTCTATCGCCTACTTGAACAATGCGAACGTTCGGCCGTTCATTCTCTTTGGTCTCGGATGGCCGGTGTGGGCTGACACCGTCCATCCTGGCCAATTCTTCCAAACAGAAGTGCGTCGAATGGACTTGCCACTAGAAAAGTGACGTCGTTGGCGCGCTCTTATACCACGCTTCCAATTTATGCGTCGGTGTGCTCCGCTAAGCGGATTGCACCGCGGTTGACGCTTTAGAGAGAAATAACGTTTGACGGCGGATCCGCACCGATCTACTTTCCTTTCTGGCAGAAACACCCGAAGCCTGTGCAGAGGGAAGAGGCCATGAAAACCACTTCGTTGACGTTGTACATCGACGGAAAGTGCCCGCTATGCGTTGTGCGTTTAGATCCCTTCATGGCGCGGTCCCTGCCTGATGCACCAATCTGGATGTCATGACCGACATGCGAAACGCGCCATACATCAAAAGCCGGTTGCTGATCGTCGCGGCGCTCGCGTTGCCCGCGTTCGTTTTCACCATTGGCTGTAAGTCGACGGCGACGCCGTCCGCGACCGCGCCGGGGGAGATCGCCACTGACGACGCTGCGCTTGCCATCCGGGTGCACCGGGCGCTCGTCGCGGACCCGGGGTTGAGAGCGTTGCCGATGAGCGTCGCGACGTATCGGGGTGTTGTGCAGTTATCGGGATACGTGGATTCGGAGGTACAAATCCAGAAAGCGCTTGCCGTGACGCGCGGCGTGCCGGGGGTGCGATCCGTGAGCAACGATCTGCACCTCAGGCCGCAATGACGCGCCTTCGCCGAAAACAGATGACGAACCAAGTAACGCAGGAGAGGGCGCCAAAACGAGGGCTGTCTCACAAGCGACAGGATCCTGGCGCGAGACAGCAATGCGTGTGCTGCGCGAGGGCGGTTCCGCCAATGGCATAGTGCATCTGCGTTTTGATGACCATTCCCCTGCGCTCCATGACGGTCACCGGTTTCCGGGCCGACCGTGAACGACCCTTTCCGGTCAATAGCCGCCGCGTGCGTCAAGGGCGGGTTTCGAGGGCATGCAGTCATTGAGGGGATAGCTCAAATTAGTGTTTGCATTCGCACAGATAAGCAGTCGCCAGGCAGTGAACATGCAGAACAAATAGACGCGCCTGATGCGCTTCACCTAAAAACGGGGGATACACGTGTCTCGCCAGAATTTAAATGAAGCTCAAGACCAACTCGAGAAACAAAAGCGCCCTTTCTATCTTATTGGCACTGCGCTTGCTTTGATCGCGGTCGGCGTTTGGAATCTGATCGTTTTTTCACTGTTCGTTTTCCTCCCTATATTTCACCATTACATGCGCAACACGCTTTTGGTGCCTGTGCTTATCGGTGTCGGAACGATCGTCTCGGTCGCGCTGGTGGCTTCGGGTATTGGCGTCATTCGTGGAGCAGGCTGGTCCCGCGCCTTGGCGATCCCCTGTCTGCTGTTTCTGTGTGTCAAAGCGGCATTTCCGGTGCTTTTCGGGCACGGGCGAATATCCGGGTACGGTTGGGCCGGACTTGTCTTCTACCTCTGCATTTCACTCTTACTCGTTACCCGTGGAGCAAGCGCATTTTTCGGTGTACGGCGAGCAAAAACCTAGTCAGACAAACGTTCTGGGCGACGATGTCGATTTCCACTAGAAATCGCCCAGGCAAAGGTCTGCTCTCCGAGTGGATCTGACGTTCGAATGTCCGTCAAAGCACCTAGCGAACGGCGGGAGATGGCCGGTTGTTGCCTGACGCGGAACAGGCCGCAAGCGGACATTCATCCGCGATCCCAGGTAACAACGAACGTCGGCAAATGCCGAACTTCAGCCGGCTGGCCTACTAGTCAATGCGGTGCTTTTCATCGGTTTCACGATGACGACGATCGCCGTCCACGTGAAGATACTGACCGGTGGTCGTGAGCGACGCATGGCCGAGATTGTCACGCACGAGCCGCAAGTCGATCTGTTGGCCCGCGATATGCGACCCTACGCTGGCCTCAGCTAATGCGCTGACGCCTGCTCCAGTTGATCGGCTCGTGGTGCATGCGTTTCGCCACGGGCACGCAGTGCGTCGGCTGTGCCGCCGAAAACCTGCTTGACGATGCGGTGCAGTGCGGCGCGCGTCAACGGTTTGAGCGACTGCCCGATCGGCAGTAACAGGGGCGTGTCTTCGTCCTGAGATGGAAGTGCCGGTAATCCCCGTTCGGTAAGCGACTCGACCCGACCGTTTCCCCGTTCGCGCGCGCGTCGGGCATGATGGTGATGGCGTGTGGGAGTCCGTGTAGATCAAGGGAGATCGTGTCCACGATCGGCGATCGTGGACACGATCCATCCAAATCTATCCAGATCTACCCGGTTGAGAGTGTGGGCGGGGTGAGGGGTTTCAGTTTGTCAGCCACGTTCCAGGGCAGCAATTCGTCGATGCGAGAGATCTTGTGATCAGCGATGCGGGTCAGGACGTATTCCAGGTAGGCACGCGGGTTGATCCCGTTGAGCTTGCACGTGCCGATCAAGCTATACATCGCGGCGGCCCGCTCGCCCCCGCTGTCGGAGCCGACGAACAGATAATTTTTGCGTCCGAGCGCGACACAGCGCAAGGCGTTTTCGGCAAGCACGTTGCTTATCTCGGCCCAACCGTCCTCACAGTAGAACGTGAGGGCTGCCCAGTGGTTCAGCGAGTAGTTGATCGCCTTGGCGAGCGCGGACTTCGTCGACAGCGTCGTGAGTTTTGCCCTGATCGTCGTTTCGAACTTCACGAGCAACGGCTTGCTCTTCTCCCGCCTCACGCGCAGACGCTCGTCTGGTGCCTTGCCGCGGATGTCGGCTTCTATGCTGTAGAGCTCGCCGATCATCTCGAGCAGCTGCTGGGTATCCGCAGTCGGCGTGCGCGCGTGAACATCGTAGATGTACCTCCTCGCGTGATCCCAGCATGCCGCTTCGTGGATCTCGCCGCTCGCGTACAACTGATCAAATCCAGCGTAGGCATCGGCCTGCAGGATGCCGTGGAATGCGGCGAGCCGGGTTTGAGG
>NZ_JBQEPU010000029.1:0-97593 GCF_052045835.1 Paraburkholderia sp. 22099 | reverse complement strand
GTCGGCATCTGCATCGCCGGCAGAAGGAACCTCACGTGATTCGCAATCTGTTCAAGGAAAAGCATGTTCGTTACGCCGCCTGAGAACATAAGGCAATATTTGATGCACCCATCAGTAACTCCACTTATTCGACTCGGATATTACTCTCATTGGAACCTCAAAAAAACCCGCTCGCCTCAGTTAGGTGCGCCGCACAGGAATTCGCGCTGAGCGCGGCCAAGCGGCGCGAGTCGAACGACTGCTGTCGACGAGTGTGAAGGGCAGCATTGGGTCGCCCCCAGTCCCCCGCATCGTTCAAAAACAGCCAACCAAACCACCACCTAAACCGCATCCGAAACCACCAGAATCCCGCACACCCACCCCGCGCCCTATCCGCCCTTATCCCTTCAGCCAACCCGAGACATTTAGCCCACCAGGTTGAATGCAACCAAGGTCGCCTCCCTTATAATTACCGAGTCGCCGGGAAACACCCAGCGACCAGGTTTGACAGCCTGACGTTCCAACCGCACACCCGCTCACGCGGGTCGTGCGTCTATCTCCGCACGTCTATATTTCTATGGGCGGGCTGTGGTGGGGGAGCCGCGAGGCTCGCCGGAATGTTGGAACGCCGGTCTGTCAACCGCATCACGTGCCCGCTCACCCCTTCCACCAAAAAGGCAAGTGTCCGGGCGATCCAAAGAAGCAACAGGGAGATCGCACCATGACCAGGTCCGTCAAAAATCAACCGGCTTCGCGTCCGCCTGTCGACGCACTTCAGTACGAAAAGCTTGCCCTTTCCGCGTTCGATCTATGCGATCGGCAGGTGGGTCAACTGGACACGTTGATCACGCTCGCGGCGTCGATAGTGAGAAATCCCGCGATCACGCGCGACGAAAGACAGCGACAAAAAACGCTCATCGAATTGCTCGTAGACACGGCAGAGCAGTATCAACAGGAACTCGAATGCGACCGTGAGCTGTTCCAGGTCATTGCTCTAGATGCGAAAGGCGTCCCGCATAGGCGCATCACGGCACATCACGCAGCGAAGTTGCTGGCCGAGGCATCGCAGAGAGGAAAACCACCTGTCGCCGAGGCGAACGCAAAAGCAAGCGCAACCGCTTCCCAGCGTAAAAGCCCATCCGCGAAAACCGCCGTCACGTTAGCCACCGCCACCGTGCAGTAACCGGCTGCCGTAAAAAGAAAGATCGAAAAAAACAATGGCCGGCAACGCCGGCCATTCAAGATGACATCCATCGCGCAACGCAACCGTCACACGATATTCATCGCCAACGCACTCTCGCGATAATGCTGGCTCGCCTTCTCCGCATCGCCGAGTTGTTCATGCAAGCGCGCCAACGCGCGATGCGAACGAATCTTCAACGTCTCGTTATCGGCGAGTTTCAGCGCGCGTTCGAGGAACGATTGCGCCTTGCCCCACAGTTGCTGATGCAGACACAAGCGGCCCAACGCGAACAGCAAGTCCGCATCTTCCGGGCGATCCTTCTGCCATGCCTCGGCCTTCTGGATCAACGGCAACGCATCGCCTCCGGCCGTGTCGGGATAACGGCGCAGCAAGCGCGCGTCCCAGTTCTGCGCGAGCGCCTCCTCGACGATCTTGCGCGCCTCCTGCGGACGATTCAGCGCCACCAGCAGTTCAGCGGCGAGATCGGCGAGACGCGGCGAATGACGCTCGGTAGGCGTGAGCGAATGCCACAACTCCAGCAGCGCATCGGCGTTATGACGCCGGTCGCGCAACAAATTCTCCGCCGCCAGTTGACGCAAACGCACCGCCACCGCCGGATGAATTGCCTCACGTTTTTCCAGCGTCTTGACGAGCTTGAGCACCTCGCCCCAGTTCTTCAACTGCTGTTGCGCGCGCAGCATGATCTGTTGCGCGTGAATCCGCCGCGCGCCCTGCGACTGCATTTCAGTGAGCGCGGTGAGCGCGCCGTCCGCGTCGCGGCCATCGGAGCGCATGTCGGCGGTAGCCATCAAACGCGCGTCCTGCCAGTCGGCTTCCTCGATCTGCGCGAGCCATTCGTCGCGCCGCGCATATTCATGCATGCGGTGCGCCGCGGTGGCCGCGATCAAGCCGGCCGCGCCCTTGTTGTCGCCGTTCGCGAGCGCATCCTTCGCGGCCTTCTCGGCACGCGAGAAACGCCCGGCGTACAGATTGCCGATCGCGTCACGCAGTGCGGCGTGCGCCTTCGCGATCCGCGAGCGCGCACGGTAAGCGGCCACCCGCTGCGGCATGCGCCAGATATTGCGGACAATGCGCAGCAGCGCGTAGAGCAGGATGAACAGCACCACCAGCCCGACCACGAACAGATTCAGCGAGATGTCGACGCGGTACGGCGGATAGATCAGCAGCACCTGCCCCGTGTCGAAGCGACCGACCACCGCCAGCACCACCGCGACGGCGAACAGCAACGCGAGCCATAAAAGTCCCCGGATCGCCATGATTAACCTCGGCTCCGGTATTGATTGACGGCTTGCAAACTCGTGTTCAGATTCGGCAGTTCAACCGCGGCCGAGCCGGCGTCCACCTGTTTGAGCAAATCGGCCACGGTCTGCGTGTTCTTCGACGAATTGTCGAAGTAGCGCGTGAGTGCGGCATCCGCCGCGTGCAAGTCGGACTTCAGCGTGGTCTGGTTGCGCGAGAGCAGCGCGAGGCGCGCCGACAGCAAGCGCATCTTCAGATTCTCGCGCACGAAGTAGCCTTGATCGGGCGCGACCAGCATCGCGTCGGCGTTGTCGATGCGGCGCACTTGTACGAGGCTCGTCAACTGCTGGCCGATGCCGCTGGAGACTTCGCGCCACCACACCTTCCAGCGCGGCTCGCCGGTGGCCGCGGCCACCTTGGCGGTGTCGGTCCACGTGGCGGCCTTCGGCGTGGCGCGAGCGATCGGCGCCTCGCCGGAAAGCGGCAAGCTGTCGACCTGATCGATCGCGTTGTCGAGCTTGATGGCGAGGCCGGTCAAGTCGGTGGAGGGCGCCGCCTTCAGCTTGTCGATGTCTTGCGCGATCGCCTTGCGCACCGCCACCACTTGCGCGTTGTCCGACGCGGCGAGTCGCGTGTCGGCGCTTTGCAGCGCGAACAGCGCGAGTTGCGTGTTGCCGGTGAGCTGCAACTGCTGGCTCGCGGCCGAGAGCATCTGGCCGACTTCGGCGAGCGTCCAGTCGTCGCGATTGCGCGCGAGATCGGCGTATTGCTGTTGCAACGCCTGGTGCGCGGCTTGCGTATCGGCGAGCTTGCCTTCGAGCTGCGCGACGTGCGCGTCCGCTTGATGAACCGTGGCGAGCGCCTGTTCGGTCTTGATGCGCAGTTCGTTGGTCTGCGTGTCGTTGGCTTGCTGGCGCTGCGCGAGTTGCTGCTCGGCGCGCTCCACCTTGCGGTTGAGCGCATAGCCGCCCACGCCCGCGGCGCAAGCAATGATCACGACGACAAACCACAGCAGCGGTCCGCTCGCGCTGCGGCGCTTTTGCGCCTCATAGGGCGTGAAGGGTTGATTCGGCGGCAACCCGCTGCTCGCGGCGGGCTGGGGTGAAGCGTTCGTGGATGCGTTCGTTTCTGTCATGCGTGATTTAGCCGGTGAGTGAGCCGGGTTGGACGGTACCGGTTTAACTGCGGAAGGTGCGGCTGCGGGTGCGGCGGCCGATGCGGCTGCAAGCAAGGCGCGAGCGATGCGCTCGTCGCCCGCGCCGGACACCGTAATGCTATCAAAACCCAATGCCCGCGCGGTCTGCGCGATACGGGGATGCGGCGTGACGAGCGCGGCGTGTTTGAGCTGCGCGAGTTCGTCGGCGGTGAGATGTTCCTGTGCGAGTTCGTGCAGATTGCGCACGCCTTCAGAACTGGTCAGCAGCCACGCATGCGGCGCGCCGGCGAGCAGTTCGTGAACGCGCGCCCATGCGCCGATCGACGGTTCCGGCACAAGTCGCCGATACGCGGCGACCGTTTCGACTTCGGCGCCCGCTTCGCGCAGACGCTCGGCCAGCCACTCTCGGCCGCCGTCGCCGCGCACGATCAGCACGCGCTTGCCTTCGAGATTCGCCGCGCCGAGCGCGGCATCGATCGCCGCGAACAGGCCCTCGGAATCGAAGCGCCCGTTGTCGTCATCGGCGCCGGAGGCCGGGCTGATCACGTTGTACGCCGGCGCGGCGACGCCGTGGCGCACCAGCGCCTGCACGCTGCCCGGCCCGACCACGCCGATCGGCAGCGCATGCGGCCAGATCGCGCCGCTTTTGGCAAACGCGTGATCGATGGCGTTCGGCGAGACGAACACGACCAGCGCATAGCGTTCGAGTGAAGCCAGCGCCGCGCGCAACGGCGCTTCGTCGGCAACGGGCGCGATGTCGATCAGCGGGAAATCCAGCGTGACGATGCCGGCCGCCGCGAGCCGCGCGGCGAGTTCGCTCGACTGACCGGCCGGCCGCGTAATCACGACCGTGAACGCCGCACGCGCGGCGGATGACGAAGTGTTGCCGAAAGTGTCGGCGGTCATCACTCGCCGGTCACCGCGCTGTCTGTCGAACCGGAGGCCGACGCGGGACCGCTCGCCGTGCTCAGCGCGCGGACGATCTCCATCGCGCCTTGCTGTTCGAGCGCGCTCGCCACTTGCTGGCCGAGCGCGATCGCGCGTTCGACGTTGGGCGCGGGCGCCGAGGCCTGCGCGCTCAACACGCGTTGCCCGTCGGGCGTGGCGACGATGCCGCGCAGATGCAGCGCGCCGTCGTGCCACATGGCATAGGCCGCGAGCGGCACCTCGCAACTGCCGCCGAGCACGCGCGACACCATGCGCTCCGCTTCGACGGCCAGCGCCGTATGTTCGTGATGCAGCGGCGCGAGCCAGGCCGCGAGGTCGGCGCGATCGGCGCGAATCTCGATGCCGAGCGCGCCCTGACCGGCGGCGGGCAAGCTGTCCTCGGGATCGAGCAGCGCGCGGATGCGCGCCTCGAGACCCAAACGCTTCAAACCGGCCGCGGCCAGAATGATCGCCGCATAGTCGCCGCGATCGAGTTTCGACAGACGCGTATCCAGATTGCCGCGCAGCGGCCGCACCACGAGGTGCGGATAGCGGATGCGCAGCATCGCCTCGCGGCGCAGGCTGGAGGTGCCGACCACCGCGCCGGCCGGCAGCGCGGCAAGCGAGCCGTAATCGTTGGAGACGAGCGCGTCGCGCGGGTCCTCGCGTTCCATGATGGTGGACAGCGCGAAGCCCGCGGGCAATTCCATCGGCACGTCCTTGAGCGAGTGCACGGCGAGGTCGGCGCGGCCGTCGGCGAGAGCGGCTTCCAGCTCCTTCACGAAGAGGCCCTTGCCGCCCACCTTCGACAAGGTGCGATCGAGAATTTGATCGCCGCGCGTCGTCATTCCGAGGATTTTTACGTCACAAGATGGATATAATTTGTGCAGCGCACATCGCACATGCTCCGCTTGCCACATGGCCAGGCGGCTCTCTCGCGACGCAATCACAAGCGTGTGGGGTGGCGTGGAAAACGTCTCGGTGTTCATTAGCTTGCTGATCGAATGACGGGGTGTAATAACAAACAATGTTAGCACGCGCCCTGGGGTCCGCCCCGGCCTCTGCCCCTGTTTCCAGCCTTATGTCATGGGGCGCGGCGGGGCGCCGTGCTGGCGCGGTATCGATGGAGGAGACGGGCCTCACGCGGCGCGCACCTGCCCCATTCCAGCCTGATCGCGCACGGTCGTTCGCGCACCGGAGCTCAGCATGCGGGATGATGCAACGCGGCGCAACGTGCCGATCGCGCAAGTGCAAGCCTCATGAAAGCAACGAGGCGCACTGCATGTCGCGCAACGCGCGGCCACCCTCTCCGCGTATCGCCATCGGCGCATACCGTTTCGCGCAGTTCAGATTGCTGTTCACGTTGCAGTTCATAGTGCAGTTCCGCAGTAGCAGTTCATCACTCAACAGACCCTGGCTTCCCTGAGGAAACCCATCGTGACGTCTTCCGGATCGGCGCGCCCTGCCCGCCGCAACACTGCATCGCCCAACGCTTGCGCGGCCGACGCCGCCACGGCCACCGCCGCTTCCACCACTACCGCCGCCGCGACATCCACCGCCGCTCAGTCGATACCGGCCAAACGCGCCCGCCACACCACGCTGGCCGCCAATACCGCTAAAACGCCGAAGGCCGCCAAAACCTCGGTGCCCGTCAAGGCGGAAAAAGCAGACAAGGCGGTGAAGACGGCCAGGACCGCCAAGGCGACGCAAGCCGCGAACGCCGCCCACGCACTGAAACCGGCCACGACGAAAGCCCCGAAGGTCAAAGCGGTGGCCAACGGCGCCGATAAAGCACCCATGCTGGAAGCCGTGTCGACCGAGACGATCGCGCCCGCGCCGAAAAACAACGGCCGCACGCGCGACGACAAAGACCATCCGCTGTTCCAGGACATCCGTTACCTCGGGCGCCTGCTCGGCGACGTGCTGCGCGAGCAGGAAGGCGACGCGGTGTTCGACGTGGTCGAAACGATTCGCCAGAACGCCGTGCGCTTTCGCCGCGAGGACGACAGCGCCGCCGCGCAGACGCTCGACAAGAAGCTGCGCTCGCTCAGCCCCGAGCAGACGGTCAGCGTGGTGCGCGCGTTCAGCTACTTCTCGCACCTCGCGAACATCGCCGAGGACCGCCACCGCAATCGCCGTCACCGGATTCACGAACTCGCCGGCTCCACCTCGCAACCGGGCACCATCGCTCACGCGCTGGAGCGGCTCGTCGAGGCGGGCGCCGCCGCGACGCCGGTATTGCAGCAGTTCTTCAACGAAGCGCTGATCATGCCCGTGCTGACCGCGCACCCCACCGAAGTGCAGCGCAAGAGCATTCTCGACGCGCAGCACGACGTCGCGCGTCTGCTCGCGGAACGCGATCAGCCGTTGACCGACCGCGAGCGCGCGCACAACGAAGCGATGCTCCGCGCGCGCGTCACGTCGCTCTGGCAAACGCGCATGCTGCGCGACTCGCGCCTGACCGTCGCCGATGAAATCGAAAACGCGCTGTCGTATTACCGCGCGACCTTCCTCGAGGAAATCCCCGCGCTCTACGCCGATATCGAAGACGCGCTCACCGAGCACGGCCTCGCCGCACGCCTGCCGCCGTTCTTCCAGATGGGCAGCTGGATCGGCGGCGACCGCGACGGCAATCCGAACGTCACCGCCGAAACGCTCGAACACGCCATCGACCGCCAGGCCGCGGTGATCTTCGAGCACTATCTGGAGCAGGTGCACAAGCTGGGCGCGGAGTTGTCGGTGTCGAACCTGCTGGCCGGCGCCAGCGACGCGCTGAAGGAACTCGCGGCCGCCTCGCCCGACCAGTCGCCGCATCGCACGGACGAGCCGTATCGCCGCGCGCTGATCGGCATGTACACGCGGCTCGCGGCAAGCGCGCGCGTGCGCCTCGGCGAAGGCAGCGTGCCGCTGCGCAGCGCGGGCCGCGGCGCGGCGCCGGTGCGCGCCAAGCCGTATGGCGACTCCGCCGAATTCGTGCGCGATCTGCACGTGCTGATCGATTCGCTCGCCGAGCATCACGGCGCGCCGCTCGCGGCCCCGCGCCTGTCGCCGCTCGCGCGCGCCGCCGAAGTGTTCGGCTTCCATCTGGCGAGCATCGACCTGCGTCAAAGCTCGGACATTCACGAAGCGGTGATCGCCGAACTGTTCAAGCGTGCCGGCGTCGAGAGCAACTACGCGGCGCTTTCCGAGGACGACAAGCTCAAGGTGCTGCTCGCCGAACTGGCCCAGCCGCGTCCGCTGCGTCTGCCGTATGCCGAGTATTCCGACCTGGTGAAGAGCGAACTCGGCGTGCTGGAAGAAGCCCGCATCACGCGCGAAAAATTCGGCGCGCGCGCGGTGCGCAACTACATCATTTCGCACACGGAGACCGTCAGCGATCTGGTCGAAGTGATGCTGCTGCAAAAGGAAACCGGCCTGCTGCGCGGGCGTCTGGGGGACGCGCACAATCCGGCGAAAGCAGGCCTGATGGTGATTCCGCTGTTCGAGACGATCCCCGACTTGCGCAACGCGCCGCACATCATGCGCGATCTGATCGCGCTGCCGGGCGTCGATGCGCTGATCGAACACCAGGGCAACGAGCAGGAAGTCATGCTCGGCTATTCGGACAGCAACAAGGACGGCGGCTTCCTCACGTCGAACTGGGAGCTGTATCGCGCCGAACTCGCGCTGGTGTCGCTCTTCAACGAACGCGGCATCACGCTGCGCCTGTTCCATGGACGCGGCGGCACCGTCGGCCGCGGCGGCGGTCCGACCTATCAGGCGATTCTGTCGCAGCCGCCGGGCACCGTCGACGGGCAGATCCGCTTGACCGAGCAAGGCGAAGTGATCGCCAGCAAGTTCGGCAATCCGGAAATCGGCCGGCGCAATCTGGAAATCGTGGTGGCCGCGACGCTCGAAGCGTCGTTGCTGCCGCATGGCAACGCGCCGGCGCAACTGCCGGTGTTCGAGGAGACCATGCAGCAATTGTCCGACGCGGCGATGGCCTCCTATCGCGCGCTGGTGTACGAAACGCCTGGCTTCAAGGAGTATTTCTTCGAGTCGACGCCGATCTCGGAGATCGCCGAACTCAACATCGGCAGCCGTCCGGCGTCGCGCAAGCTGCAAGACCCGAAGCAACGCAAAATCGAGGACCTGCGCGCGATTCCGTGGGGCTTCTCGTGGGGCCAATGCCGTTTGCTGCTGACCGGCTGGTACGGCTTCGGCAGCGCGGTGGCCGCGCATCTGGACAGCGCGCCGAGCGATGCCGAACGCACGCGCCGCCTCGCGCTGCTGAAGAAAATGTATAAGACGTGGCCGTTCTTCTCGACGCTGCTGTCGAACATGGACATGGTGCTGGCGAAAACCGACCTCGCGGTCGCGTCGCGCTATGCGCAACTCGTGTCGGACAAGAAGCTGCGCAAGCATGTGTTCGAACGGATCGTCGCGGAATGGGAGCGCACGTCGAACGCGTTGTCGGAGATTACCGGCAAGAGCGAGCGACTCGCGGAGAATCCGCTGCTCGCGCGTTCGATCAAGAATCGCTTTCCGTATCTCGATCCGTTGAATCACTTGCAAGTGGAACTGCTCAAGCGTCACCGCGCGGGCGATACCAACGCGCGCGTGCGGCGCGGGATTCACTTGTGCATCAACGGGATTGCGGCGGGGTTGCGTAATACGGGTTGAGCCCGCGTTGAGGCAGGCGGCGGCCGTTCGAGGTCGCTCGTAGCGGCGGCAATGACAAAGCCGGGTGCGAAGCAGTTCGCGCCCGGCTTTGTCGTTTGTGGAGCGGCGGCACGCTCGATGCGCTTTTAGTGCGCCTGCACCATCAGCGCGTCGAGCTTGAACGAGCCATCTTCCCGCACGTCGAAATACTCGCGCACTTCATCGGGCGAATGTGTCCACAGCGAGCGAATCGCCACCACGCGCGGTTCCGGCGTGCGCATGCGCGCCACCCACGAGCCGAACTCGATGTCGATGCGCCAACGCTCACGAATCGATGCGCTGAAACCGGCCGCTTCGAAAAACGCGATCCATTCGTCGGCGCGGTAATCGCGGATATGCGAGCCGTCGCGCAACAGTTCGACCGCCTGGATATGCGTGTCGAGCAACGGATGATCGCTGCCGGCGATGTCGACGAACAACACCTTGCCGCCCGGCTTCAACACGCGCCGCACTTCGGCGAGCGCGAGCGGCACGTCGTGCCAGTGATGCGCGCTCATCCGGCTGATCACCCAGTCGAACGAATGGTCGTCGAACGGCAGCGTTTCGGCGGCGCCCTGCCGCGTGCGGATGTTCGCGAGACCGCGCTCCTTCGCCGCGCCTTCCACCGTCGCCAGCATGGGCGGCGCGATGTCGTAGGCGACGACCTCCCTCGCGTGCGGCGCGACCGCGAAACTCGCGTGGCCCGCGCCGCAGCCCATGTCGAGCACCGTCGCGTCGGGCGTCGCCGCGATCGCTTCGGCCAGCGTCCGCAGATCGGCGCCGCTCGCATGGGTCGAACTCGTCAAATACGCGGCGGCGGTCGAGCCGAAGGCGTCGGCGACCTGATCGTGGTGCTTCATGGAAGACTCCGTTTATCCAGGTGGGGTTGCTCGGGACGGCATCGCGCCGTGCCTGCCGCTACAATAGAGCCCGCCATGTACCAGTACAAGTTAAGCAATTATTCTGGTATCGATCACACCCCCTAATGCCTCCACGCGCTGCCCGATCAGAATGACCACGCCGTCCACCGCCGACACCCCGCCGCCGCTCGACGCCACGCCAGCCCGCGCGCTCGGCGACTTCATCCGCGCTCATCGCGAACGGCTCACGCCGCAAGCGGTCGGCCTGCCGCCCGGCCCGCGCCGCCGCACGCCGGGCTTGCGGCGCGAGGAAGTCGCGCAACTGTGCGGCGTGAGCCCGACCTGGTACACGTGGATCGAGCAAGGCCGGCCGGTTTCCGCCTCCGCCGACGCGCTCGCGCGGATCGCCGTCGCGCTGCAACTGTCGCGCGCCGAGCGGGCTTATCTGTTCGAACTGGCCGCCCAGCGCGATCCGGCCGAGCCCGATCCGGCCGCCGCCGACGCGCCCGCCACGCTGCTCGAAACCGTGCAGCTAGTGAACGCGCCGGCCTACGTGCTCGACCGCCAGTGGAATGCGCTCGCCTGGAACGAGCGCGCCGCCGATCTGTTCGTCGGCTGGCTGGACGGCGCGCACGACCGCAATCTGCTGCGTTTCACCTTCACCGAGCCGGCCGCGCGCGAGCTGATCGTCGACTGGGAAACGCGCGCGCGCCGCCTCGCCGCCGAATTCCGCGCCGACTCGATCCGCCACCTGAACGACGCGCCCACGCGCGCGCTGATCGACTCGCTCAGCGCCGCCAGCGACGCGTTCGCGCGCTTCTGGGCGTCGCAAGACGTGGGCGGCCGTGAAGGCGGGCGGCGCGAGTTCAATCATCCGCGCGAAGGCCGCATCGTCTACGACCAGATCACCTTCAAACCCGCGCATCGCGAGGACCTGAAGCTGGTGGTGCTGGTGCGGGAATAGGCGAGTGTTAAAATCTTGGCCTTTGCCGGTTTCTTCGTTTCGGCGGCGCATTTAGCGTATCCGGCGTGCCTAAGGTACGTGTATCCAACCAGGCGCCGTCAGCCTCTCACCGCTCGTTCAACTGCCCAACACCATGACGTCCCAACTGCACAAAAAAGGCGAAGCCTGGTCGGCTCGCTTCTCGGAGCCGATGTCGGAACTCGTCAAACGCTACACGTCGTCGGTTTTCTTCGACAAGCGTCTTGCGCTCGTCGACATCGAAGGGTCGCTCGCGCACGCCTCGATGCTGGCCGCGCAGAAGATCATCGCCGCCGACGACCTCGCCGCGATCCAACGCGGCATGGCGCAGATCAAGGGTGAAATCGAGCGCGGCGAGTTCGAGTGGCAGCTCGATCTGGAAGACGTTCATCTGAACATCGAAGCGCGCCTGACCGCGCTGATCGGCGACGCGGGCAAGCGCCTGCACACCGGCCGCTCGCGCAACGACCAGGTCGCGACGGACATCCGCCTGTGGCTGCGCGGCGAGATCGACCGCATCGGCGGCCTGCTCACGCAATTGCGCACCGCCCTGCTCGACATGGCGGAGAAAAACGCGTCCACCATCATGCCGGGCTTCACGCATCTGCAGGTCGCGCAGCCGGTCACGTTCGGCCATCATCTGCTCGCCTACGTCGAAATGTTTTCGCGCGACGCCGAGCGCATGCTCGATTGCCGCAAGCGCGTGAACCGTCTGCCGCTCGGCGCGGCGGCGCTCGCCGGCACCAGCTATCCGATCGACCGTCACGCGGTGGCGAAAACGCTGGGCTTCGACGGCATCTGCGCGAATTCGCTCGACGCCGTCTCCGATCGCGACTTCGCGATCGAATTCACGGCCGCGTCGGCGCTGATCATGACGCACGTGTCGCGCTTCTCGGAAGAGCTCGTGCTGTGGATGAGCCCGCGCGTCGGCTTCATCGATCTGGCCGACCGCTTCTGCACCGGTTCGTCGATCATGCCGCAGAAGAAGAACCCGGACGTGCCGGAACTCGCGCGCGGCAAGACGGGCCGCGTGAACGGTCATCTGATCGCGCTGCTCACGCTGATGAAAGGCCAGCCGCTCGCGTACAACAAAGACAATCAGGAAGACAAGGAGCCGCTGTTCGACACGGTCGATACGGTAGCCGACACGCTGCGCATCTTCGCTGAAATGGTCGCCGGCATCTCGGTCAAGCCGCAAGCGATGCGCGACGCCGCGCTGCAAGGCTTCTCGACGGCAACCGATCTGGCCGACTACCTCGTCAAGCGCGGCCTGCCGTTCCGCGACGCACACGAAGCGGTCGCGCTGGCCGTGCGCGTGTGCGCGGATCGCGGCTGCGATCTGGCGGATCTGACGCTCGACGAAATGCGCGCGGAACTGCCGAACGTCGCACAACTGATCGGCGAGGACGTGTTTTCATATCTGACGCTGGAAGGTTCGGTGGCGAGCCGCAATCATCCGGGCGGCACCGCGCCGGAACAGGTGCTGGCCGCCGTGAAGGCTGCGCGGGAAGCGTTGAAGTAACGCTAGTTTCGAAGACAGGCGCCAAGCGCAAGGAAAGGCGAACTCATCGACGGGTTCGCCTTTTTCGTTTGTGCGCCGCGACGCCGGACCGATTGCGCAAGGCGCCGCACAAAAGAAAGCCCGCACGAAGCGGGCTAAATGAAAGACTTCCACCGATGCCTCCCGAAAGAGGCCATCGCAGTGTAGGCGCGTTTGCGCCATACACAAATCCGGCCAAATTTCGGCGCGTTACAGCACGCGCATTCAGCTAAAAACCGGCCGGAAAAAACTGCGTTCGTAACTGACGATACAGCGCGTTTGTTCCGCATACGCAAATGCGGCCTGGCACTCGGGATCGTCCATCGACTCGATGCGGTAAGCCTCATACGCCGCGAGCGATTCGAACGTGAACATCGCGAGCGCGACATTGTTCGTGCCTTCGGACGGCAGGAAATAGCCGTGATGCCGTCCGCCGAATTTCTCGACCAGCGGAATCCACAGCTTGCCGTAGTGCTCGAACTCTTTCAGCTTGTACGGATCGACGATGTAGCGCAAATAGCAAGTGACCATGATGTCGGTTCGTTCGGTAATGGACAGAACCGGATGGTATGTCAATTCGTGCGCGAGTTGAATCGTTCAGCCGCTTTCGCGGCATGCGACAGAACGATATGCCAGGACTTCGCGCAGCAATCCGCGAGCCCGCACCATGCCATGAACCTGCGCCGGCATACAGGGCGAACGCCAATTGAATCCTCGCGCGTTTTGGCTACCATCAACTTTAGAACAATCACTTGTCGTTGCCACGGCCATGCATACCCGCTCACGTTATCCTCGGCGCGTCACCGGATGCGTCGCTTCACACGTTTGCGCGGTGGCTGCGCCGCGCGTCTCTTCACTGCATGTGCGCGGTTCCGCCGGGGCTCGTGCGCTAACGGCGGCTTTGGCCATCGTCGTGGCCGGCTGCACGTTCACGCCGCCGCAACGTCCCGTCGTCACCACGCCGGCCGCGGCGGTCAACAGTTTGACCCTCGACCAGTATCGCGAAGCCGTCGCGAAACGCATCGTCGAACGCAATCCTTCCTATGTGCTGCGCGGCACGCCGCAAGCGATGCTGCGCTCGCTGGTGGTGGTGTCGTTCACGGTCGACCGCAACGGGCACGTGGTGCAATCGTCGGTCTATCGCAGCAACGGCGACGACGAAGCGGAGAGCACCGCGCTCGCCACCTTGCGGCGCGCGGCGCCATTCCCGGAGCCGCCCGGCAAATTGCTGAACGGCCGCGGGCAACTCGAACTGTTCGAAGACTGGCTTTTCAACGACAACGGCAAGTTCCAGTTACGCCAACTCGCGTCGCCGCAAGCGCTGACCATTGATTGAACACGCTGTCGGTATGGCAACGCGCGCACGGCAAGTCGCGCGCTGCCTTGCTGCGTGGCAGTCACGCTCGCTATAATTTTTCGATTCCCCGCGCCGGAGTCTTCCGGCATTGGCTCACGCCGCCCGCTCACCCGCCGGCGCGGCGCAAGCCCGACTGCAGCGTTGCCGCGCCATCCGCGCGCCGCCTGCTCGATGACGCTTCCCGATGCACGCACGATGCACACTCATGCGAAGCCGGATCGCGGCGATCGGTGCCGTGCATCGACCGGCCGCCTCACAGCCTGCACGCGTCGCGCACCTCGCCGGGTTATTTCCCTGGTATGGCCGCTTTCGTGGGCGAGTTTTGCCGGCTGCCGTTGTAAGCTGTTGCCGCATTGCCAGCGCCGCGCGTGGCCGCATGTCGCCTTGAACAAACCGGCGCGCGACGCGCAAGCGCATGACCCCGAAAAACCGCCGAGCGACCGCGCCAGCGTGCGACGAAGCACGGCGCCCGACGGCATCACGACACATGGAGACCCTGCATGTCCACTTCGCCGATTTCCGCGGCCCAGCCCGACGCAGCCGGGCAGAACAATAGCGCGCGAATCATCTTCGCGAGCTTCATCGGCACCGCGATCGAGTTTTACGATTTCTACGTCTACGCGACCGCCGCGGCGCTCGTCATCGGGCCGGTGTTTTTCCCGCACGGCTCGGCCACCGCGCAGGCACTGTCGGCCTTCGTCACGTTCGGCATCGCGTTCGTCGCGCGGCCGATCGGCTCGTTTCTGTTCGGCCACTTCGGCGACCGGATCGGCCGCAAGTCGACGCTGGTCGCCTCGCTGCTGGTGATGGGCGTGTCGACCACGCTGATCGGCTTCGTGCCTGGCTACGACGCGATCGGCAGCCTGGCGCCGATCCTGCTGTGCATCTTGCGCTTCGGCCAGGGCATCGGCCTCGGCGGCGAATGGGGCGGCGCGGCGTTGCTCGCCACCGAGAACGCGCCGGCCGGCAAGCGCGGCTGGTTCGGCATGTTTCCGCAACTGGGACCGTCGGTCGGCTTTCTCGCTTCCAACGGTCTGTTCTTCGCGCTGGCTTTGTCGCTCACCGACGAGCAGTTCCGCAGTTGGGGCTGGCGCGTGCCGTTCATCGTCAGCGCGGTGCTGGTCTTGCTCGGGCTGTACGTGCGTTTGAAAATCGCCGAGACGCCGGCCTTCCAGGCGGCGATCGAGCGCAAGGAGCGCGTGAAGGTGCCGATCGCCACGCTGCTCTCGCAGCACTGGCTGCCGACGCTGCTCGGCGCGCTCGCGATGGTGGTCTGCTACACGCTGTTCTACAACGCCACGACGTTTTCGCTGTCCTACGGCGTCTCCGTGCTGCATATTCCGCGGCAGACGTTCCTCGGGCTGCTGTGCATCGCCGTGGTGTTCATGGCGCTCGCCACGCCGCTGTCGGCCTGGGCGAGCGACCGCTATGGGCGCAAGCCGGTGCTGATGGTCGGCATCGTCGCGGCGATCCTGTCGGGCTTCACGATGGCGCCGCTGCTCGGCAGCGGACAGACGCAGCTCGTGCTGCTGTTCCTCGTGATCGAACTGTTCCTGATGGGCGTGACCTTCGCGCCGATGGGCGCGCTGCTGCCCGAGCTTTTCCCCACCAACGTGCGTTATACCGGCGCGGGCGTGTCGTACAACCTGGGCGGGATTCTCGGCGCATCGGTCGCGCCGTATATCGCGCAGATGCTGGCCGCGCGCGGCGGGCTGCCGTGGGTCGGCGCGTATGTGTCGATCGCGGCGGCGGTCAGCATGATCGGCGTGCTGTGCATGCGCGAGACGCGCGACACGCGGTTGATGTAACGACGCGCGCCAACGTGATTCCCCGTCTTGCGCGTCTTTTTGACTTGCCTATACTCGTTTCCAAAGACCCTAAGGCAAGCAGGGAGGCTGGATGAATATTCATCTCCACAACGCGGATATCGTGATGATCATCGCGCTGGCGCTGCTATGCGCATTATTGCTGGCGTTGCGCTTTCGCCCGGCGACCTGGAAGGGCATCGTCGTCGAGGCGCTGGCCGCGAACGCGGCGGCCGTCACGGCCGTACTCGCATTCGAAATGCTGCTGGCTTGACACGCTTCGGTGCTGCGGCGCCGCACGGGCTTCGCGCTGCATCTGAACCGCGGTTCAGAGGCGCGCGAGCCATCTTTACGCCAAACCCTTACCGATAGTAATAACCGCCGTGATGGTAATAACCGCCACCGCCGTAGTAGTAGCCAGGCGCGGGCGCGACGATGCAGCCGCCGAGTGCCGTGGCGAGCAGCGTGCCGGCGATCAGGGTGAGGATGAGGCGTTTCATGTTGTTCTCCGTCGAGTCAGATTTCATTCGAGCTGAAATCCCGAATGACCCGATTGGACACGACGACGCCCCACGCGGGCGTTGCGATTTGTAAGCGAACATCACGAAGGTGTTACACGCTCCGAACACGTGACAGCGGCGGGGGAAGATGGCCGCCGCGCGCTCACCTCGTAGGGGAACACCGCCTATACTGGTTTAAGGACGTTCCAGCGGCACGAACCCCGCCGGTGGCCGTTTCGCCGCCAGGAGTCAAGTCGGCAAGCGGCGGGTCAGCGCATTCGCGCACCATGCGCGTGCGGGCGACCCGGCAAAAGAAGTCCGCGCGGCTCATACCGCGCTCAACGAATAGCGACAGATTTAACAGGCGTGTAATGCACGGCGCCTGATCTGAACCGCCCGGCGCGATCGGCTGACTGACGGCCTATCAATGCCTTTGCGCCCGTAGTTCCCCGACGCGGGCGCTTTCTGGAGGCGTTACGCGGCAATGCCCATTCGGGCTGACTGCGCGTCGCGCCTCTATTTTTTGGCAAACGATTGCCGGACCCGGCGTTCAGGCGGTGGTCGAGCCGTGCTGTAAATCGGCGACACGCGGCTCGCCATGCACGTAGTCGATCGCCTCGAGCGCGGCGCTGATCGGCGGCACCGAATGGCCGTCGCCGATCGAGATCGAACGGAACGGCGACTCGATCCCGCAGTGCGCGGGCGACGTCGACACGAAAATCATCACCGTGCGCTTCTGCAGCGCGTGCGCAAGATGGACGAAGCCGGTGTCGGTGCCGACCACCAGCGCGCACGCGTCGATCATCTGGGCGATGCCGGTCACGCTCATTTTCGGCAAGACGGCCGAGCCCGGCACCTGCGAGGCGATTTGCTCCGCCTCGGCGCGCTCGCCTTCGGAACCCCAAGGCAGCACCACGTGGAAGCCGCGCTGCGTCAATTCACGCCCGACCGCCGCCCAATGGGTCGACGGCCACTTCTTGTCGTCCTTGGAGGTGGCATGAAAGAGCGCCGCGACCGGCGCGCTAATGGACTCGAACGGCGGCCGGGCCGGCTCGGGCAAGCGCAGGTTGTAAATGGGCGGGCCTTCGACCTCGTAGCCGAGCGCTTCACCCGTGCTGATGCGCATGCCGTGCCACGCATTGCATTTCGGACGCGGACCGAAGCGCCCGGTGTAAGCGAACGCCGCGCCGCGCTCGCCGAGGTCCTGCGACTGATAGCCGATCCGCCGCGACGAACGCGCCAGAAAGGCGATGATCGCGCTCTTGTATACGCCGTGAATGTCGATGATGAAATCGTAACGATAGGCGCGCAGTTCCGCGATCGACGCCGCGATCGCCCGGAAATCGCGCCACCGGCGCGCTTTCTTGAAGCGGCGCAACGGCGCGCAAAGCACGCGGTCGACACTCTGGCTCCATTGCACCACTTCGGCGAATGCTTCGTCGGCTGCCCAGTCAACCTGAACGCCGGGATATGCGCGTTTGATGTCGGCCACGACCGGCAACGCCTGCACGATATCGCCGAGTGAGGTGACCTTGACGATAAGGACTCGCTTCATTAATGACCTGTTGGTTGTTCGAACGTCGAGGCATTTTAGCCGACGATTGAAATGTTCCTTACCGAACGCCGCAGCGCGCCGGGCCTGGCATCACTACCGCGCATTACACGCGATGCCTTACAACCAGCCCTTTTACTCCATTTCTAAACGCTTTCACACCGTTTCGCCGATTCGGCGAGCGATATAATTTTCCCTTTTGCGCCAGCACACCGCCATGTCCAGGGCATTGCCTCCGCTTTCTTCCGCCATCGTCCGTCGCGCAAGACGTTTGTGGCGGCAATACGGCGTGTTCTGGCTCGGCGCGATCGCGGTCGGCCTCATCGCGGTGCTGTATGCGAGGCTGATCGATTGGGGCTACGGCGAATTTCGCGCGATGCAGCAACGGCACGTGTGGGCGCCGTTGCTCGTCACGCCGGCGGTCGCGGCGCTCGCCGTCTGGCTCACGCGCAAGTTCTTTCGCGGCGCCGAAGGCAGCGGCATTCCGCAAGTGATCGCCACGCTGCATGCGAAACCCGGCGAATACGGCGCGCGGCTGCTGTCGTTCAGGATTCTGTTCGGCAAGATCGCCGTGTCGTTTCTGGCGATTCTGGGCGGCTTCACGATCGGTCGCGAAGGGCCCACCGTGCAGGTGGGCGCGGCGCTGATGTTCAATCTGCGGCGGCTCTATCCGCGCTCGAACGCGCTGATCGAGCGGCAACTGGTGCTGGCCGGCGCGGCGGCGGGCTTGTCGGCGGCGTTCAATACGCCGTTGGCGGGCATCGTGTTCGCCATCGAGGAATTGACGCGCAGCTTCGAGGCGCGCGCGAGCGGCGTGTTGATCACCGCGATCATCATCGCCGGCGTGATCGCGCTCGGGCTGAACGGCAACTACACGTATTTCGGCACCATCCAGATCGGCGCGCACTTCCCCGATCTGCTCGCGCTCGCGGTGCTGCTCACGGCGATCGTCACCGGCATCGCGGGCGGCGTGTTCGGCTGGCTGCTGCTGAACACCGAGCGCTGGATTCCGGGGCCGCTGCGTCAATTGCATGGCGAGCGGCCGGTCGTGTTCGCGGCGCTGTGCGGCTTCGTGATCGCGGTGGTCGGCCTGATTTCGGGCGGCACGACCTTCGGCAGCGGCTATGCGGAAGCGCGCGGCTTGCTCGACGGACACGCGCAGTTGTCCGTGTTCTACCCATTTCTGAAGATGATCTCGATGGTCGGCTCGTATCTGCCCGGCATTCCGGGCGGCATCTTCGCGCCTTCGCTATCGATCGGCGCGGGCTTCGGCAATCTGCTGCACATGGTGTTCGGCTCGATGCAATTGCCGATGCTGATCGCGCTCGCGATGGTCGGCTATCTGGCCGCGGTCACGCAGTCGCCGATCACGTCGTTCGTGATTGTCATGGAGATGATCGACGGTCACGCGCTCGTGATCTCGCTGATGGCCACCGCGTTGATCGCAAGCCGCGTAGCGCGCTTTTTCGCGCCGCCGCTGTATGAGTCGCTGGCGGAGCGTTATAGGGCGCCGCTGCCGCAGCCGGCGCCCGCTCCTGTGCCGGAGGTGCCCGAGGTCGAGGTGCCCGGACCCGTCGCCGAGGAAATCGCCGGCGACGCGTCCGCTAACGACGACGCCGGCGCCCCGCGTCAATAGACGACTACCGCAGGCGCGCGCAGATAAACCGGCCGCGCCGGCACCACCACGCAACCGGCGAGCACGACAGTCAGTGCGGCGAGCAGAAGCAGACTCTTCTTCATCCATGGTTCCTCGGTGACCAGGCAGGCGGACGCGGCGCGGGCCGCATGACGAACACGCCGCGGCCGCCGCTCGAGCGTTCATGTCAGGCCCAGTGGCCCTGTACCCAGCGATAGTGCGGTCCGTGCGCGATCCAGTGGCCCGGCACCCAGTGATAGCCGACACGCTCGGCCTGCCAATGACCCGCGACCCACACATAGCGGCCGTGCTCCCAGCGCCAATGACCGTGATCCCACACGTAGCCGACGCGCGGCGCGGGCACCGCTTCATAACGCACCGGCGGCGGCGCCGACGGCGCGATCACGACGACTTCAGCGGCCGACGCCGATGCCACGGCGGACGCGCCGGCAGCGATCAGCACGGCATTGGCGAGCAGCAAGCGAAAGGTTTTGTTCATGTTTTCCCTCTGTGGAAAGACGCCGCACGCGGCGTTACCCGTTTAATGCGCGAGGGGACGAACACGCTGACCGTGGACGTGTTACGGCGCGGCCTGAAGTGCTACGGATTATTTCGACGCGCCGAGCGCGCGTGACGAGGCCCATGCACGCGCGCATGAACATGGACCACCGAGGGAAAAGGAACGGCGAGGCGGGAAAACGCGAAAACGGCAAGCGTGGCGATAACCACGCGGCGAAGGCGGCGGACCGGGCGCAGCCGCAGCGCAGGCCCGCGCTTCGTCACGTCAAGTCGCCACGACTCAACGAAGCGAAGCACGCGCCACCTTGAATAAAACCCCTCGCGAAACGAATCGCGACGGATCAGGCCTGCGGTATTTCGATCTTGACCTCGAGCACCTCGAGATCGTCCTGGCGCTCGAGGCTCACGCGAATATCGTCATGGGAAATCTTCACGTACTTCGAAATCACGGCCACCAGTTCGCGTTGCAACGCAGGCAGGTAATCGGCGGGCGCATGGCCGCCGGCGCGCTCGTGCGCGATGATCAACTGCAGGCGTTCCTTCGCTACCGACGCGGATTTCTTCTTCTCGCCCAGCAAAAACGAAAGAATCGACATTACGTGCGCTCCCCTTACTTGGTGCCGAAGAGGCGCTGCAGCAGCCCGGGCTTCTGGTAATCGGTAAAGCGAAGCGACTTCTGCTCGCCGAGGAAACGCGACACGACGTCTTTATAGGCTTCGGCCACATCGGTGCCGTCGAGGTGCACCGCCGGCAGACCCTGGTTCGACGCGTGCAGCACCGCTTCCGACTCGGGAATCACGCCGATCAGATCGATACGCAGAATTTCCTGGATGTCGGTCAGCGAGAGCATTTCGCCTTCGCTCACGCGCTTCGGGTTGTAGCGGGTAATCAGCAGGTGTTCCTTGATCGGCTCCTTGCTTTCGATCGCGCGCTTGGTCTTGGAGGACAGAATGCCGAGAATGCGGTCCGAGTCGCGCACCGACGAGACTTCGGGATTGGTCACGATCAGCGCTTCGTCGGCGAAATGCATTGCGAGCAGCGCGCCCGATTCGATGCCGGCCGGCGAATCGCAAACAATGTATTCGAAGTCCATCGCGATCAGATCGTTGATGACCTTCTCGACGCCTTCCATGGTCAGCGCGTCTTTGTCACGCGTTTGCGACGCCGGCAGGATGAACAGGTTCTCGCACTTCTTGTCCTTGATCAGCGCCTGGTTCAGATTGGCTTCGCCCTGGATCACGTTGATCAGGTCGTACACCACACGGCGCTCGCAGCCCATGATGAGGTCGAGGTTGCGCAGGCCGACGTCGAAGTCGATCACGGCGGTTTTGCTGCCGCGCAGTGCGAGGGCAGATGCAAAACTCGCGCTCGTGGTCGTCTTGCCCACGCCACCCTTGCCCGAAGTCACCACAATGATTTTTGCCATTACCCTTACCTTGTGTTCGTCAAATTCGTCAATTATGTGCGGCCATATTTGCCGTGAAGCGCCGCGTGCCGAAACCGTTCGGGACAGCCGCGCGCTTCACGCCGCTCAAGTGAGCCGCAGTGGTTCGATCATCAGTTTTTCGTCTTCGAGCCAGATCTGCACCGGCTTGCCGAGCACGTCGGCCGGCAGCGGGTTCTCGGTCGTTCGATAGATGCCCGCGATCGAGATCAGTTCCGGTTCGAGACACGTGCAGAAAATGCGCGCGTCGTGGTTGCCCTGCACGCCGGCCAAGGCCCGGCCGCGCAACGGCGCGTAAATATGGATGTTGCCTTCCGCGATCACTTCCGCGCCGTAGCTCACCAACCCGAGCACGACGAGGTCGCCCTTTGCATAGATGCGCTGGCCCGAGCGCAGCGGCTTGTCGACCACCATCGTTTGCGACGAAGTGGCGAGACGTACCGGCTCCGCGGCGGGCGCCGGGTCGGCTGCGGCTGCGGCTGTGGCTGCGGCTGCGGCTGCGGCTGCCGAGAACAGATCGTCCGCCGGCGTGGCGTTCGTGGCGGCATCCGGTGCCGCAGCGGATGCGTTGGCGCTTTCCTCGTCCGCGGACCTGGCGGCGGGGCCGCGGCGGTCGCGCGCTTCGAGCAGCGGCAATGCCGATTCGGCCGCCCACGCCTGCTGCGCGTTGGCGACCACGCCGACCGGGCGCATGCGCACGCTGTCGAGCAGTTGCGCGATGTCGGCGAGCGGCACGCGTTCGTTCTCCGCGAGACGGCGCACGTCGATCGCGACGACATCGTTGGCAAAAAATTCGGGGGTCGCCTCGAAGCGCCGGGTCAATTCGGCACGCATGGCGTCGAGGTCGGTTGTCTTGACCACAAACAGGAGCGTGTCGACAGAGCCGCTGCGGAGTTCGAAAAAGGGCGATTTCTTGGGCGACATAGCGTTCGGCAAAAAATTTTGCGTATTTTACAGGCGTCCGCGCGTGCGGCCAGCTTTTTTGCCGGGAGAGCGACTGCCGCGAACACGCCGTTACCATGAGGACGGCCACGCGGTAGCCAAAGAGGCTGCGCTCGCGCCGTCGAGCCGGCCGAAAACGCCGGACAGACGCAGTTGGGCACACGCGGAGGGGAATCGAGCGGCAGCTTGTTGCGCCGCTCGCGAGATCACTGCTGGGATGCCTGTGAGGTGGTGGGCACGTGCCGCACCAGCAGACTTTCGGCTTGCTCGGGCGCGCGCGCGACGCGCCGGTGTTCGCCGGTGGGACCGAAGCCGAGCGCCTCGTAGAAGCGCATTGCATTGCGATTGGCGTCGGCGACCCACGCGTGGATTTCGGTGGCGCCCTGGTTGGCGAGCCAGGCGCTGGCCGTGTCGACCAGCAACTCGCCGCCCCGCAGATGACGCACGGCCGGCGCCACCCACAACTCGCAGACGAACGCGCGACGCGGCGTGGTGTCGTCGAAATGCGCTTCGATCAAGCCGGCGGGATGGCCTTCGGTGTAAAGAATGAAGGTGGTGATGCGCAATGAAACCGCGTGTTCCGCGGCGGTGGCGTCGAAACTCGCGGCGTCGGCCGACAACGCGTCTTCTAGCGTCGCGCCGAAGGCATAGGGCGCCTCGCGCAGCGATGCGGTACGGAGTTCGCGAAAAACGGCGCCTTGATCAGCGGCGATACGGCGAACGGTCAGTGACGGACTCATGCAGACGAAAACCCCTTAAAACCTTAAGGCGTAGCTTTAACCGAACCGGCGCGCGAGTCAAATCATTATTTACTGGCGCACAGATACGGCGCGACGCAAGGGCACGCGGCAAAGCACGCGCTGCGCGCAAACCGAGCAGCATTTCACGCGCCCGGCATAACTGCGTCATGCGATGCAGTGCACAAGCGCGGCTCAAGATGCCGCGTAGCTGCCGGTGCCGTCCGGCCAAGGCGTCAGCAGCTCGTAGCCTTCGTCGGTCACGGCGATCATGTGCTCCCACTGCGCCGACAACGAGCGGTCCTTGGTGACCACTGTCCAGCCGTCGCGCAACACCGTCGTGCCGGCGCGGCCCGCGTTGATCATCGGTTCGATCGTGAAGACCATGCCGGGCTTCAGACGCACGCCCTGCCCCGGCTGACCGTAGTGCAGCACTTGCGGGTCTTCGTGGTAGACCTTGCCGATGCCGTGGCCGCAATAGTCGCGCACGATCGAAAAGCCGTCGCGTTGCGCGATCTGCTGAATCGCATGACCGACGTCGCCGAGCGTTGCACCCGGCCTGACTTCGCGGATGCCCGCGAGCATCGCTTCATAGGTCGTGTCGATCAACTGGCGTGCGACGGTGCTCGGCTGGCCGACGCAATACATGCGGCTTGTGTCGCCGAAATAGCCGTCCTTGATGATCGCGACGTCGATGTTGATGATGTCGCCGTCCTTGAGGATTTCGCTGCGATTCGGAATGCCGTGGCAGACCACCTGGTTGACGGAAGTGCAGACCGTCTTCGGAAAACCCAGATAGCCGACGTTGGCCGGAACCGATTTCTGCGTGTTGACGATGTAGTCGTTGCACAGCGCGTCGAGCTCGTCGGTGGAGACACCGGCCTTGACGTGTTCGCCGATCATCGCCAGTACGTCGGCCGCGAGGCGGCCGGAAATGCGCAGCTTCGCGATGTCATCGGGAGTCTTGTAGGAAATGGCCATGAGTTCGGTCGATGGGAGTCGGTGTTTGATGGGCGCGGCGCAGCCTTTCGATCGCGCAATTGTACAGAGGATCGTTGGCGGGGCCTGGCGAGCCGAGTCGGGTTTGGCGGTTCGGCGAGTTTTCAGCGGTGTTGATCGACGATCTGGATAGCCGACTGACCGCGACCATTGCCGGAGCGGAATTCATGCGGCACGGACACGGGCGCTGCGACGGTATGGATACCTTGCCGCCATTGCCACTGACTAGCAGAAAGCTATCACTAGCATTGGCGATAACGCGCTGTGAGGCATCGGATTTTTGATCCCATTGGACGGCGTCGTTCCAGTTTCGACGAAGCCATCACGGCTAGCTCGCTCTAGCTGGAACAACATTCTTCGGCGAGCGTTTTTCACAAACTGCGTGGCGTTACCACTTGCAACTGCCATCAACCATTACGCTCATATTGGCCAAGAATGCGGTCTTCTGGTTGTGCTTGTTGGTGTAGACCATGGAGGACACGAGAAGCGCCTTGCCATTTCGTCGGCATTCAACCAACCGCATCTCGTTGCGCGCACTGTTCGATTCGCTCGACGCCTTGCAGATGAATCCACCCCGAGTGCAGGTGCGAACACGACTTTCGGCGGACTATCACTGCCCCGCCTTGGTCTTCAGATCATGCGTTTGATAGATGGCGTTTGATAGATGAAATGTGAGCCAAAAACAAGAACCCCGCGAGTCTTTCGACTTCGCGGGGTTCTTGATGAATTCTGGCGGAAAGGGTGAGATTCGAACTCACGGTACCCCTAAAGGTACACCGGATTTCGAGTCCGGCGCATTCGACCACTCTGCCACCTTTCCGGGTCTTCCAACTCGACAACAACGGGGCTGTTTCGTCAGATCCAAGCGGGTCGTCGCTTGGGAGAAAAAGATTATAAAACAGCCCAATCCGATTTCCAAGCCCCTCGCTTAAAAAATTTCAACGAGGCCAAGCAACCCAACGCGACCACAGCCACGCGCCAGCCAGTGGATCAATCAGCCCGCCGTCGCTTCCAGCCGTTCGAGACCACCGAGGTAAGGCCGCAGCGCCGCCGGCACCGTCACCGAGCCATCGGCGTTCTGGAAGTTCTCCAGCACCGCGACGAGCGTGCGGCCCACGGCAAGACCCGATCCGTTCAGCGTATGAACCAGCTCCGGCTTGCCCTGCGCATTGCGATAGCGCGCCTGCATCCGGCGCGCCTGGAACGACTCGGTATTCGAGCAGCTGGAAATCTCGCGATACGTGTTTTGCGCCGGCACCCAAACCTCGAGGTCATAGGTCTTGGCCGCCGAGAAACCCATGTCGCCCGTACACAGCGTAATCACGCGGTATGGCAGTTCGAGCTTCTGCAGGATCGCCTCGGCATGACCGACCATCTGCTCCAGCGCGTCATACGACGCTTCCGGCGCGACGATCTGCACCATCTCGACCTTGTCGAACTGATGCTGACGGATCAGCCCGCGCGTGTCGCGGCCATACGAGCCCGCTTCCGAGCGGAAGCACGGCGAATGCGCGGTGAGCTTGATCGGCAGCGCGTCCGTTTCGACGATGCTGTCGCGCACGGTGTTGGTCAGCGAGATTTCCGACGTCGAGATCAGGTACTGCGTGACCGTGTTCTCGTCGCCACCCTTCTCGACGCGGAACATGTCGTCGGCGAATTTCGGCAGTTGGCCGGTGCCGTACAGAATCTCCGGATTCACGATGTACGGCGTGTAGATCTCGGTGTAGCCGTGCTGCTGCGTATGCGTGTCGATCATGAACTGCGCGAGCGCGCGATGCAGCCGCGCGATCTGTCCGCGCAACAACGTGAAACGCGCACCGGAGAGCTTGGCGCCGGTCTCGAAGTCGAGCCCGAGCGGCGCGCCCACGTCGACGTGATCCTTCACGTCAAAATCGAACTCGCGCGGCGTGCCCCAGCGGCGCACTTCCACATTCCCGGTTTCGTCGTCGCCCACGGGCACGCTTTCGTGCGGCAGGTTCGGCACGCCGAGCAGCAGATCGGACAAGCGCTTCTGGATATCGTCGAGTCTCGCCGCCGAGGCCTTCATCTCGTCGCCGATTCCGCTCACTTCGGCCATCACCGCCGAAGTGTCCTCGCCCCGCCCTTTCATCGCGCCGATCTGTTTCGACAGGCTGTTGCGGCGCGCCTGCATCTCTTCGGTACGGGTTTGGGTGTCGCGGCGTTCCGCTTCGAGCGCGGTGAACGCCGCCACGTCGAGGGTATAGCCGCGGTCGGCGAGGCGCCTGGCAACGCCGTCGAGGTCTTTGCGCAGCAACTGGATGTCGAGCATGGGATGGGGCGGGTGTTCGTTGTATGAAGCTGGGATTTTAGCGCACCGGCGCGGGCGGCCGGTGCGTTAGATGGTCGAGGCGGGCGGAATGCCGACATGGCATGCGCCGCGACGACACGGCAGACGCCGCAACGAACCGATCCGGCTCAACCCTTCTTCGGCTTGTTCTCGCTGCGCCACCGCGCGTCGAGTTCCGCGAGACGCGCCATCTTGTCGGCGATCTTGCCTTCGAGACCGCGCGGCGTCGGCTCGTACCAATGCGGATCGCGCATGTTGTCCGGCAGATAGGTCTCGCCGGCCGCATACGCGTCCGGTTCGTCGTGCGCATAGCGATATTCGTGGCCGTAGCCGAGTTCCTTCATCAGCTTGGTCGGCGCATTGCGCAGATGCACGGGCACGCCGCGCGACTGGTCCTTGCCGACGAAACGGCGCGCCTCGTTGTACGCGTTGTATCCGGCGTTCGACTTCGGCGCGACCGCCAGATAGATGATCGCCTGCGCCAGCGCCAGCTCGCCCTCGGGCGTGCCGAGGCGTTCGTAGGTTTCGGCGGCGTCGAGCGCGATGCGGGCCGCGCGCGGGTCGGCGAGACCGATGTCCTCCCACGCCATGCGCACGATGCGCCGCGCGAGATAGCGCGGGTCCGCGCCGCCGTCGAGCATGCGGCAGAACCAGTACAGCGCGCCGTCGGGACTGCTGCCCCGCACCGATTTATGCAGCGCGCTGATCTGGTCGTAGAACGCGTCGCCGCCCTTGTCGAAGCGGCGCAGATTCTCCGCGAGCGCGCTGCCGAGCAACGCGCCGTCGATTTCCGTGGTTTTCTGCTGCGAGGCCGCGCGCGCGACGATCTCCAGGTTGTTCAGCAGCTTGCGGCCGTCGCCGTCGGCGGAACCGATCAACGCGTCGCGTGCTTCGTCGGTGAACGTGAGGCCGCCGAGTTCCTGCTGCGCGCGATCGAGCAGTTCGCGCTGCTCGTCGTCGTTCAGGCTCTTCAGCACGTAGACCGCGGCGCGCGAGAGCAACGCGCTATTCACCTCGAACGACGGATTCTCGGTCGTCGCGCCGACGAACACGAACAGCCCCGACTCGACGTGCGGCAAGAACGCGTCCTGCTGGCTCTTGTTGAAGCGATGCACTTCGTCGACGAACACCAGCGTCTGGTGTCCGTTCGCGCGATGGATCTGCGCGGTCTCGACGGCTTCGCGAATATCCTTCACGCCCGACAGCACCGCGGAGAGCGCGATGAACTCGGCGTGAAACGCGTCGGCCATGAGGCGCGCGAGCGTGGTCTTGCCGACGCCGGGCGGACCCCAGAGGATCATCGAGTGCGCCTCGCCGGATTCGAACGCGACCCGCAGCGGCTTGTTCGGGCCGAGCAGGTGCTTCTGGCCGATCACTTCGTCGATATTGCGGGGCCGCAGGCGTTCGGCGAGCGGCACATTGCTACGGGTTTCTTCAAACATGACGTTTTGGGGATAATCTCGGCTTTTGCGGACGCGGTCCGTATGAAGGCGGCGTGCTGCCGGATGAACAAAGCCGGCACGCGAAGGCGCGGGCCACGTCCTGCATTATGACAGTGACCGGGGCCCGGCGATGAGCGGCCCGGCGTGGCGGAGCGATCCGCGCGGCGAAGCCGGAAACGCAACGCCGGCGTCACGGCGCCAATCAGCGCGCGACGCAGCAGACGCATGCGCGGCCAACATCGCACGCGAATCGACAGCGACACGCAGCGTCGCCGACAACATCGACAGGAACACTACCCAGATGGCACAAGACCCACTCGCCGGCGACGCCGGTTCCACCTACGCACCGCTCACGCCGGTGCCCGACGCGCGCCGCGCGTTTCGCACCGGCGACGCGTTCGCGCTGTGGTTCTCGCTCGGCATCGGCCTGCTGGTCGCGCAAGCGGGCGCGCTGCTCGTGCCGGGGCTGTCGCTGCCGCATGCGTTGCTCGCGATCGTGATCGGCAGCGCGATCGGCGTCGTGCTGCTGGCCCTGGCCGGCGTGATCGGCACGGACACCGGGCTCGCGGCGATGTCGTCGCTGCGGCCCACGCTCGGCGTGCGCGGCGCGTCGGTGCCGGCGGTGCTGAACGCGGTGCAACTGGTCGGCTGGGGCTCGTTCGAAGTGATCGTGATGCGCGATTCCGCCGACGCGCTCGCGAGGCAGTCGTTCGGCCTCTCGATGCCGCTGATCTGGACGGTGATCTTCGGCTTGCTCGCCACGCTGCTCGCGATCAGCGGCCCGCTCTCGTTCGTGCGGCGCTTTCTGCGCACCTGGGGCATCTGGCTGCTGCTGGCGGGCGCCGCGTGGCTCACGTGGAACCTGCTCGCCAAACACGATCTGGCCGCGCTGATGCGCCGCCCCGGCACCGGCGAGATGCCGTTCGGCGGCGCGATCGACCTCGTGGTGGCGATGCCGCTGTCGTGGCTGCCGCTGATCGCCGACTACACGCGCTTCGGCCGACGCCCTGGCGAAACCTTCCGCGGCACGCTGCTCGGCTACGGCATCGCGAACATCTGGTTCTACGCGCTCGGCGCGATCTACGGCCTCGCGGCGGGCGGCGGCGACACGCTGTTGACGAGCGCGCTGGCTCAAGCCGGCGGCGGCCTCGCGCTGCTGCTGATCCTGATCGACGAGGTCGACAACGCCTTCGCCGACATTCACTCCGCGGCGGTCTCGACCGGCACCTTCTGGACGCGCGGCAGCGTGCCGTTGCTGTCCGCGGCATTCGGTGCGCTCTGCACGCTGATCGCGTTGATGGTGCCGATGGCGAAGTATCAGAACTTCCTGCTGCTGATCGGCTCGGTGTTCGCGCCGCTGTTCGGCGTGGTGCTGGTGGATCACTTCATCGTGCGCAAGCGCCGCATCGAGGCCGCCGCACTCGCCGACGTGCGCGGCCGTTATGGCTTCTCCGGCGGCTGGCATCTGAGCGCGTTCATCGCGTGGGCGATCGGCATCGCCGCGTATCAGGCGATCAATCAATGGCTGCCGAATCTCGGCGCGACGCTGCCCGCGCTGGTGATCGGCGCGGTGTGTTATCTGGTGTTCGTGTCGACGCGCAAGACTGCGTACGCGTGAGTTTCAACATCCGCGCGATGGATGGAAATGGCCCGCATTCGCGGGCCATTACGCCAATACAACTCAGGAGCGCATCAGCCTAACGCGTGGCCGCCCGATATTCGACGCCCGGCAACACGCACAGCAATTCGAACGCGAGATTCGCACCGAGCAACGCGGTCGTGCCGAACGGATCATACGGCGGCGCGACTTCAACCAGATCGCAGCCGACGATGTTCAGTCCGTGCGAGCCGCGAATGATTTCCAGCGCTTGCGGCACCGTCAAACCGGCGATTTCCGGCGTACCCGTACCTGGCGCAAACGCCGGATCGATCCCGTCGATGTCGAACGTGATGTACACCGGCGCGTCGCCCATCCTTTCGCGCACGCGCGCCATCAGCGGCGCGAGCGACTGGTTCCAGCACGCCTCGGCCTGCACGACCTCGAAGCCCTGATCGCGGCACCAATCGAAATCGTCGGCCGCGTAACCCGTACCGCGCAAACCGATCTGCACGACGCGCTCGCAATCGAGCAAGCCTTCTTCCACCGCGCGGCGAAACGGCGTGCCGTGCGCGATCTTCTCGCCCATCATCGTGTCGTTGACGTCGGCGTGCGCGTCGACGTGAATCAGCCCGACCTTGCCGTGCTTGCGATGAATCGCGCGCAGGATCGGCAGCGCAATGGTGTGGTCGCCGCCCAGCGTGATCGGCTTGCAATCGTGCTGGAGGATCTCGTCGTAGGCGGTTTCAATGCGCGCGATCGAATCGTGCAGGTTGTACGGGTTGATCGCGACATCGCCGAGATCGGCCACCCGCAGCGAATCGAACGGCGCGGCGCGCGTGGCCATGTTGTACGGGCGCAGCAGCACCGATTCGCTGCGGATCTGGCGCGGCCCGAAGCGCGCGCCGGTGCGGTTCGACGTGCCGAGATCGAACGGCACGCCGACGAAGCAGGCGTCGAAACCCGCGGCCGAGCCGACGTTCGGCAACCGCATCATCGTCGCAATGCCGCCGCAGCGGGGCATCGCGTTACCGGACAGCGGTTGCGGCCGTTCGCCGGCTTCGGGGGAAATGAAGGAAGAGGGTTTCATCGTGGCTCGGCAATGAAAAGGCGCACAGGCGAATGCGTGCGGACCGGCGCAAGGGTAAGCACTTGGCCGGATGAGCCTTGATTCTTGAGCAGTTTCCCGGAACGTCAAATGTGAACAGAATAAAGTTCACATTGATTCCGAGCGATGTATCCTCAAGCATGTTCTCCCAACTCACCGATCTCGATCTGCGGCTGATCCGCGTGTTTCTCGCCATCGTCGACGCCGGCGGCGTCTCGCCGGCGCAGGCCACGCTCAATATCGGCCAGTCGACCATCAGCACGCAGCTTGCGACGCTGGAAACGCGCCTCGGCTATCGCCTCTGCGCGCGCGGCCGCGGCGGCTTCAGCCTGACGGCGCGCGGCGAGCAGTTCGTCGACGCCGCTCGCGCCCTGCTGTCGGCCGTCGATACCTTCGGCATGCAGGTCCGCAACGTCGGCCGCAAGCTGGTGGGCACGCTCGATATCGGCATGATCGGCCACACGCCGGTATCGGCGAGCGCGCGCATCAGCGACGCGATCGGCCGGTTCCGCGCGCGCGATCAGTCGGTGCGTTTTTCGATTCTGGTGCGCTCGCCGGGCGAGCTGGAAGAGTTGCTGCTCAATGGCCGGATTCAGATCGGCATCGGCTATTTCTGGCATCGCGTGCCGTCGCTCGACTACACCGAAGTGTTCGCGGAAGATCAGTTCGCCTATTGCGCGAAAGGGCATCCGCTGTTCGCTTCAGCCGGCGAAGTGTCGCCCGATGAAGCCGCGGCACATGAATGGGCGTGGCGCAGTTATCCGCTGCCCGAAGCGGAGAACTCGACCACGCCGCCCAACGTGACCGCCGTCGCGGACAACATGGAAGCGGTCGCGATGCTCGTGCTGTCCGGGCATCATCTCGGCTATTTGCCGGGGCATTTCGCGGCGCCGTTCGTCGAGCAAGGACTGCTCGCCGCGTTGAACCCGGCGCGGATGCGCTACCGCGTCGTGTTCCATATGGTCACGCGGGCGCGGCAGCACCGAACGGAGATCGTCGAGGCGTTCATCGACGATATGAAGGCCGCGCATGCGGTCGAACTTCCCAAAGCGAACGAGTAGCGCGTTCGCTTAACCGTTGATCACATCCGCGCCCTTCGGCACCGTGAACTTGAACGCATCGGCCGGCAACGGCGGGTTCTTCTGAATGTTCGAGAACGTCAGCAGCGTCACGTTGCCGAACACGTCGTGCAATTCCATCGCTTCGAGATTGCCGTCCTTGAAGCCGATGCCCACGCGCTGAAACTGCGTGTCTTTCGCCTTCGGCGTGAGTTCGAGCCAGTCGATGCCGGCCTTCACGCCCGCATCGTGCAGCGTGAAGTTCTTCTCCAGATCGTTGCTGCCGAACAGGATCGCCGCCGGGCTCGCGCCGAGCGCGCCGCCCAAGCTGCGCACCGTGACCTGATTCAGATCCTTGTCGTACACGTAGAGCTTGTCGCCGTCCGCTTGCAGCAGTTGCGCATAAGGCTTCTCGTATTGCCAGATGAATTTGCCCGGCCGCGCGAACGTGAAGGTGCCGCTCGACGTGCCGCGCTTGCCGCTACCCGCGGTGGACAGCACGCCGCTTGCCGCGCTGGCGCCTTGCGCCTTGCCTGGCGCCCGCACTTCCTGCTGCACGAACGTGCCGCGCGCCGAGTGGACTTGCGCGACGAATGCCTTCAGTTGCTCGGTGCCGCCAGCGAATGCCTGCGACGCGACCAGCATCGACGCGCCGATCGCCACGCTGCCGATGCGACGCGCGATGGTCCCCGCAAGCTGGCCGAAACGGCTGGATTGAGCACGCTGTCGAGCGTGCCGCTGCGTGAATAGCTGCATATTATGTTCTCCCTTGATTGAATTCGTTGAGCGGTCGCGGCGGCCGGCGAATAAACCAGCGGCTGCGGGACCGTGGCGGCTGTGCGTGCCGCGAGGTCGAGAGCGCTGCCCGCGACCTTGCCGTATCAGCTTAGTCGCCGAGGCTTAAACGGGGCTTATTGGAGCCATGCGGCGCGATGCTGCGGTGGATGGGACCCACCGGTCATGCGCGCATGCGCAACCTTCGCCGCCATCCAGGCGGACCAGGCCACGCACCCTACTCCGCTTCGCGCGCCGGCGCGAGAATCTCGCGATTGCCGTTCGACGACATCGCCGACACCACGCCCGAGTTCTCCATCTGCTCGAGCAAACGGGCCGCGCGGTTGTAGCCGATGCGCAAATGCCGCTGCACCAGCGAGATCGAAGCGCGGCGGTTTTTCAGCACCACGTCGACCGCCTGATCGTATAAGGGATCCGACTCGCCGTCGCCGGACCCGGCTCCGCCTGCACCCGCCGAGCCTTCGTCGCCCTCGCCCGTCACGCCGCCTTCGAGAATGCCCTCGATGTAGTTCGGCTCGCCCTGTTCCTTGAGCTTGTCCACCACGCGGTGCACTTCCTCGTCGGATACGAACGCGCCATGCACCCGCACCGGCAGGCCGCTGCCCGGCGGCAGATACAGCATGTCGCCCATGCCGAGCAGCGATTCCGCGCCCTGCTGGTCGAGAATCGTGCGCGAGTCGATTTTCGACGACACCTGGAACGCCATCCGCGTCGGCACATTGGCCTTGATCAGCCCGGTAATCACGTCGACCGACGGACGCTGCGTGGCCAGAATCAGATGGATACCGGCCGCACGCGCCTTCTGCGCGATTCGCGCGATCAATTCCTCGACCTTCTTGCCGACCACCATCATCAGGTCGGCCAGTTCGTCGATCACGACGACGATGTGCGGCAGGCGCGTGAGCGGTTCCGGCTCGTCCGGCGTGAGGCTGAACGGATTCGGCAGCTTTTCGTCGCGCTTGGCCGCTTCGTCGATCTTGTTGTTGTAGCCGGCGAGATTGCGCACGCCGAGCTTGCTCATCAGCTTGTAGCGGCGCTCCATTTCGGCGACCGCCCAGTTCAGCGCGTGACCGGCCTGGCGCATGTCGGTCACCACCGGACACAGCAGATGCGGAATGCCTTCGTAGACGCTCATTTCGAGCATCTTCGGGTCGATCAGGATCATGCGGACCTGGTCGGCGCTCGCCTTGTAGAGCAGCGAGAGGATCATTGCGTTGATACCCACCGACTTGCCCGAGCCGGTCGTACCGGCCACCAGCAAGTGCGGCATTTTCGCGAGGTCGGCGCACACCGGCTTGCCGCCGATGTCCTTGCCGAGGCCCATGGTGAGCGGCGAGGCGGCGTCCGCGTAGACCGCCGAGCCGAGAATCTCCGAGAGGCTCACGGTTTGCCGGCGCTGATTCGGCAACTCCAGCGCCATGTAATTCTTGCCCGGAATGGTTTCGACCACGCGGATCGACACGAGCGACAGCGACCGCGCAAGGTCCTTGGCCAGATTGACGATCTGGCTGCCCTTCACGCCGGTGGCCGGCTCGATTTCATAACGCGTGACGACCGGACCGGGATAGGCGGCCACCACGCTCACTTCGACGCCGAAGTCCTTGAGCTTTTTCTCGATCAGACGCGATGTGAATTCCAGCGTATCCGCCGAGATGCTTTCCTGCGCGACGGGCGCGGGATCGAGCAGCGAAATCGGCGGCAACGTGGAGTCGCCGGGCAGATCGGTGAAGAGCGGCACTTGCCGTTCTTTCTCGACGCGCTCGGATTTGGCCGGCGAAACGACCGGCGGCACGATCATGACCGGTTCGTGCTCCTCGATCCGCACACGGCCCTTCTCGACCTTGCCTTCGCGCTTGACGGCGGCCGCCTCGCCCAGCTTGCGGTCGCGGCCGGCCTCGCGGCGCAGCTTGGCGAACGTCACCGCGGAGATGATCGATTCGCCGACCTTCTCCGACACCGACAGCCACGAAAAACGGAAATACAGCGACAAGCCGATGCCGAGCACGATCAACAGCGCCAGCGTGCCGCCCGTGAAGCCGAGCGCATGCGACACGCCGCGCGCGACAGCCTCGCCGATCACGCCGCCCGGCGCGCGCGGCAACTGCACTTTCAGCGACCACGTGCGCAGCGCCTCGATGCCGTCGCAGGCCAGCAGCACGAGCATGAACGCGAACGCGTCCGCGAGCCAGCTGGCGTCGCGCGGCGCGTCTTCGTCAAGATCCTCGTGACGGGTGATGCGCTTGTAGTTGGCGGAGATATGACGGCCGAGCAGCACGATCCACCAGTAGGCGGACAGGCCGAACAGCAGCAGCAGGATGTCGGACGTCCACGCACCGACGCGGCCCGCCCAGTTGGCGATGTGGTCGACTTGCGCGGCGTGCGTCCAGCTCGGGTCGCGCCTGCTGTAACTGACGAGCGCCATCAGCAGGAACACGCCGAGCGCCACCTGCAGGATCCAGCGGATTTCGGTGAAAAGGCGCGACATGCGGTGCGGCAATGCCTGCGCGCTCGCGGAATAGGGAGCTTTTGCCATTGATCCTGTTGCGTGTGTGGCCCGAGTGTTGCCGCTTTCCGGCGTGGCGCCCGGCTTGGTGCCTGGCTGATTGCCCGGCTCGTTTCCCCGCCTGAGTCGAGGCCGAAGCCTCGCCCGGCGCGGCTTCGGGCCCGATCCCGGCGACCGGGAAGTTCGATCCGGCCTATTGTAAACGCAGTGTCGGACGCGAGGCTGTAAATGACGGTAACTTGGCCGATTGGCCACGCAAAAGCGCGCCGCCCCCGCGGGCGACGCTATCGCCGCGATGAGAAAGCTTCATGAAGCAGGCCGGCGCCCCGCCCTTTATAATGCCGCACTGACACCCATCTACAGTTTCAGCCCAAGTCGCGCGGCCTCGCATGGGCGAGCCGGGCGCCGTATAAGGATTTCGATCATGCCCGCTACTTCCACGAAACACGCCAAGGTTCTGATTCTCGGTTCCGGCCCCGCCGGCTATACGGCGGCGGTCTACGCGGCGCGCGCCAATCTCGCGCCGGTGCTCGTCACGGGTCTCGCCCAAGGCGGCCAGCTGATGACCACGACCGACGTCGAAAACTGGCCTGCCGACGCCAACGGCGTGCAAGGCCCGGAACTGATGACGCGCTTTCTGGAGCATGCCGAGCGCTTCAACACCGAAATCATTTTCGACCACATCCACACGGCAAAACTGGATGAAAAACCGATCCGCCTGATCGGCGATTCGGGCGAATACACGTGCGACTCGCTGATCATCTCGACCGGCGCATCGGCGCAATACCTCGGCCTGCCGTCCGAGGAGGCATTCATGGGCAAGGGCGTGTCGGCCTGCGCCACTTGCGACGGCTTCTTCTACAAGCAACAACACGTGGCCGTGGTCGGCGGCGGCAATACCGCGGTCGAGGAAGCGCTGTACCTGTCGGGCATCGCGAAGAAGGTGACCGTGATCCATCGCCGCGACAAGTTCCGCGCCGAGCCGATCCTGATCGACCGGCTGCTCGCGAAGGAAAAGGAAGGCGTCGTCGAGATCAAGTGGAACCATACGCTCGATGAAGTCACCGGCGATCAATCGGGCGTGACCGGCGTGCGCATCAAGCACACGCAAAGCGGCGAAACCACCGATATCGCTTTGCAGGGTCTGTTCGTCGCGATCGGCCACAAGCCGAACACGGATATCTTCGAAGGCCAGTTGGAGATGAAGAACGGCTACATCATCACCAAGGGCGGCCTGAACGGTTTTGCCACCGCCACCAGCGTGCCGGGCGTGTTCGCGGCGGGCGACGTGCAGGACCACGTGTACCGTCAGGCGATCACCAGCGCGGGCACGGGCTGCATGGCCGCGCTCGATGCGCAACGCTATCTGGAGAGCATCGAGGAAATCGGCGAGCACGTAATGAGCGCGGAAGCCGAGCGTTGATCCAGGACGGCAAGCCGCACCGCCGTCAACAACGCTGCTTCGTATTAGGCGCAACGGTAAAATAGCGGCTGGGCGTGAGCCCGGCCGCCTGCATGAGCAAAGGCCGCGGCTGAGAAGCCGGCGGCCTTTTTTGCGCCCCGCGATCGACTTACTTTTCTGCGTGTATTAGCCGATATGCCGAAGAATCAGCCTCACCCTAACGAGCCGAAACGCGTGCGAGCCGTCGCCAGGCCCGCGCCGGAACCGGCCGCGGCCGTGGACAAACCGAAGCCTGAACCGGCGGCGGGTCTCGCCGGCCTCGGCGCGCTGCGCGATGCGTTAAAGGTCGACGCGCAACGACGCGAGCGCGAACGGGCGGCGGCGGCAGCCGCGCAGCGCGAGGCGTCGGCGGACGCCGATCTGTTTCGCCGCGAGATCGGCGCGGTCGCGCCGCTCGCCGTCCCGCCGCGCGCCACTTTGCCGCGCAATCCTCCGCCGCCGCTGCCCGTGCAGACCAGGCTCGACGAAGAAGCCGTGCTGCACGAAGCGATCTCCGACGAGTTCGATCCCGAGATACTGCTCGAAACCGACGAAACGCTGTCCTATTGCCGTCCAGGCGTGAGTCAGGAAGTCGTGCGAAAACTGCGGCGCGGCGACTGGATCGTGCAGGCGCAAATCGATCTGCACGGCATGCGGCGCGAGGAAGCACGCGAGGCGCTGGCCGAGTTCATTCGCGAATCCGTGAAGCGCGGTTTGCGCTGTTTGCGTGTGATCCACGGCAAGGGTTTGGGGTCGATCGGCAAGGAGCCGGTGTTGAAGGGCAAGGTGCGCGCGTGGCTCGTGCAGAAGTCCGAGGTCATCGCGTTCTGTCAGGCGCGTCCGCACGACGGCGGCGCCGGCGCGGTGGTCGTGCTGCTGCAGCCGGGCGCGATGCCCGCTCAGACCAAGCCCTGACGGAGTCGCGGTGATCCATCCCAGGTTGACGCTGGCGCTGACCATCATGGAAGCGCTGGCTATTTTCGCGTACGCCATTTCCGGCTTCATCGAAGCACGAACCCGCCGGCTCGACGCGGTGGGCACGTTCCTCGTGGCGATCGCCACGGCCTTCGGCGGCGGCACGTTGCGCGACGTGCTGCTGGAGCGGCGGCCGTTCTATTGGGTCGAGCATCAAGGGTATCTGATCGCGATTTTCGTGATGTCGCTGTTTGCGCCGGCGATTCTTAAGATGACCTCGCGGCTGATCTCCGAACGGGTTCTGCTGGTGGCCGACGCAGTCGGGCTGGGCTTGTTCAGTATCGCCGGCACCTCGATCGCGCACGACGCGCAGATGCCATGGTTCACCTCCGTGTTGATGGGCGTGTTGACCGGCGTTTTCGGCGGCGTGATTCGCGACGTGCTGTGCAACGAGGTGCCGCTGATCTTGCGCGACTCGCGGCCGTATGCGACCTGCGCCTTCGTGGGATGCTGGCTGTACGTGCTGCTGGATTATCTGAACGTCGACACGGTGTATAGCGTGCTGGGCGCCACTGCTTTCATTCTGCTGGCGAGGCTGGCGACGTTCAGGTTCGACGTTCGTTTGCCGCACTAGCCGCGAACCCAAACCGCGAACGCAAACAACGGCATCGGGTGAATTTTCACGGCTGTCGATTTCCGCCACCGCCGTTCGTCGTGAGGTAAACGGCCCTAGCGCCGTCGTTGCGCCACAGCGCGCTCAGCAACCGCCCCAGGTGACCACGATGCCCCTCAAGCTCTACGCCCATCCCTTCTCCTCTTACTGCCAGAAGGTCCTCACCGCGCTCTACGAAAACGGCACGCCGTTCGAACTGCGCCTGCTCGCTCACGACGACCCGCAAGTCATGGCCGAATTCGCCGCGCTGTGGCCGATCAAGCGCTTTCCGCTGCTGGTCGACGGCAGCCGCACGGTGATTGAGGCCAGCATCATCATCGAGTATCTCGGCCTGTATCATCCCGGGCCGGTGCCGCTTCTGCCCGCCGATGCCCGTGCCGCGCTGGAAGTGCGCGGCATGGACCGCTTCTTCGACAACTACATCTCCACGCCGCAACAAAGAATCGTCTACGACAGCCTGCGGCCCGAGCCGGAGCGCGACCCGCGCGCCGTCGCCGAAGCGCGCGCGATGCTCGACACCGCCTACGGCTGGCTCGACAACGTGATGGCCGAGCGCGAATGGGCCGCCGGCGACACCTTCAGCCTCGCCGATTGCGGCGCCGCACCGTTCCTGTTCTATGCCGACTGGACGCACCGCATCGGCCCGGCTTTCAGGCACGTGCTCGCCTACCGGAAGCGGCTGCTGGCGCGACCGTCGTTCGCCCGCGCGGTGGACGAGGCGCGCCCCTATCGGCCGCTTTTCCCGCTCGGCGCACCCGACCGGGATTGAGCGCGGCGCGGCGGCTATGCGACAACAATATTTCCAACCTATACACTTCACTCCGCAAGCCACTTCCGCCAATCACTCATAGGGCAAAAGATGGACCGTTTCGAAGCCATGGAGATATTCACGCGCGTGGTCGAGGCGAACAGCTTCACCAAGGTGTCGGAATCGCTCGACCTGCCGCGCGCCAAGGTCAGCCGCACCATCCAGGCGCTGGAGGAACACGTCGGCGTGCGTCTGTTGAACCGGTCGACGCGCCAGGTCAGCGTCACCGAGGACGGCGCGCTGTTCTACGAGCGCTGCGTGCGCATCCTCGCCGAAGTCACCGACGCCGAATCGTCGCTGTCGAACAAGCGCGAGCATCCGTCCGGCACGATCCGCGTGGATACCTCCGGCACGCTCGCCCGCGCGCTGCTGCTTCCCGCGCTCGATGATTTCTACCGCCAATACCCCGAAATCGACGTGCGGCTCGGTCTCGCGGACCGCAATATCGATCTGATCCAGGACGGCGTGGATTGCGTGATCCGCATGGGCACGCCGGAAGAATCGAGCCTCGTCGCGCGGCGCATCGGTCAGGCGCGGATCGTCACCTGCGCGTCGCCCGCGTATCTGGAGCAGTACGGCACGCCGACCACCCTGGAAGAGCTCGGCGAGCATCGCGCCGTCAATTACGTGTCGGCGCGCACCGGCAGGACCTTCCCGTTCGAATACGAAGTGAACGGCGAACTCGTCAAGGTCGCGATGAAGAGCGTGCTCGCGGTGAACGACGGCAGCGTCTACATCGGCGCGGGCGCGCTCGGCCACGGCATCATTCAGCCGTCGCGCTACATGGTCGCCGATCTGATCGAACAGGGCGCGCTCAAGGAAATTCTCTCGGACTATGCGAGCCCCAGCACGCCGCTGTCGATTCTCTACGCGCATCGGCGAAATCTGAGTTCGCGGCTGCGTGCGTTCACCGAGTGGGTGACCGAACTCGTGCGCAACAATCCGGATCTGCGCATTCCCGACGCGTAGAACGCACCCACGCCAACAGCAAAAAGCCCCATGCGTTTCGCAACGCATGGGGCTTTGCCGTCGAATGGGGCTTCGCGCTCAGGCTCTCGCCATCAGGCAATCCGCTCCTCATTGGACGGATCGAACAACACCGCCTTCGACGTATCGAACAGGAGCGTCGTGTTCGACAGCGGCTGCGGATTCGACGCCGGGTGCACGCGGCTCACGATGCGCTTGCCGTTGACCTGCGCGAACACGAGCGTATCCGGGCCGGTCGGCTCGATCACGTCGACCTTCACTTCGATCTGTTGCAGCTTGCCGTGGTCGCCATGCGCGCCGCGCGAGTCGGTGATGCGCTCCGGGCGCAAGCCGAGAATCACCTCGCGGCCGACGTGCGATTTCACCTTCGCCGAGTCGAACGGCAAATTCAACGCAGTGCGTGCGACGCCGGTATCCAGCTCCACGCCGACGCCCGAACCCTGTTCAACCAGCTTGCCCTGAATGAAGTTCATCGGCGGCGCGCCGATGAAACCGGCCACGAACAGATTCGACGGCGAGTCGTAGATTTCCTGCGGCGCGCCGAACTGCTGCACGATGCCGTCCTTCATCACCGCGATGCGGTCGCCGAGCGTCATCGCCTCGATCTGATCGTGCGTCACGTAGACGATCGTCGTGCCGAGGCGTTGATGCAGCAGCTTGATTTCCGAACGCATTTCGATGCGCAGCTTCGCGTCGAGATTCGACAGCGGCTCGTCGAACAGGAACATCACCGGATCGCGCGCCAGCGCGCGACCCATCGCCACGCGCTGACGCTGGCCGCCGGACAACTGGCCCGGCTTGCGATCGAGCAGGTGCGTGATCTGCAGCGTATTCGACACGCGATCGACGATCTGCGCCTGCTCCTGCTTCGGCACCTTGCGGATGTTCAGGCCGAACGAGATGTTCTCGCGCACCGTCATGGACGGATACAGCGCGTATGACTGGAACACCATCGCGATGTCGCGATCTTTCGGCGACAGGTTGTTCACCGTCTTGCCGTCGATCTGGATCTCGCCCTTGGTCACGGTTTCGAGGCCGGCGATCATGTTGAGCAGCGTCGACTTACCGCAGCCCGAGCCGCCGACGAGAATCAGGAACTGGCCGTCTTCGATGTCGATGTTGACACCCTTCAGAACCGGCACCCCGTTCGGGTAAGTCTTGTACACGTCACGGATGGAAAGGCTTGCCATGCTGTGATTCCTCTTGTCTCTGGTACTGCTTGAAAACGTCTGGTCGGGTGACGGCGGTGCTTCGTGCACACAGGCAGAAAGCCCCGCCGCGCTCGGATGGTCTAGCCTGGGTTCATTAGCCCTTCACTGCGCCCGCCGTCAGGCCGCGCACGAAATAGCGTCCGGCGATGATGTAGACCAGCAAGGTCGGCAATGCGGCGATGATCGCGCCGGCCATGTCCACGTTGTATTCCTTCACGCCCGTCGAGGTGTTGACGAGGTTGTTCAGCGCCACCGTGATCGGCATCGAATCGACGCCGGAGAACACGATACCGAACAGGAAGTCATTCCAGATCTGCGTGAATTGCCAGATCAGGCACACCATGAAAATCGGCAGCGATACCGGCAGCAGGATCTTCGTGAAGATCGTGAAGAAGCCCGCGCCGTCGATACGCGCCGCCTTCACGAGTTCAGCCGGAATGCTCACGTAGAAGTTGCGGAAGAACATCGTGGTGAAGGCGATACCGTAGATCACGTGCACCACCACCAGACCGGTGGTCGTGTTCGACAGGCCAAGAAAGCCTTCGAAACGCGCCATCGGCAGCAGGATCGCCTGGAACGGAATGAAACAGCCGACCAGCAGCATCGTGAAGATCGGATCGGCGCCGCGAAAACGCCAGTGCGTGAGCACATAACCGTTGAACGCGCCGACGATCGACGAGATCAGCACGGCGGGAATCACCATCCGCACCGAGTTCATGAAGAACGGCTGCATGCCGTCGCAACGCACACCCGTACAGGCGCCGCTCCATGCCTTGATCCACGGCTCGACGGTCCAGTGAGTGGGCGGCGTGAGCAGATTGCCGGTGCGAAGCTGATCGATGTCCTTGAACGACGTGGACAGCATCACGTAGAGCGGGAACAGGAAATACAGGGCGAACAGAATCAGGGCCGCATAAATGACGGCACGGCTGATCGTCATCTTAGGCTGCATTGCGGGTGCTCCTCGATTCCAGATACATGAGCGGCACGAGCACGGCCACGACGGTGGCGAGCATCATCATCGACGATGCCGCGCCGACGCCGAGTTGCCCGCGATTGAACGAAAACGTGTACATGAAAATGGCCGGCAGCGACGATGACGTGCCAGGACCACCCGCCGTCAACGCGACAACGAGGTCGAAGGTCTTGATCGTGATGTGGCAAAGAATCAGCAGCACGGAGAAGAACACCGGGCGCATGCTCGGAATCACGATCTTGCGATAGATGGTGGGGAGGTTCGCGCCGTCCATCTGCGCGGCCTTGAAGATTTCACCGTCGACGCCGCGCAAGCCCGCGAGAAACAGCGCCATCACGAAACCGGTGGATTGCCACACCGCCGCGATCACGACGCAGAAAATCGCCTTGTCGGGGTCGCCGAGCCAACTGAACGAAAAGCTCGTCCAGCCCCAGTCGTGAAACACTTTCTCGAGGCCGATGCTCGGCGTCATGATCCATTGCCACGCGGTGCCGGTAACGATGAACGAGAGCGCCATCGGATACAGGAACACGGCGCGCAGCGCGCCTTCGTTGCGGATCTGCTGGTCGAGCAGAATGGCGAGGAACAGACCCAGGCCGATGCAGATGCCGATGAACGGAATGCCGAACCAGCCGAGGTTGGCGGCGGAGGTCCAGAACACGTCGTTATCGAACAGTTCGCGATAACGGTCGAGGCCGACGAAATCATAGCGAGGCATCAGCCGCGAATTGGACAGCGACAGATAGCCGGTGATGGCAATGAAGCCATACACGAAGACCAGGCTGATCACGACGCTGGGTGCGAGCACCAGCTTCGGAATCCAGCGATCGGCAAGGGCCGCCATGGGCGACGCGCGGCGGGAGACGGTGGCCGTTTTCCCGTTTCCGCTGATAGAAGCAGTCACTACTCGACTCCTGCTGAAACTGTACCGCCGGGTGGCTCGCGCTTGCGATGCACGAGGCCGCGACGGCATAGGTGTGACTCGATGAAACCAGGGGTGAAGGCGCCTGCTGCCGGCCTGTTCAACGCATCCGGCACATGCGGCGCGATCAGCGTCCTGAAGGGCGCGCCCGGCGCCCGTTGCCGCAACGGCCGGGCGCGCCGCTTCACTCAAACCACGACGTGCGACTTACTTCGTCTTCGCTGCCTTCGCGAGCGCGGCAACCGCGCTCTTCGAATCCTGCTGCGAGTTCATGAACTTCGTGACCACGTCCGAGATCGCGCCGGCTGCTGCATCCGGTTGCGCCATGCCGTGCGCCAGCGAAGGCACATAGCCGCCCGACTTGATCGCCACCTGTTCATCCGCATACGACTTCTTCGCGCAGTCGTCGAACTTGGCCATCGAGACGCCCAGACGCACCGGAATCGAACCCTTGTTCAGGCTGAACTGCTCCTGGAACTCCGGCGACATGATCGTCTTGGCGAGCGCCAGTTGACCCGGCGTGGCTGCCTTCTGGCCCTTCTGCTGGAAGAACACGAACGAATCGACGTTGAACGTGTACGACTTTTCGGTGCCCGGCACGGCGGCGCAGATGTAGTCCGAACCCGACTTCTTGCCGGCGTTGGCGAATTCCCCCTTCGCCCAGTCGCCCATGAACTGCATGCCGGCCTTGCCGTTGATGACCATTGCCGTGGCGAGGTTCCAGTCACGGCCCGTGCGGCCCGCGTCGAAGTAACCCTGGATCTTGCGGACCGTGTCGAACACGCCGACCATCTTGTCCGAGGTCAGCGTCTTTTCGTCGAGATCGACCAGCGCCTTCTTGTAGAACTCGGCGCCTTGCGACAGCACGACGTCTTCCCACAGCGTCAGGTCTTGCCACGGCTGACCGCCCATCGCGACCGGCTGGATGCCCGCGGCCTTCATCTTGTCGGCCACCGCGAAGAACTCGGGCCACGTGGTCGGCGCCTTGCCGCCCGCCTTCTCCAGTGCCGCCTTGTTGATGTACAGCCAGTTCACGCGGTGCACCGAGAAAGGCGCCGCCACGTAGTGGCCTTCCGCGTGCATGATCTTGTCGATTTCCGGCGGCAGGTTCTTCTTCCAGTCGCCTGCGACCGAGTCGATCGGCACCAGCACGCCTTGCTGTGCCCAGTCCTGAATCAGCGGACCCTTGATCTGCGCGGCGCTCGGCGCGTTGCCCGAGATCACCTGCGTCTTCAGCGCCGTCATGGCAGCCGCGCCCGCACCGCCCGCCACCGCAAAGTCCTTCCACGTGTAACCCTGCTTCGTCATGTCGTCCTTGAGGACGCCGACGGCTTTCGACTCGCCGCCCGAGGTCCACCAGTGCAACACTTCGACCGACTCGGCGGCCTGCACGGCCGAGACGCCACACATCAGACCCGCGGCGCACAAAGCGCCCATGATCGCGCGAAATTTCATTGCTTATCTCCTCCAGACACCTGAACAAAAAACGAATGGCCCCTGATGTCGCCAGGGTGCTGTGGTTGGTTCAAACAGGCAAAACACTGGGCGATCGAGCACGGTCGGGCGCATGCGTGACGCATGTGCCGGCGGACCGATGTTCGTCCGCTGGAAGCTCAAGAGATGAGTGGTTCGGGATGCAACTGACTGTCTCCTCTTTTGATTTTTGCCTGCCCGCTTCGCGCGGCAGACTCGAGGTGCCTCGCACGTCAACCTGGTGCGGCGCCCTTGCCGGCTGCCCAGATATCCGGCTTTCCGAAAGGCCGCCGGCGCATGCTGGCAAGTGCCGACACGTAATGTCCGTTAACATGCAGGGGACGCCCGCCGATCGGGAAAAACGCATGTTTTTGCCTTGCAGCCACACGCTTTTTTCATCGAATTAGCGCTACCTCTTGATTTGGATTGTAGTTAAACTACAATTCAGTGTCAAAAAATATTTTATCGGACTACGGCCGCTCTTTCTGCTGACCGCGGCGGCCCCAGGACATCGACGGAGACTCATGCAAACCGACTCAAGCTTCACCTTCGTTCTCTTCGGCGGAACTGGCGATCTGTCGATGCGCAAGATCCTTCCGGCACTGTTTGAAGCGCACCGTGCGGGCGGCATGCTCGCCGCGAGCGGCAAGATCGTCGCGGTGGCGCGCCATGTGGCCGATCGTGGCGGCTACCTCGAATGGGTCGATACGCACGTCAAGCCATATGTGTCGAAGAACGGTCTGGACGAAACGGCATGGGCGAGCTTTCTCGAACGCATCGAGTTCGTGAAGCTCGATCTCGGCAATCCCGAAGACTTCGCGCTGCTGCGCGATGCCGTGAGCGACTTGCCCGGCATTCGCGTGTTCTATCTGGCAACGGGTCCGTCGCTGTTCGTGCCGATCTGCCGCGCATTGGCGTCGGTGGGGCTGAACGAAAACGCGCGCATCGTGCTCGAAAAGCCGCTCGGCTATGACCTCAAGTCGTCGAATGCGATCAATGATGCGGTCGGCGAAATCTTCGCCGAGGAACAGATCTACCGGATCGACCACTACCTCGGTAAAGAGCCGGTGCAGAACCTGCTGGCGCTGCGCTTCGGCAATGCGCTGTTCGAGCCGCTGTGGCGCCGCGAATGGGTGGAGAGCATTCAGATCACGATCGCCGAGGAACTCGGCGTCGAGGCGCGCGGCGACTTCTACGACAACACCGGCGCATTGCGCGACATGGTGCAGAACCATTTGCTGCAACTGCTTTCGATCGTCGCGATGGAACCGCCCCATTCGATGGATTCCGACTCGGTACGCGACGAGAAGCTGCGCGTGCTGCGCGCATTGAAACCGATCGATCAGCGCGACATCAGCAAGGTCGCCGTGCGCGGGCAATATCATTCGGGCGTGATTCGCGGCACCACGGTGCCCGCCTATGCAACCGAGCCCGGCGTGAAGCCGGAGAGCACGACGGAAACCTTCGTCGCGCTGAAGGTCGAGATCGAGAACTGGCGCTGGGCCGGCGTGCCGTTTTTCCTGCGCACGGGCAAGCGGCTCGCGGACCGCGTCGCCGAGATCGTGGTGAATTTCCGCCCGGTGCCGCATTCGGCGTTGGGGGCCTCCGCGTTGCGCGCCGGGGCGAACCGCCTCGTGATCCGCTTGCAGCCGAACGAAACCATTCGCCTCTACTGCCTCGCCAAGCAGCCGGGCGAAGGCATGAATCTCGCCAGCGTCCATCTCGACCTCGCGTTCGACCGGTTCTTCCGCGAAGGCCAGATGGAAGCGTATCAGCGCCTGTTGCTCGACGTGATCAACGGCCGCCTCGCGCTGTTCGTGCGGCGCGACGAGCAGGAAGCGGCCTGGCGCTGGGTCGAACCGATCCTGAACGAATGGGCGGCCTCGAACAAGCCGCCCAAGCCGTACGCATCGGGCACGTGGGGGCCGGCCGCGGCGAGCGCGATGCTGGCGCAGCACGGCACCTGCTGGCTCGAGGAAGAGAATTGAATCACGGCGGCGCGGCGCGCCGCCCGTAAGACCCACCGACGAACTGAACGGAATGGCGCCGGTATCACGAAGGCGCCTGCAAGTCATCCCAGCTTGCAGGCGTCGAACGGGAGCAGTACCGCACGTTCCGCGGATCTAACAAGAAAGCAGCACGGAGGAGAAGTGATCGAGCTTCACGCTTTCGACGACCAACGCGCCCAATCCGACGCGTTGGCGAAAGCGGTCGGCGACGCGTTACATGCGTCGCTCGCCGCATCGGCGGCCACGGCCGCCACCGGCACGTCCACCGGCACGCGCCCTGCCCTGCTTGCCGTATCCGGCGGCAGCAGTCCGCGGCCGTTTCTGCAGACGCTGTCCACGCAATCCTTCGACTGGGCGCGCATTGCCGTGACGCTGGTCGACGACCGCTGGGTGCCCGAGACGGACAGCGCGAGCAACGCGCAACTGGTACACGACACGCTCTTGCAAAACGCCGCGCGACACGCCGCGTTCTGGCCGCTCGCCGACACCGCGCAGGATCTGCACGCGCATGTTGCCGCGTTGAATGCCGACCCGCGCTTTAGCATCGCGCCGGACGTCGCGATTCTCGGCATGGGCGAAGACGGCCACACCGCGTCGATCTTTGCCGACGCGCCCGAATGGGATCACGCGATCACCACCGCCGAGCGCTTCGTCGCCGTGCATCCCGGCAATGCGCCGCATGCGCGCGTGAGCTGGTCGCTGTCCGCGTTGAAAGAAGTGAAGCATCTGTTCCTGCTGATCGCCGGACCGCGCAAGATGGACGTGCTGAATGCCGCCGCCGCTTCGCTACAAAAAAATGCCATCTCGCAGTTGGCGAACGACAAGGGAGTGAGACTCGATGTCTACTGGTGTGCAAACTAAGGCTGTTCCGGGCGCGGGCCAGCACGCCGATGGACCGAGGCTGCTGGCCGACATCGGCGGCACCAATGCGCGCTTCGCGCTGGAAAACAGTCCGGGGGAGATCGGCTCGGTGCAGGTCTACCCTTGCGCCGACTATCCGGGCGTGGCCGAAGTCATCAAGAAGTACCTGAAGGACACGAGGATCGGCCGCGTGAATCATGCGGCCATCGCGATTGCCAACCCGGTCGACGGCGATCAGGTGAGCATGACGAATCACGACTGGAGCTTTTCGATCGAAGCCACGCGCCGCGCGCTCGGCTTCGACACGCTGCTGGTGGTGAACGATTTCACCGCGCTCGCCATGGCGCTGCCAGGACTCACGGACGCGCAACGCGTGCAGGTGGGCGGCGGCACGCGCCGTCCGAACAGCGTGATCGGCCTGCTCGGCCCGGGCACCGGCATGGGCGTGTCCGGCCTGATTCCCGCCGACGACCGCTGGATCGCACTCGGCAGCGAAGGCGGCCACGCCACCTTCGCGCCGGCGGACGAACGCGAGGACATCGTGCTGCAATACGCGCGCAAGAAGTGGTCGCACGTGTCGTTCGAACGCGTGGCCGCGGGTCCCGGCATCGAGGTCATCTACCGCGCGCTGGCGGGCCGCGACAAGAAACGCGTGGCCGCGAGCGTCGACACGGTCGAGATCGTCAAGCGCGCGCTGGAAGGCGAGCCGCTCGCGGCCGAATCCGTCGACGTGTTCTGCGGCATTCTCGGCACCTTCGCCGGCAATATCGCGGTGACGCTCGGCGCGCTGGGCGGCATCTACATTGGCGGCGGCGTGGTGCCGCGCCTGGGCGAGTTCTTCGCGCGCTCGTCGTTTCGCAAGCGGTTCGAGGCCAAGGGCCGCTTCGAGGCGTATTTGCAGAACGTGCCGACCTATGTGATCACCGCCGAATACCCGGCGTTTCTCGGCGTTTCGGCGATTCTCGCCGAGCAGTTGTCGAATCGCGCGGGCGGCAGTTCATCGGCTGTGTTCGAACGGATTCGCCAGATGCGCGACGCGTTGACGCCGGCCGAGCGCCGCGTGGCCGATCTCGCGCTGAATCATCCGCGCTCGATCATCAACGATCCGATCGTCGATATCGCGCGCAAGGCCGACGTGAGTCAGCCGACGGTGATCCGCTTTTGCCGTTCGCTCGGCTGCCAGGGTTTGTCGGATTTCAAGCTGAAGCTCGCGACGGGTTTGACCGGCACGATTCCGGTGAGTCATAGCCAGGTGCATCTGGGCGACACAGCGACGGACTTCGGCGCGAAGGTGCTCGACAACACCGTGTCGGCGATCTTGCAGTTGCGCGAGCATCTGAACTTCGAGCATGTCGAGCGGGCGATCGATCTGTTGAACGGCGCGCGGCGCATCGAGTTTTACGGGCTCGGCAATTCGAACATCGTCGCGCAGGATGCGCATTACAAGTTTTTCCGTTTCGGCATTCCGACGATTGCCTACGGCGATCTGTATATGCAGGCGGCGTCGGCAGCGCTGCTCGGCAAGGGTGATGTGATCGTTGCCGTGTCCAAGTCGGGACGCGCGCCCGAATTACTGCGCGTGCTGGATGTGGCGATGCAGGCGGGGGCCAAGGTGATTGCGATTACTTCGAGCAATACGCCGTTGGCCAAGCGGGCGACTGTCGCGCTGGAAACCGATCACATTGAAATTCGCGAGTCGCAGTTGTCGATGATTTCGCGGATTCTGCATCTGGTGATGATCGATATTCTTGCTGTGGGGGTGGCGATTCGGCGCGCCGTGCCTAGCGCGGATGTGGCGGAGACTGTTGCCAGGGCGCGGCAAGGTGCTGATGATGATGCGAGCGCTGTGCTGGATTGGTTAAGTCATGGGGCCGCTTCTTCGGCGCGGGATTGATGTGGTGTGTTTTGCCTGGTCGGCGGATTGGGTTGTGGTTTTGTAGTTTTGGCTTTTACTTGATTTGTTAGTGGTCTATTGGCGTTGCCCCTGTGCGGGGCGGCACCTACTTTCTTTGCCGCCGCAAAGAAAGTAGGCAAAGAAAGCGGCTCACACCGCTAACTCTTAAGTGGGTCCCCTGGCTTGGAGGGCGTAGTGGTGCATCTGGAATCGGTGCTCTCGCACACTCCGCGTTCGTGACAAGGCAGTCATTCTTCCGGCGGCGCTGCGCGCGCCGTCGCGGTGCTTCATCAAACCGCGCGGCGCTTTTGACGCTATGTGGTACTGCATCAAACCACGCGTAGCTTTAGGCGCTACTTCACTAAACCATGCGCCGCTTCTCGACTAAGCGGTGCTTCCATTCAACTCGTGCTTGCCCTCTGTCGCGCGCAACTGAACGGCGCGACTTTCGGCGCCACGCCGAGGCGAAGCCGACGGCTCCCAACTGCGTGCGAGCGATGCCCCTGGTTTGCAAGGCAGACCCTTCCGGCGAGCGCGCAGCGCGAGGCGGGAAGTATGACTGCCTTGTCACGAACGCGGAGTGTGCGAGAGCACGGATTCCAGATGCACCACGATCCCCTCCAAGCCAGGGGACCCACTTAAAAATTAGCGGTGTGAGCCGCTTTCTTTTGCCTACTTTTCTTTGCGGCCGGCAAAGAAAAGTAGGTGCCGCCCCGCACAGGGGCAACGCTAATAGACCACTAACAAATCAAGAAAAGGCCCAAACACAGCAAGCCCCCCGCCCGCAGTGCACCACCCACCTTAATCATTCCCCACCGTCTCCGACAACCGCTTAATCGTCGCGACTCTCGCGCCAATCACATCGATCCGGCCACGCTCATCGAGCAACGGCGTACTCGCATTGAGATACACGGTCCACGCCTTCTGCGCCCGCGTCAGCGTCGATCGCGAATGCACCGGCATCTTCGACTGCAAGCGACGGTAATAACGGTTCAGATCGAACATCGCATGTTCGCACCGCGCATCCGCGCCGCACGCACGCGGACGGCGCGGCGGGTCGCCACCGGCGTTGATCCCCGCCACCGCACCGCGCAACGCGAGCGCCCGGTCACGCACCGGCTGCAACTGCATGTCGGCTTCGGCCAACACATACCTCGTGCCGCGCGTCGTCGCGAACACCGCCGCGAGCAATTGCTTCTCGGCATCGCGTGACGCTTGCCAGCTTGCCTGGCTCTTTTCCCACTGCTTGCGCCGCGCCGGCGGCAAGCCTTGCTGAAGCTGCTGCCACGCGTTGTCCATCGCGGTTTTCCAGGCGATTCGAGCGGTGTCCATGCACTGCACCTGCCCCGCCGCCGACGACATGTCGCTGCGCGCGAGACAGGTACGCATCGACGCGTCGATCGGATCGGCCGCGGCCACTTCGGCGCGCGCCGCCGAGGACGCGGCGCCGAGCACGAGGCCGAGCGCGAACGCGACAGCCAGTGCGCCGAACCCGCGCCGCCAGCCGTCGACGCTCCACAGGAACCTCATCGTCCGCATCGTCAGGCGCGCACGCAATCGACGAAGTACTCGATGCGCCCGTTGATCGTTTCGCCGACCAGCCCGTGGATGTCCGTGTGGAAACCGGGGAAGCGCTCGTTGAATTCACGCGCGAAACGCAGGTAGTTGACGATCGTCCGGTTGAAGCGCTCACCCGGGATCAGCAACGGAATGCCCGGCGGATACGGCGTCAACAGAATCGACGTGACGCGGCCTTCGAGTTCGTCGATCGGTACCCGGTCGATCTCGCGGTGCGCGAGCTTGGCGAACGCGTCGGACGGCTTCATCGCCGGTTCCATGCTCGACAGGTACATCTCGGTCGTCAGGCGCGCAATGTCGTTCGCACGGTAGACGCTGTGAATCTGCTGGCACAGATCGCGCAGGCCGACCCGCTCGTACATCGGATGATGCGCGACGAACTCGGGCAACACGCGCCACAGCGGCTGGTTGTTGTCGTAGTCGTCCTTGAACTGCTGCAACTCGGTCACCATCGAGTTCCAGCGGCCCTTGGTGATGCCGATCGTAAACATGATGAAGAACGAATACAGCCCGGTCTTCTCGACGATGATGCCGTGCTCGGCCAGGTACTTCGTGACGATCGCGGCGGGAATGCCCGATTCGCCGAAGCCGCCGTCCATGTCGAGACCCGGCGTGACGATGGTCGCCTTGATCGGGTCGAGCATGTTGAAGCCGTCGGCGAGCGGGCCGAAACCGTGCCACGGGTCGTTCGGGCGCAGCATCCAGTCCTCGCGCGAGCCGATGCCTTCCTCGGCGAACTGGTCCGGGCCCCACACCTTGAAGAACCAGTCGTCGCCGTATTCGGCGTCGACCTTGCTCATCGCGCGGCGGAAGTCGAGCGCTTCGGCAATCGATTCCTCGACGAGCGCGGTGCCGCCCGGCGCTTCCATCATCGCGGCGGCCACGTCGCACGACGCGATGATCGCGTACTGCGGGCTGGTGGACGTGTGCATCAGATACGCTTCGTTGAAGCGGTGCTTGTCGAAGCGGCTGTTCTTCGAATCCTGCACGACGATCTGCGACGCCTGCGAAATGCCGGCCAGCAGCTTGTGCGTGGAGTGCGTGGCGTACACCATCGCGCCGATGCGCGGGCGCCCCGCGCCGATCGCGTGCATGTCCTGATAGAACTCATGGAACTCGGCGTGCGGCAGCCACGCTTCGTCGAAGTGCAGCGTGTCGAGCCATTCGCCCAACATTCCCTTGATCATCTCGACGTTGTAGATCACGCCGTCGTAGGTGCTCTGCGTGATGGTCAGGATGCGCGGCTTGAGATTGGGGTTTTTCGCCAGCGCTTCGCGCGCGAACGGATTCGCCTCGATCTTCTTGCGAATGTTTTCCGGCTCGAATTCGCTGCGCGGAATCGGGCCGATGATGCCGAAATTGTTGCGCGTCGGCGTGAGGAACACCGGAATCGAACCGGTCATCGTGATCGCGTGCAGGATCGACTTGTGGCAGTTGCGGTCCACCAGCACGATGTCGCCGGGCGCCACCGTGCCGTGCCAGACGATCTTGTTCGAGGTCGACGTGCCGTTGGTCACGAAGAACACGTGGTCGGCGCTGAAAATGCGCGCGGCGTTGCGCTCGGACGCGGCGACCGGCCCGGTATGGTCGAGCAGTTGGCCGAGTTCGTCGACGGCATTGCACACGTCGGCGCGCAGCATGTTCTCGCCGAAGAACTGGTGGAACATCTGGCCGAGCGGGCTCTTGAGGAACGCGACGCCGCCCGAGTGACCGGGGCAGTGCCATGAGTACGAGCCTTCTTCCGCGTACTGCACCAGTTCCTTGAAGAACGGCGGCGCGAGCGAATCCAGATACACCTTGGTCTCGCGGATGATATGGCGCGCGACGAACTCCGGCGTGTCCTCGAACATGTGGATGAAGCCATGCAGTTCGCGCAGGATGTCGTTCGGCAAGTGGCGCGAGGTGCGCGTTTCGCCGTACAGGAAGATCGGAATGTCCGCGTTGCGGCGGCGCACTTCGGCCACGAACGCGCGCAATGCGACGATCGCGGCGGCCAGTTCCGGCGTCTCGCCTTCCACCACGACGTTATCGACGTAGGGCAGCAGTTCGTCGTCGTCGATCGAGAGGATGAAGCACGAGGCGCGGCTCGACTGCTGCGCGAACGACGTCAGATCGCCATAGCTCGTCAGCCCGAGCACTTCCGCGCCTTCTTTCTCGATTGCCTCGGCCAGAGCCCGGATGCCGGAACCCGAGATGTTCTCGGAGCGGAAATCTTCGTCGATGATGACGACGGGAAAACGAAACTTCATGGGCGATTCTCCAAAAAGAACGACCGCTGCATTCTGTCAATTGCAGCGGTCACCCCGTATAGCTGGTGGATCAGTGCGCTGCCGACGTTACGTCTTGGGCAACGTGACGCCGTGCTGACCTTGATATTTGCCGCCGCGATCCGCGTACGACGTTTCACAAATCTCGTCGCTTTCGAAAAACAGCACCTGGGCGACGCCTTCGTTCGCGTAGATTTTGGCAGGCAAAGGTGTCGTATTCGAGAATTCGAGCGTGACGTGTCCTTCCCATTCCGGTTCGAACGGCGTCACGTTGACGATGATCCCGCAGCGCGCATAGGTGGACTTGCCGAGGCACACGGTCAGCACGCTGCGCGGAATACGGAAATATTCGACGGTGCGGGCGAGCGCGAACGAATTCGGCGGGATGATGCAGACGTCGCCCTTGAAATCGACAAACGACTTCTCGTCGAAGTTCTTCGGATCGACGATGGTCGAATTGATGTTCGTGAAGATCTTGAATTCGTCGGCGCAGCGGATGTCGTAACCGTAGCTCGACGTGCCGTAGCTGACGATCTTCCGGCCGTCTTCGGAGACGCGGACCTGATCGGGCGCGAACGGCTCGATCATGTCGTGCGACGCGGCCATGCGCCGGATCCACTTGTCGGATTTGATGGTCATAGGTGAACGCTGCTCGACGTGAATGACAGGGTGACGGATAACGGCCCGGTTTCAACGGGCAACTTTCGCGGCGGGCTACTGGCGGGCTACCGCGGGCTTCAAGCGCCGCGCCGCCGCGCCATATGGAGCCTGGCTGGATTCCCGCCTACGCGCCTTGGGCCAGGCGGCCTCAACGAAAGGCGCTCATTTTACGCGATCACGAAGACTGCCGCGGGTGCGCCGGAGAAACAATCCAACGCGCGATCAGACATGACCGGCCGCGCTTCCAAAGGCCGCCCGCAAGGAGATCGAACTCCCGCCGCTCACTGGCGAATCAAACCGCAGGCGAGCGCGGAGCCCGCGCCATGCTGCGGATACGCATAGGGGTCGGTCGCGTCGTGATGCAGCAGTACCGCGCGCTGCAAGACCGAACGGATACCGTCGAGCGACACGTCCGGCGCGACGATGAAGCCGCTCGCCACGCCGTTCGCATCCGCATGAATATTGCCGAGATCGCCTTCGACCCGCGCGCCCGCTTTCAGACGCTCGGCGGCCGGCGAGAACACCTGGCCGGCGCTGGAGCCGTCGGCGGCGTTGCAGTCGCCGCGCTCGTGGACTTGCAGCGCATGGTCGCTGTTGGGCGGCAAGCCGGCGAGATTGTAGGTGACCTGCACGCCGTCCGAGCGCTCGATGAACGTAACGAGGCCGCGCGCCTGGTTGCCCACGGTGGGCAGCAATTGCGCGTCGGCGCGCTTTTCCTGTGGTCTCAGGAACGCGCTACAGCCGCATAACAGCAGACTGCTGGCAGCCAGGACGATGAACGCATGCACCGCCTGCCCGTCGATTCGTTTTCCCATGCGATCCTCTTGCCGGCCTGGCGGCCGCCCCTGCGGCCGCCGAGCCGAACTTGTGAAGCCGACATGATACCGCGAGACCAGCCGCAAACAGGCGCAAATAGGCGCGGACAGGCGCCTCGCTCAAGCGCCCGGTCAGGTGTTCTGCACGACGATGTTGGGGAACTTCGACGTCATGTCGCGCGCCCGCTCGGCGATATGAACCGCGACCTTGCGTGCGATCGACCGGTAGATCTCCGCGATGCGTCCTTCGGCGTCCGCCACCACGGTCGGCCGGCCCGAGTCGGCCTGCTCGCGGATCGCGATGTCGAGCGGCAGACTGCCGAGCACCTCGACGCCATATTCCTTCGCCATTCGCTCGCCGCCGCCGGCGCCGAAAATGTGCTCTTCATGGCCGCAATTTGAGCAGATGTGCATGCCCATGTTCTCGACGATGCCGAGAATCGGAATGCCGACCTTTTCGAACATCTTGAGACCCTTCTTCGCGTCGAGTAGCGCGATGTCCTGCGGCGTCGTGACGATCACGGCGCCCGTCACCGGCACGCGTTGCGACAGGGTCAGCTGAATGTCGCCGGTGCCCGGCGGCATGTCGACGATCAGGTAGTCGAGATCCTGCCAGTTGGTCTGCCGCAGCAGTTGCTCGAGCGCCGACGTGGCCATCGGGCCGCGCCACACCATCGGGTTGTCCTGTTCGATCAGAAAGCCGATCGAATTGGCTTGCACGCCGTGGCCGGTCATCGGGTTCATCGACTTCTCGTCGGGCGACTCGGGGCGGCCGACGATGCCGAGCATCATGGGCAGCGACGGACCATAAATGTCCGCGTCGAGTATGCCGACCGACGCCCCTTCGCTCGCTAGCGCCAGCGCCAGGTTCACGGCGGTCGTGCTCTTGCCGACACCGCCCTTGCCCGACGCCACCGCGACGATGTTTTTCACGCTCGGCAAGAGTTTCACGCCGCGCTGCACGGTATGCGCCGCGATCTGCTGCGACACTTCGATGCGCGCGTTCGTCACGCCCGGCACGCCTCGCAGCGCGTCCGCGAACTGCGCGCGGACCGCTTCGAACTGGCGTCTCGCCGGATAGCCGAGCACCACCTCGAGGCTGACCGTGTCGCCTTCCACGGCGACGTTCTTGATGTTCCTGGCAGCGGCGTAGGGCCGGCCCGTGTTGGGGTCGGTGACGGCTGCGAGGGCAGCGTCGACCAAAGCCCGATCGATACTCATTGACACTCCGTGGGAACACTTGCGGCGCGGCGCGAATCGGGTCTGCGCGCGCGCCGGAATTTGAAAGAAATTGTTAGACAGCATTGCGAAAACCCGGCCTGCCGGGCACCCTTCCGGCAGGCGGAACGCCGAAGGGGTCGCATCGCTGCGTACACCAGCTAATATTGTAGTGGCTGGCGCCAAGCCGTGCCGCAAGACCCTGCTTCACTGTCGGACCGGGACTTAGAAAGCGTAGGATTTTCCGTATTGTCGAGCAGTCCGCTTTACTCGCGTCACGTTAGCCGAAATGGATTGATCGCTAACTGCCGCGTTACTCGCTTCACTCAAGAGGAATCAAAAATGAATGCAAAAATCATGACTCGCCTGGCTGTATTCGCCGTTGCCGGCTCCTTGCTGGCAGGCTGCGCAAGCCAACAGGGCACTAACACGGCCGTCGGCACGGGCGTGGGCGCCGGCACCGGCGCGGCGCTGGGCGCGATCTTCGGCGGCGGCAAGGGCGCGGCGATCGGCGCGGGCGTCGGCGCAGCGGTGGGCGGCATCACCGGCTACAACTGGCAAGCCATTCACAACAAGCTCTCCGGCGCCACCAAGGGCACCGGTACGCAGATCACCGAGCAGCCGGACGGCTCGCTCAAGCTGAACATTCCGAGCTCGGTCACGTTCGACACGAACAGCTACGCGGTCAAGCCGTCGTTTGCGCCGGTGCTGGATCAGCTTGCGCAGACCCTGCAGCAGAACCCGGAACTGATCGCTCAGGTGGTCGGCCACACGGATAGCACCGGCCAGCCGGCGTACAACCAGACGCTGTCGGTCAACCGCGCGCAAAGCGTGACGGGCTACCTGGGCCAACGTGGCGTCGCGCCGCAACGCCTGTCGGCACAAGGCATGGGCCCGAACCAGCCGATCGCCGATAACAACACCGAAGCCGGCCGCGCCGCGAACCGTCGCGTGGAAATTTATCTGCGCGCCACGGCGCAGCACGCCACGCAATAACGTCACGGCTCGAAAGAGGATGAGGAAGCGGGCGCCGGGCTTGCGCCGCGGGCGTCCGCGAACCGTAAAACCGAGCTGGGAGAAAACCTGCACGAGAACGTAAAAAATTTCGAACTCTGCTGAAAATCCGCTGTCTCTCTTTACGGTACGTGGCTGGCAATCGCCGCCGCGTCACCATTCTCCTCTTGTCGTTGTTGCTCCGGGGTTTAATAGCCCCGGTTTTTTTTGGGCGCTCGGTATACACCGTCGCGCTTCTTCACGGCCCCTCCAGCCGATCCAGCCCGCGCCGCGCCGGGCGCCTGCCCTGCTAGAATCAACGTTTCGTCCCACCGCAGGCTCCCACCATCCTTATGTCAGCACCCGCAACCGATCTCTCCGCAGGCGCGCCGTCAGGCCGTCGCCAGGTTCTCGTCACGTCGGCCCTTCCGTATGCGAATGGGCAAATCCATATTGGCCATCTGGTCGAATATATCCAGACGGACATCTGGGTTCGGACGTTGCGAATGCACGGTCACGAGGTCTATTACGTGGGCGCCGACGACACGCACGGCACGCCGGTCATGCTGCGCGCGGAAAAGGAAGGGCTCACGCCGAAACAGTTGATCGACCGCGTGTGGCAGGAGCACAAGCGCGATTTCGACAGCTTCGGGATTTCCTTCGACAATTACTACACGACCGATTCCGAAGAGAACCGCATTCTCAGCGAGAACGTCTATCTGGCGTTGAAAGAAGCCGGCCTGATCGACGCGCGCGATATCGAACAGGCCTATGACCCCGTCAAGGAAATGTTCCTGCCGGACCGCTTCATCAAGGGCGAGTGTCCGAAGTGCGGCGCGAAAGACCAATACGGCGACAGTTGCGAAGTGTGCGGTTCCACTTACCAGCCCACCGAACTGGTCAATCCCTATTCGGTGGTCTCCGGCGCCACGCCGATCCGCAAGACCTCGACGCACTATTTCTTCCGCCTGTCGGATCCGCGCTGCGAGAATTTCCTGCGCGCGTGGGTGGGCGGCCTGGCGCAGCCCGAAGCCACCAACAAGATGCGCGAATGGCTCGGCGACGCCGGCGAAGCCAAGCTCGCCGATTGGGACATCTCGCGCGACGCGCCGTATTTCGGCTTCGAGATTCCGGGCGCGCCGGGCAAGTATTTCTACGTGTGGCTGGATGCGCCGGTCGGCTATTACGCGAGCTTCAAGAACCTCGCTGAAAAACGCGGGCTGGATTTCGACGCGTGGGTCCGCCAGGGCTCGACCGCCGAGCAATACCATTTCATCGGCAAGGACATTCTGTATTTCCACACGCTGTTCTGGCCGGCCATGCTCGAGTTTTCGGGCCACCGCACGCCGACCAACGTGTTCGCGCACGGGTTCCTGACGGTGGACGGCGCGAAGATGTCGAAGTCGCGCGGCACCTTCATCACCGCGCAAAGCGTGATCGACACGGGCCTCAATCCGGAATGGCTGCGCTATTACTTCGCGGCCAAGCTGAACAGCACGATGGAAGACCTCGACCTGAACCTCGACGACTTCCAGGCGCGCGTGAACAGCGATCTGGTGGGCAAGTACGTGAACATCGCGAGCCGCGCCGCCGGCTTCCTGATCAAGCGTTTCGACGGCCGCGTGCGGGACGGCGCGATGCAGCATCCGCTGCTCGCCTCGCTGCGCGCCGCCGTGCCGCAGATCGCCGCGAACTACGAGGCGCGCGAGTACAACCGCGCGCTGCGTCAAACCATGGATCTGGCCGACGCGGTCAATGCCTACGTCGACACCGCCAAGCCGTGGGATCAGGCGAAAGACGCGGCAAACCCGGACGCGCTGCACGAAACCTGCAGCGTGAGCATCGAGGCTTTCCGTCTGTTGTCGCTGGCGCTCAAGCCCGTGCTGCCGAAGCTGGCCGAAGCCGTCGAAGGCTTCCTGGGCATCGAGCCGCTGGTGTGGGCCGACGCCAACGTGCCGCTGTCCTCCGCGCGCCCCATCAACGCGTACAAGCATTTAATGACGCGCGTCGATCCGAAGCAGATCGAGGCGCTGCTTGCGGCCAATCGCGATTCGCTGCAAGCCACCCCGGAAACGGCGCCGGCCGACGCGAAACACAAGTCGAAGGCGGCAAGGGCAGCAGCGGCCGCCGCCGACAAAGAGGCAGCGCCCGCCATCATCTCGATCGACGACTTCGCCAAGATCGACCTGCGCATCGCGAAGATCGTCGACTGCAAGGCGGTGGAAGGCTCGGACAAATTGCTGCAACTCACGCTCGACGTCGGCGAGGAGAACACCCGCAACGTGTTCTCGGGCATCAAGTCGGCGTACCAGCCGGAGCAACTGGTCGGCAAGCTGACGGTGATGGTCGCGAATCTCGCGCCGCGCAAGATGAAGTTCGGCATGTCCGAGGGCATGGTGCTCGCGGCCTCGGCCACGGACGAGAAAGCCGAACCGGGTCTCTACGTGCTGGAGCCGGACAGCGGCGCAAAGCCGGGCATGCGCGTGAAATAAACGTGAAGTATAAGCCCGAAGGAAGCGCGGCGCCCGGCTTCAAAGCCGGGAGGCACGAGCAAAAAACGGCGCGCCCTGCAAAGGCGTGCCGTTTTTTTATGCCGTGACGTGGCGTTGCCCGCCGCGCCGCTCTCGCGGCGATCCGGCCATCACCACCGGATCCGGTCGAAGCGCCGCGTATACAGCAGTTCGACGCCGTCGAAAGTGCCGCCGTAAGTCGCAACGGACCAGTAGCGCGTCAGATTGACCGTCGCCTTGATTGCATTGCTCGCCGACTGCAGCCCTTGCTCGTAGCCGAGCACGAGCCACTCGTTGATCGCCTTCGACACCATCACCACCTGCGGATCGGTCAGCCCGACCTCGCTTCGGCCGATGGAAAACTCGTCGAGCCCGAAGGTCTGCGCGATCCGCTTGCCGCTCGCGCTGCCGAGCAGCGCGAGCGCCGTCGTCATCGTGCTTTGCTGGCCGACGTTGTTGCCCTGGTCCGTGCCGTGGCCGAACAGCAGCCACGAAAGCTTTTCGTTATCCGGCACGTTCGGCTCCGACACCAGCTTCGCCACCGGGAACTGAACCGTGCCCGTGACCTGCACGCCCGCCTCGACCTGCTGATTGCGGCGCATCGCCAGAATATTGATGCCCGGATTCGCCACCGGACCGTTGAACGTGAAAAAGCCGTTCTCGATGTTGAGCTTGCGGCCGAACTGCGTATAGGTCGAGCCTGGCGTGACCCGCACATTGCCGACTGCGCGCAGCGGCAGATTCGGCGCGCTCATCGCGGTGATCGTGCCGGTCAGGCCCAGGTCCGCGCCTTGTCCGCGGAAACGGAAATCCTTGCCGAGGTCGATGTCGATATTGGCGCGCGGCGCGAACGGGCCGACCGGCTTGTTGGTGCCGGGCACCGGCTTCGGCCGCTCGCCCGCGACCGTGCCGTCCGGGCGCACCACCACCACGTCGTCGCCCAGTCTCGGCGCGGACTCTTCCGGCATGTCGAACAACGCATGGTCGACCGCGAATTTGCCGTTGATCGCCATGCCGCCCTGCGCGCCGGCGTTGGCCACGCTCGCGCTGCCCGACAGCGACAGATTCCGGTCCGGCGCCGCGAACAACTCGAGCTTGTCCGCGACGATGCTCGCGGTCAGGTCCGGCTCCGCGCCGTCCAGACGCACGCGCCCGGTCGCGCGCAGCGTGCCGCTCGCGCCGTGAAACTCGACCTGCTGGAAATCGACCAGATTGTGCGAGAGCGCGATGCGCACCACGCCGTCCTTCAACTGCACGCCCTGGTCCACCAGCGTCGCGGACAAACCGTCGCCGATCAGCGACCCCGTCAGGTTCGGCTTGGCGACCGTGCCGCCGAGCGCGAGCTTGAGCGCGAGGTGGCCGTCGAGCAGATAGCTCGGCCCGAACAGGCCGCCGGTGGTTTTGAGCGACGGCACGTTCGCATTCACGTTGCCGGTGAGCGGGCCCTCTTCGTTCACGCTGAGGAAACCGTCGCGCATCGCGAGCGTGGTGTGCGCGTCGGCATCGATCACGCCGATCCGGTTGGCCTGCGCATGCACGGTGGCATTGAGCCGGTTGCCGCCGGTGAAGTCGGCGCGCGCGCTGAGGTCGGTGATACCCAGCGAGGCGAGGCCGCGGCCGATTTCGACCGTGACGTCGCCGGCGCGGCGCTTTAACTGGATGTGGCCGCTAGCCGTGCTGCCCAGCGAGAAATCCCACTCGCCGTCGAACACGAGATCGGTCTTGACGACGGGCGGCGTGCCGGTGACCTCGCGCCGCAGATCCTGCAAACGCGCGAGCGAAATATCGGTCAAGCTGCCCGCCGACTGAATCTTGCCGTGGTCGAAGGCGAACGATTTCAGGCTCAGCACCGCGCCTTCGAGCGTGAGGCGGGTCGCGCCGAGGGTCAGGCGGCTCGGCCCGGCGCTCACCGCGAGCGGCGCTTCGAGATTCAGCGCCGGCGTGCCGCGGTTCTGCAAACGGGTCACGGTGCCGTCCCAGCGCGTGCCGTCGCGGGCTTCGGTCAGCTTGCCGTTGGCGGCGAGCGTGAGAGCGAGCGGACGGTCCTGCAGTTTGCCGGTGGCCGCAGCCTCGAGCGTGTGATTGGCGCGCGTGCCGGACAGACGCGCCGTGAGCGTGGCCAGGTCGACGCCGCCCGCGCTCACGTTGCGCGCGTCGGTGCTGAAGACCAGCGCGCCGTTCGCGCCGTCGCGCAGTTCCGCATGACCTTCCGCATGACCGACGCGGTTGCTGCTGAACACCACGCTGTCAGCCTTGTAGTTCAGCACGACATTCGGGTGCTCGAACGAGCCGGTGAGATCGCCGTCGGCCGCCACCAGGCCGGCGAGTCCGAAACCGAGGCGCGCCAGTTGCGGTGCGTCGACACGAAAACGCAGCCGGTCGCCGCGCGCGCCGAAGCTGCCTTGCAGGTCCACCTGGTTGCCCGCCACCGACAGATTCGCGCGACTCGGCAAGATCCGCGAGCCGGCGAGCTGGATCGTGCCGCCGCCGGTCAGCGGCAGGCCGTCGTAGACGCTCGGACCGAGCTTGAATTCGGCCTTGGTGGTGAAAACCGGAGCCAGCATGCCGGCCGCGGTGAGCGTGCCGTTCACGCGTGCCTCGATCTTGCGGACGGGCGGCGCGCCGCGTCGTGGCGGCGGCGTTTTGCGCTGAACGACTTCCGACTTCACCGTGGCCTTCGCGGTGTTTTTCGCCACGGCGGCGGCTTTGTCGCCTGGGGCCGCGCTTTTGGCGCCGGCCGTGCTGCCCGCTTCGGCCGCGGCCTGTTTGGCCTTGTCGGCCCTCGACGCCGGCGCCGCGGTCACCGGCGTGCGCGATGGCATCTGCGATGTCAGCGTCAACGGATCGAAATCGGTCAGTTGCGCTTTCAGGTTGTAGCTGGAGTTCGCGTCGTGCTTGAGCGCGCCGGAGAGATCGATGCGGCCCTTGCCCGACGTGATGCGCACGTCGTTGAAGGCGACGCGGGCCGGATCGAATGTCAGCTTGCCTTGCGCGCGCAGCGCCGCTTTTGGATCGACGAGATCGAGCGTAAGGCTTTGCACGTCGTCGTTCAGACGGACGCCGATCGGGCCGGAAAGCTGCGTGGGCCGCACGGTTGCCTGCAGCGCGTTCAGGTCGAGCCCGGCGACCTGTAGATCGAATCGCCCGCGCTTGCCGGTCAGCGCGCCGCCGCCGGTCAGCGTGGCGTTCTTCACGAGCCGGACGTTCAGGTTCGAGATGCGCTGTGCCTCGGCGTCGAGGCGCACGTCGGCGTTGGCGTCGATCAGCGGCAGGAGGTTCTGGTCGATCGCGCCGGGTTTGGCGTTGACGATCGACATGTGGCCGGCCACGGCGAAACCGGCGGCGCTTTTTTGGGCGGCGTGGGGAGCAACGCGGCCGTTGCCGGCGCCCACCGCACCGGAAGCTCCGCCGGCCTCAGCAGCGCTCGCCGCCATCGTCCCGCTCGCCGCGCCCGGAACCAGCTCGACCGCGCCCGCCCCGCCCGGCGCCTCTTCGTGCCCTACCGGCTGCAACTCCGCCCGCACCGCCAGATCCGCCAGCGGCGCGCCCGGCGCAAACGCCTGCGGATTGACGTGATCGAAGGTCAGCGTGGCGCGCTGCAAAGGCACCGCTCCGAACGGCGTGGCCTCGACCCGCGCATGACCGGCGAGCTTCATGCCGGTGGCGTCGAGTTCGGCGACCAGATTTTCCAGCGAGCCGCTCAAATGGCCGTCCACCTGAACCGCTTCCTCGTTGACCTTGCCCGAATAGCCGACGTCGCCGGAAAGCGGAAACGGCCGCGCGCCATCGAGCCTGGCCGTCGCCGTCAAGGCGCCGAACGGCGTGTCGAGCCGCTCGATGGCGGCTTGATGATGACGCCCGTCGCTGCGGCCATGAAACGCGAACTGCGAGAACTCGGTCGTCGACCCGCCCTGGCGCAACAACAGCTTGTCGACCCGGACGTCGCGCACTTCGAGTTGCAGCGGCAAGCGCAAGTCTTGCGGCAGCGTCAGCGGTTCGCTGCTCTTCGGCGAAGCGCCGACCCGGGCGTCGATCGTGCCGACATGCAGATAGTCGATCGTGAAGCGCCAGGGCTCGCGCGTGAGTCCCCAGCGGCCCGCGACGCGGTCGATCTGGATGTCGGTGCCGCTGCCGTCGAGGCTGCGCCAGCGTACTTGCCGCAGTTGCACGCCGTTCGCGAGCGCGCCGCCTTCGAGCGTGCCCGTGAGCTTGCCGCCCAGCAGCCTGACCGCCGCCTGCCACGCGTACGCGGTGCCGCGCTCGGTCGTCAGCGCGCCGTACAGCAGACCGAGCGCCAGCGCGACCAGCAGCACCAACACCGCGACCGTCCACGCGAGCGTTTTCAGCAGCAGCCGGCCGAGGCGACGCCTCGGCGGCGGCGCGTCGGCAGGCGGCGGTTGTCCGGGCGGCTCTCCTGGCGGAGGCGTGCCGGGCGGCTGCGCGGAAGATTGAGCGGAAACGTCCGTGGTCATGCGTGGATCATGTAGAAGCAGGTGTCCATCAGAAGGCGATGCCGAGCGTCAGATACGGCCGCACGCTCTGGTTGCGGATGCCGTAAGCGACGTCCACGTTCACCGGACCGACCGGGCTGCGCCAGCGCGCGCCGATGCCGACGCCGGGATAAAAAACTTTTTCGCCCCAGGTATCCGTCGCGGTGCCGATGTCGAAGAACGCGGCGGCGCCCCAATCGTGAGTAAACCAGTGCTGATATTCGGCCGTCGCCGTCACGAGATACTTGGTGGGCAGCACCGAACCGGCGACGCTATTACCGATGCTCTGGTAGCCATAGCCGCGCACCGAATTCGAACCCCCGGCGCGAAACAGCAGCGAAGCCGGAATGCCGCTCGAACTGCCGCTCGTGAACACGCCGCCGAGTTCGGCGCGCAGCAGCACGATGTCTTCCTTGCCGATCGGCAGATACTGCTGACCGCGCGCGTAGCCGCGGATGAACGTCTGGTCGGTCAGCACGCCCTTGACCGCGAAGCCCGCCTCGACGTGAAGCAGGTTGCCCGAGCGCGGAAACAACGGATCGTCGGTATGGCGGCGGGTCCAGGACCATGACGGCACCAGCGCGCGGCTGGTGGTCGGCGCAATCGCATTCTGGTCGAGACGGTCCTGATAGAAGAGGATCGAGTAGTTGTAGTCGATGAACTGCGAGGTGCGGGCGCGCTGCACGCCGGCGCGAATACTGTAGATGCGCGTGTCGGAAACGTCGGTGGTGGTGTAGGACGCCAGCACGCTGTTGGTCCACGCGCGCCGCCCCGGCGGCATCGCCAACTGGATTTGTCCGTATTGCTGGTTCTGGTCGACGCGGCCCTCGATCGTGAACGGCCACGCCTTGCCGAAGGTGTCGAGATACGAGTACGCGCCCTGGATCAGCGGGCCGTTGTCCGTCGAATAACCGACGCCGCCACGCACGCTGTTGTACGGGTACTCCGACACCTTGACGTGCATCGGCGTCTCGAGCGGTTTGGCCGGGTCGCTGTCCACGTCGATCGCGACGCTCGCGTAGTACGGCGTGTTCTGCAACTGCCGCTGCAATTCGGCGACGCGCTGCACGTCGTAGATGTCGCCGACCGAAATCGGATTCACGTTGTCGACGATCTGCTCGGGATAGCGCCGCGTGCCGGATACGTCGAGTTTGCCCATCGTGAAGGTCGGCCCGCTTTCATACGTGACCGACAACGTCGCCTCGTGCGTGCGCGGATCGACGCGCGCCTCGGAATGGTAGATCTTCGCGCCGAGATAGCGGCGCGCCTGCAAGGCCTTGAGCGCCGCGTTCTTGGCGTCGTCCCAGCCGCCCTGCGAGAACGGATCGCCCTCGTGCAACGAGAACGCGAAGCGCGCGGTATTTTCCTGCGCCGGGTCCTCGGTCAGCACCGCGCCGCGAAACGAGATCGAAATCGAACTGATGGTGGTGAGCGGGCCGGGATCGACACTGACCGTGACGCGCTTTTTATCGTCGACGGTTCGCACGTCGGTGCGTACCACCGGCGTGAAATAACCCTGCGTGGAGGCCAGGTCGCGCACCTGCTGGGGCGTGGCGGTAATCAGAAACTGGAACTGGTCGTCGCTGATGTCGGGCCGTTTGGCGAACCGCGCGATATCCAGATGCTCCTCGAGCAGCTTGCGCAGCGAACGCGGCGTGGCTTCGATCTCGACCTTGTAGCTGGCGACCGCGCGCCGCGCCGCGTGGGCGTCGGTCACGGCCAGCATCGACATGACGATGCCGAATGCCAGCCACGCGCGCAGCCAGCGCCGGATGGACGCCATGTGCCCGCGCCCGAGGCCGGTCTCGCCGCGCCGCGGATGCGGCTTTTCGATCGCACATCCCGCCAAACAATCCTCCGGACGTGGTTGGTGAATTCTGTCGCTCAGGCGCGCCGCGGCGGCCGAAGCTCGCTATTTGACCACATCGGCGACGTCGCGCAATCGGTTCACAAGCGTTCGCCCGACGCGGCAGCGCATGGGCGCTCAACGCATGCGCAATGCGTGATGCCGTCGGCCCAACGTCGCGCGCGCCGATCGGCTCGGGGAATGCACGCCGAATAACGTGTCATGCGTCAGACGCCGCCGCATCGGCGATGCCCGCCTTTGACGCGCCCCGCGCCGCGCGGGTTCCAGGAATTCTTGCACACCGCCCTCTCGCGCGGCCGCCGTTTTTCGTCCGCGCGCGGCGCATGCGGTAAAATTATGGAATAGCTGCGGCGCCGCTCTCCTCTTACTGCCAGGCCGCCGCCATTTCCCACACCACGGACGTCGAGCCATGTATCAATCGGACATCACCCAGTTCCTGAACCAGCTCAAGCAACAGAAGCCCAGCCTCGAGGCCGAACAACGCCGCGGCCGCGCGCTGCTGTGGGACAAACAGCCGATCGACCTGGAAGAACGCGCCGAGCAGAAAGCCTCGCGCGTCGAACAGACGCCTTACTCGTACTATCAAAACTTCTAAGCGCGTGAGTCACGCCGACGAGGCACACGGCGCACGGCCGGCCGCCGGCGACGCCGCGCTTGCCGCGCCCACCACCGACTCGACGCCGGACACCGTCGACGGCATCGCCTTCGCTCGCCTGTACGGCGAGCCGCTCTTCAAGCTGCCGACCGACCTGTACATTCCGCCGGACGCGCTCGAGGTGTTTCTCGAAACGTTCGAAGGACCGCTGGATCTGTTGCTGTACCTGATCCGCAAGCAGAACTTCAACGTGCTCGACATTCCGATGGCGGACGTCACGGTGCAGTACCTGGGCTACGTCGAGCAGTTGCGCCAGACCAATCTCGAACTCGCGTCGGAGTATCTGCTGATGGCCGCGATGCTGATCGAGATCAAGTCGCGCATGCTGCTGCCGGTGAAGAAGGCGGACAGCGGCGAGGAAGCCGAGGACCCCCGCGCGGAACTGGTGCGCCGCCTGCTGGAATACGAGCAGATGAAGCTCGCCGCGCAGCGCATCGACCAGTTGCCGCAGCTCGGGCGCGACTTCCTGCGCGCCGAGGTCTACATCGAGCAAAGCATCACGCCGCGCTTTCCGGACGTGAACAGCGAAGACCTGCGCGCCGCGTGGGCCGACGTGATCAAGCGCGCCAAGCTGGTTCAGCATCACAAGATTTCGCGCGAGGAATTGTCGGTGCGCGAGCATATGAGCTCGATCCTGCGGCAATTGCAGAACGCGCGCTTCATGGAGTTCGCCGACCTGTTCGACACGAGCAAGGGCGTGCCGGTGGTGGTCGTGAATTTCATTGCCGTGCTCGAACTGTGCCGCGAATCGCTCGTCGAAATCACTCAGGCCGAGCCGTTCGCGCCGATCTATGTGCGCCTTGCCTATCTGCCGGCATGAGGCTGCGAGCCATGCGCCGATCCGTGCACCACGCGCGGCCCGCATGCCTCGTTCCGGTGCGCCAGCGGCGCAAATCCACTACAATCCCGCGCTCCGAACCTTTCATCACCAGTGAGGCGGCGGGCCGCGCGAAAAGCTGATTTTTCGCACCAACCCAGTCTCGCGTCGCGCCAGGAATTTCCAGTCCGATCATGAAAGTCATCAGCTCGATCCATGAATTGCGCGACCAGTTGCGCGGCCAGAATCGCACCGCCTTTGTGCCGACCATGGGCAATCTGCACGAAGGCCATCTGTCGCTGATGCGTCTCGCGCGTCAGCACGGCGATCCGGTGGTGGCGAGCATCTTCGTCAACCGGCTGCAGTTCGGCCCGAACGAGGACTTCGACAAATACCCGCGCACGCTCGAAGCCGACATCGAGAAGCTGCAAAAGGAAAACGTCTACGTGTTGTTCGCGCCGACGGAAAAAGACCTCTATCCGGAGCCGCAGGAGTACCGCGTGCATCCGCCGCACGATCTGGGCGACATTCTCGAAGGTGAATTCCGCCCCGGCTTCTTCCAGGGCGTGTGCACGGTGGTGATGAAACTGATGTCGTGCGTGCAGCCGCGCGTCGCCGTGTTCGGCAAGAAGGATTACCAGCAGTTGATGATCGTGCGCAGCATGTGCCATCAGTTCGCGCTGCCCACCGACATCATCGCCGCCGAAACCGTGCGTGACGCCGACGGCCTCGCGCTCAGCTCGCGCAACCGCTTTTTGCAGGCCGCCGAGCGCGCCGAGGCGCCGAGGCTGGCCGCCGAACTCAATCGCGTGCGCGACGCGGTGCTGTCCGGCGAGCGCGACTTCGCCAAGCTCGAACAGGCGGCGATGACGGCATTGGCCGCGCGCGGCTGGCAGCCCGATTACGTCGCGGTGCGCAAGCGCTCGAATCTGCTCCCGCCGGGACCGCAAGACGCCAACGCCGAACTGGTGGTGCTGGCCGCCGCCAAGCTCGGCACGACTCGCCTCATCGACAACCTCGAAATCTGAAATCGTCTTACGTCGCGTAGAAACGGACAGGAAATCTGAAATCGTCTTACGTCGCGTAGAAACGGACAGGAAGCCACAAGGGATTGGTCATGCAACGCAACATGCTGAAGTCGAAGATCCACCGCGTCGCGGTCACGCATTGCGAACTGCACTACGAAGGCTCGTGCGCGATCGACGAGGATTTGCTGGAAGCGGCGAACATCGTCGAAAACGAACGGATCGACATCTGGAACATCAACAACGGCGAGCGTTTCTCGACCTACGCGATCAAGGGCGAACGCGGCAGCGGCATGATTTCGCTGAACGGTTCGGCCGCACGGCGCGCGCAGCTCGGCGATCTGGTGATCATCGCGGCGTTCGCGGTGGTCGATGAAGCGGAACTGAAGGCGGGCTGGAAGCCGGACCTGGTGTTCGTCGACGAGCACAACAAGATCAAGGGCAGCCGCGATCACGTGCCGACGCAAAACTGGACTTGAGGCCGTAGTTCACTCGCGCCGCTTCTCAACGCCACGCAGCCACATGCAGCGGGCGGCCACGCCGCCTGCTCTTTGCCCTCAAGCCCTCTTGCCCGTCTTGCTGGTCCATTCGAGGATCGGCTGCCACTGCTCCAGATCCTTCTCCACGCGGCTTTTGGCGACGTCCCACAAGGTCAGGCCGTGCGCGGCCAGTTGCACGTAATTCTGCGTGTCGCGCAGATAACCCAGCACCGGCAGCTTCAAACCTTCTACAAAGCGGTGCAACTGCTCCGCCGAGCGCGTGCGCGCATCGACCCGCATGCCGACCACGCCGATCTCGATCGCGCCTCTCCTGACCGCCTTTTCCTTCGCCAGCCGCTCAAGAAATTCTTGCGTGGCGAGAATATCGAACATCGACGGCTGCAGCGGCACGATTACCTTGTCGGCCAGATCGAGCGCGATACCCAGCCGATTGCCATGCAAGCCGGCCGGCGTGTCGACGACCGCGTGCTCCAATCCTCGCGGCGGCTTGGCCGGAGTCTCGGGGTCGACTTCCCAGGTTTCGATGGCCGGCAGCGTGTCGGGCCGCAGCGACAGCCAGGCGTGCGCGGACTGCTGCTTGTCCAGATCGGCCAGCGCGACCCATTCGCCGGACGCCGCGAAATAGCCGGCCAGATTGGTCGACAACGTGCTTTTACCCACGCCGCCCTTCGGATTCGCCACCACGATCACCGTCATGAATTCTCCCGGAAAGAAGGCTGGACACTGCCAGCCGGTTTGCCGCGCTGTTTGCTCTGACTTGCGCCGATGAGCCCCGATCCTGACCGGATTCAGGTTCACCCGCCGATCCAGCCGTTGATAATATCGACAAATGCAGCGGGGCCGAAGCCCTGCAACGGCTAATTGATCACTCCGGCAGCGCCGATTTTCCTTCGAGGACCGAATTTCATGAGCAAACTTCGCCCTGAATACACCGTGGAGCGTCTGCACGAACGCCAGGAGGGCAGGCTGCCGGGCTTGCTGGGCGTGCATGTGCTGTCGCTGGAGCAAGGCACGTTGACCGCGGAGTTGACCGTGCGCGACGAATTGCTCGCGCCGAACGGCTTTTTGCATGCCGCCACGGTGATCGGCCTCGCCGACACCGCTTGCGGCTATGCCTGCCTCGCGCATCTGCCGCCGACCGCGCGCAACTTCACGACCATCGAGCTGAAAAGCAATTTTCTTGGGACGACCACCGAAGGCACGATCCGCGCGGTCGCCAAGGGTGTGCATCTGGGGCGCAGCACACAGGTGTGGGACGCCACGGTCACGGATCCCGACGGCAAGACGATGGCGCTGTTTCGCTGCACGCAGATCGTGCTGTACTGATCGGCGGATAGGGGCGGCGCGGCAAGGCGCCATTGGAAAAAGCACGCGGCCTCACGGCGCGTGCTTTTTGTTGTCTCGCGGTTCAGGGCGCGGGCGCGTTGGAGGCGCCGATCAAAACCACCGTCACCCAAAGCATCAAGCAGCCGCCATGCGCCCCGCCTTCTGCCCACCCAGCGCCAGCACGCCGCCACCGAGCAGCGACTGCACCACCAAGGTCACCGCCCAGAACGCCGGATACTCCCATCCGCCGTGCGGCGACGCGAAACCCCATCCGTTATGCAGATGCTGCGACGTCGCGCCGAGCATGAACGGCAGCAGCACCAGCGCGACCCAGCGGACCTGCACGCCGAGCAGCAGCGCAATGCCGCCGATCAGTTCGACGAACGCCGTCACGTAGCCGAGCCATCCTGGCAGGCCGAGCGACACGAAGAACTGCGCCGTGCCGGGCAGCGTGAAAACGAAGATCTTTTGCAGGCTGTGCGCGAGATAAAGCACGCCCAGGGCGAGCCGGAGGAGGAAAGCGGCCAGGTCGGCGGAGCGATTCGGGTTCATGAGGGATCCTTGAAAGAGAAGCGGCCGGCGACCGGCCGCTAACACGAGGACTGTATTCGAACCGGATGCAGCGAAAAACCGCCACTCAGGCTTTGATTATTTCCCGTGAAGATCTAATCGCCGACGCTCACCCGAGTCCAAATCACCCGATCGCCGCAAAGAGCTTCGAAAGATCAAGATGCTCGGCGAGCGTATCCGCCAGCCGATCCAGCGACGCCTCCCGCAGCGCCGGATAGTCGATCGCCGCGGCATCGCTCAAACCGGCCCACGCAAGCAGCGCGGCGCATGCGGCGGGCGTGTCGAACAGACCGTGCACGTAGGTGGCGAGAATCTGGCCATCGGCGGAAAACGCGCCGTCGGAGTGCGCCTCTTGCATCCCATGCGCCGTGTCCCGTTGCACCGGTTGCACCGATTGCACCGACCGCAGCGCCGGCGTCTCCAGCGCCGGGCCTTGCGTCTCGCCCATGTGAATCTCATAGCCGGCCACCGCCGGCGAGCCGGGCAACGCGAGGCGCCCGGTCACGTTCTTCAGCGTCTTCTCGCGCGTGAGCACCGTCGAGTAATCGAGCCAGCCGAGGCCCGCGAAGGTGCCCGGCGGGCCTTCCACGCCATGCGGATCGGCCACTTCGCGCCCGAGCATCTGCATGCCGCCGCAAATCCCGATCACCCGGCCGCCGTAGCGCAGATGCCTTTGCAGCACGGCATCCCAGCCTTGCGCGCGCAGAAACGCCAGATCGCCCGGCACGTTCTTCGAGCCGGGCAAGATGATCAGATCGGCGGACGGCGGCGGCGTGCCGCTGCGCACATAATGAAAATCGACTTGGGGGTGCGCGCGCAACGCATCGAAATCGGTGTGGTTGCTGATGTGCGGCAGCACCGGCACGACCACGCGCAGCATGCGCCCCGCGTCGCTGTTCGCGGCGCGCAATTCGGGCGGCAGCATGTCTTCCGCGTCGAGCGTGAGTCCGTGCAGATAGGGCACGACGCCGAGCACCGGCTTGCCGGTCTTCGCCTCGAGCCACTCGAGCCCCGGCTTCAGCAGACCGACGTCGCCGCGAAAACGGTTGATGATGAAGCCGCGCACCCGCGCCTGCTCGCTTGCCGACAGACACGCGAGCGTCCCGGTCAGATGCGCGAACACGCCGCCGCGGTCGATGTCGGCCACCAGCACGACGGGGCAATCGACGGCTTCCGCGAAACCCATGTTGGCGATGTCGCGTTCGCGCAGATTGATCTCGGCGGGACTGCCCGCGCCTTCGACGAAAATCGTGTCGTACGCCGCCTGCAGACGCGCATACGATGCCAGCACGGCTTCAAACGCGATGGGCTTGTAGTCGTGATACGCGCGCGCATCGAGATTCATGCGCGCCTTGCCGTGGATGATCACCTGCGCGCCGCGGTCGCTCGTCGGCTTGAGCAGCACCGGGTTCAGATCGGTGTGCGCGGCGATGCCGGCGGCTACCGCCTGCAGGGCTTGGGCGCGGCCGATCTCGCCGCCGTCGACCGTCACCGCGCTGTTGAGCGCCATGTTCTGCGGCTTGAACGGCGCGACCCGCACCCCGGCGCGGCGCGCGAGCCGGCACAATCCGGCGACCAGCGTGCTCTTGCCCGCATCGGAGGTGGTGCCCTGAATCATCAGCGTGCCGCGCGGCACGGGTGCGGCGTCATGCGGGGTCGGAGTGGTGGTCACGTGAATGTCGGGCTCGGCGGTGAAGAACACATGAAGCGGCAACTTCGCAGCAACGCGGCGGCGAACAACGGCGCGATAGCCGGCGACGCATCGGCCCACGCGGCCACGAGGCAACGCGCGCTTGAACGCGGCATTATCCCATCGCGCCGGTACAATCACGCGATGACTTCCCGCGACCTCACCTTCGTTCTCGGCGGCGCCCGTTCGGGCAAGAGCGTGCACGCCGAACGGCTTGCGAGCGACAGCGCCCTGCCCGTCACGTACATCGCCACCGCGCGTGTGTCCGGCGACGCCGAATTCAGCGCGCGCATCGCGCATCATCGCGAGCGGCGTCCGGCGCATTGGCGGTTGCACGAAGCGAGCGTCGATCTCGCTGGCGCGGTTGCGCAACTCGACGCGCCCGGCCACTGCATTCTGATCGACTGCCTGACGCTGTGGCTCGCCAACCTGCTGTGTCCGCCCGAAGGCGACGGCCTGCCCGTCGACCGCTATCAGGCGCATTTCGCCGCGTTCGAAACGGCGCTCTTCAACGCAAGAGGCAAGCTCATCGTGGTCAGCAATGAAATCGGCCTCGGCGTGGTGCCGCTCGGCGCGGCCACGCGCCTCTATGTCGACGAACTCGGGCGGCTCAATCAGCGCGTCGCCGCGTTGAGCCGCCACGTCACGATGATGGTCGCGGGCTTGCCGCTCGCGCTGAAAACAGCCGGCGGCGCGTGATGCTGTCGCTGCCTCTCATCGTCACGCTGACGGCTGCGGGCGTCGTCGTCGACCGCTGGTTCGGCGAGCCGCGCACCGCGCATCCGCTGGTGGTTTTCGGCAAATGGGCGATGCGGCTCGAAGCGCGCCATAACCGCGGCCGGCGCTTGCGGCTCAAGGGACTGCTCGCGTGGTCGCTGGCGGTCATGCCGCCCGTGTTGATCGCCTGGTGGCTGGTCGCGGCGCTGCCGTTTTTCGCGGCCTGCGCGGTGCATGTCGTGCTGTTGTGGTTCGCGCTCGGCGCACGCAGCCTGCACGATCACATCGCGCCGATTGCGCAGGCTCTCACGCAACGCGATCTCGCGCAGGCGCGCTTGCTGACTTCACGCATCGTGTCGCGCGACACCAGTCAGGCCGACGAAGCCGCGCTCTCGCGCGCCGCCGTCGAATCGGCGCTCGAAAACGGCAACGACGCGATCTTCGGCGCGCTCTTCTGGTTCGCCATCGCGGGCGGTCCGGGCGCGCTCGCGTTTCGTCTCGCCAACACGCTCGATGCGATGTGGGGTTATCGCACGCCGCGCTATTTGCGCTTCGGCTGGGCGGCCGCGCGCCTCGACGACGTGCTCAACTGGATTCCCGCGCGGCTGACCGCGGCGAGCTACGCGCTGCTCGGCGACACGCGCACCGCATGGCGCTGCTGGCGCGAGCAGGCTGCGCGCTGGGACAGCCCGAACGCCGGACCGGTCATGGCCTCGGGCGCGGGCAGCCTGAACGTGTTGATCGGCGGGCCGGCGGTCTATCACGGCGTGCTCGAGGACAGGCCGACGCTCGGCTTCGGACATCCGGCGAAAGCCGCTCACATCGTGGCGGCATTGATGCTGGTCGAACGCACGCTCGTCCTCTGGCTGGCGGTGCTGATCGTGCTGGCGTTGCTGAGCGTGCCGTTTCATGGCTGATCGAATGCCTGATTCAATCACCGCCGGCGGCGTTGCCATCCATGCCGTGGTTCACGGCGGCAATCTGCACGAAGCGGCGCAACGGTATGGCATTCCGTACGCGCAGTGGCTCGACCTGTCCACGGGCATCAATCCGCACGGCTATCCGGTGCCGCCCGTTCCCGCCGATGCCTGGCGCCGTCTCCCCGACGAAGGCGACGGCTTCGCCGCCTGCGCCGCGCGCTATTACGGCGCGCCGGACGCGGAACATGTGCTGCCCGTTGCCGGAAGCCAGGCGGCGATTCGCGCGCTGCCCTCGCTGCTGCCACGCGCACGCGTCGGCATCGCGGCGCTCACGTACAGCGAATACGCGCCCGCTTTCGAGCGGGCCGGCCATGAGGTCATGCCGCTCGACGCGTCCCGCGAAACCTTGCCCGACGCGCTCACGCATGTCGCCATCGTGAATCCGAACAATCCCACCGCCGAGCATCTGAGCGCCGGCAAGCTGTTGCACTGGCATGCGCAATTGGGCGCGCGCGGCGGCACGTTGCTCGTCGACGAAGCGTTCGCCGATACGATGCCCTCGCAATCGCTCGCGGCCAGCACGAATCGCGACGGCTTGATCGTGCTGCGCTCGCCGGGCAAATTCTTCGGCCTCGCCGGCGTGCGTGCGGGTTTCGTGCTCGCCGCGCCCGCGTCGCTCGATGCGTTGCGCCGCACGCTCGGTGCGTGGACGGTCAGCGGTCCGGCGCGTCACGCCGTGAAAGCCGCGTTCGACGACGAGGCGTGGCAACGCGAGATGCGCGCGCGGCTCGATGCCGAAAGCGCGCGCCTCGTGAAACTGCTGCATGCGCAAGGTCTGAACACGCGCGGCACGCCGCTCTTCGCATGGACCGACGATGCACGCGCCGCCGCCTTGCATGAAGCGTTGGCCCGACGCGGCGTGTGGACGCGGCTGTTCACGCCCTCGGGCAGCGTGCGTGTCGGCCTGCCCGCGAACGAACCGGAATGGACGCGCTTCGACGAGAGCTTGCGCGAAGCGGTTCGAGAGATCGATTCCGCATGACAGCGGATCAAAGCCAACGATGCGAATAACAGGAACCGTTGTCCGATTCACCCGCCTCGCGCGACCAACGCGCCGCCACTCGATGACCCGCTTCGCCCTCACCGTCTTCTTCTGCGTTGCCACGCTGCACGCCCACGCCGCGATCACCGTCACCGACGACACCGGCGCCGGCGTCACCCTTGCCGCTCCCGCGCAACGGGTAATCAGCCTGGCGCCGCACGTCACCGAGTTGCTGTATGCCGCGGGCGGCGGCGCGAAACTGGTCGGCGCCGTCTCCTACAGCGACTATCCGCCTGAAGCGAAGCAAGTGCCGCGCGTCGGCGACAACAAGGCGCTCGACCTCGAACGCATCGTCGCATTGAAGCCCGATCTGATCGTCGTGTGGCGGCATGGCAATGCGCAGCGTCAACTGGATCGGTTGCGCGAGATGCACGTGCCGTTGTACTTCAGCGAGCCGCATCATCTCGACGACATTGCCGTGTCGCTGACCAGGCTCGGGCAATTGCTGGGCACCTCAACCACTGCGGATAAAGCGGCGGCCGAATACCGCCGGGACATCGCGAGATTGCGCGCGCAATATGCGAGCCGGCCGCCCGTCAGCGTGTTCTATCAGGTGTGGGATCAACCGTTGATGACGCTCAACGGCGAGCACATGGTCAGCGACGTGATCGCGCTATGCGGAGGCCGCAACGTATTCGCCAAGCTCGAACCGCTGGTGCCGACCGTCTCGACCGAAGCGGTGCTCGCCGCGAACCCGGAAGCGATCGTCACGGCCGCGCCCGGCGCGACCAGACCGGACACCACGTTGCCGCAACTGGGCGCATGGCGCGCCTGGCCGAGCCTGAGCGCGGTGGCGAACGACAACCTGTTCGCCATCGACGGCGATCTGATCAACCGGCCGGCGCCGCGTATCGCTCAGGGCGCAAGGCAACTGTGCGAAGACCTCGAAGTGGCGCGCTCACGCCGGAAATGACATCAACGTAACGCGGTCTCGGCGCGCTTGAACGGCCAGTGTTCGAACTCGGATAGCCGAAGCCTGTAACGCGCGACGTTGCCGGGATAAAGGTGATCGAGATCGGACTGGATCGCGTCGACAAACGACGACAGGTCGCCCGCGCTCACCCGCTCGCGCGCGAGTGTTTCAACCTCGCTCCGCGAGCCCGCGAGGCCGCCGCGAATCACCTCCTGCACCACCTGTATCAACGCATTGCGGTACTTGAGCCGAAACGCGTCCGGCTCGCCGATCGATTGGCGAATCGCCAGATAGCGCTGGCACGAACGCTCGTAGGCCCACATGAAAACGTCGCGCAACAGATCGACGCGATTGGTTTCGTAGACGCCGAGCGTGCCCTCGATATACGCCTTCCGCGGAACGTCCACGAACGATAGCGGACACAGATTCTCGCGAATCAACGGGATATTCGCGGCCAAACGCGAGACCCGCTTGTTGACGTCCTCGAACGGTTGCAGGTACGGCAGGTGCACCATGCTGAAAAAAGCCTGTTCGAAGGGATCGTCGATTCGCGCGGCCTTGTTCAGCAGCGCCTCGAAGCATTCCGCGATCTGCTGCGGCACGGCGAGCGGAAAAAACACGGTGCCGCTGATCTCCACTTCGCGCACGCGCAAGCGACCGCTCGCGAACGGGTCCGACATCAGGTTGTCGGAGAGGATCGCGTGAAGGTTCAGGACGGTGAAAGGGTTGAAGCCCACCTCGTCGGCGCTCTCAACGATCATTTCGATCGCGGCCTTGTGGTTCAGGATCATCTGCGTTTCCTGCGCGTCCTTGCCCTCCGCGATCTGCCCTTGCTCGATCAACCGCACCGTGTCGAGCCGCGTGTAGGTATTGCCCTCCAGCCGCGACGACGCCCACGATAAATCGATCAGAAGCCGGCCCATGATGTCGCGCGCATAAGTGCCCGCCGGCCGCGCATCCGCCGACGTGCGCCCCCACTCGTGAAGCCGCTCGCGCTGTGACTGCGATAGATAAGCGTCCTGATTCGGACGATAGCGTTCCAGAAAGGCGCGGTTGTAGCCGACCGGCCGGCGTTCGTGGAGCGGCCGGTTCACCTCCGCGCGCACTTCGAGGCCGTCGCTCGAGACCGGCACGTAAGCCTCGCTCGCGGTGCTTGCGCTGCCGGTGGGCTGCGCCGGAAGAACGCCGTCGCTGGCAGCGGGCACTCGCGTGTAGACGAGCGCCCGTCCCGCGCCTTCCGAGCCGATGCGGCCGGCTTCGAGCAGCCCGTCGAGCCGGCGTTGCAGCGTGCGCCGGGGCATGGGATGCCCGCGTGCGGCAACGGCCGCGGCGAGCGCGCGCACGCCTTGGCCCTCAGCGCTTGCGGCGATGAGCTGCTCGATCAGATCCAGTTCCTGTTTGATGCCCTTGCTGTTCATGCGCGCCACCGTGCAGTCGAAGTGGCGCGATTAGCACGGAATAGCGCCACCTTTCCAAGAATTATGGCACGAAACACGGGTTTCGTGCCAGATTCAGCGGCATAAAGTGGCACGAAACGCGATATCGTGACAAATTTCCCAGAAAAGTGGCACGCAAATCAAAACGAGGTGGCGCGATTTGAATGCAGCGTTTGCGCAGACGAATCGTTGCTTTGAATTCCTCACGCATTCCACCGCACCAACGACCACTGCCGCGCCTCGTCATCGCGGCGCAGCCAGACAATCCCGGTCATATCGAGCGACCACCGCAGACAGCGCTCCAACGGCACGTCCAGCACCAGCGACGCGATGGCCCGCATGACGCCCGCATGCGTGACCACGTAAGCCGGCGTCAGCTCGCGCGTTTGCGCGAACGCGTCGAACCACGCCCGCACCCGCGCGACGAATTGCGTCACGCTTTCGCCACCGTGCGCCCGCGCGTGCTCGAAGTTGGCCGCCCAGTCGTCGAGCAACTCGCGATCGATCGCATCCCAACGCCGCTCTTCCCAGTCGCCGAAGTTCATCTCCTTCAGACGATCGTCGTGACTGAGCGCGCAGCCGAAATCGTTCGACATCGCCGCCGCGAGCGCCGAGCAGCGCGTCGACGGACTCGACATCAACACGCGCGGCGCCGGCACCTGCAACGCGGCGAGCCGCAAGGCGAGCGCCGCCGCCGACACGTCGGCATCCTCGACGAGCGCGACGTCGCTTTGGCCGTAACAGACGCCGGCATCGACCACGACGGCGGGGTGACGAATCAGGACGATATCCATGCGAGCCCCATGAGATAGATGCTCAATTCGAAGACCTGCTGCGCGAAGCCGAGGCAATCGCCGGTATAGCCGCCGAGTCGTCTCACGAAATAACGGCCCATTGCGAAGCGCAGCGCCACCAGGACGAGCAGCGTCACGGCCGCGAAACGCCAATCCGCTGAAGCAGGTCCATTCGGCCACAGCAACCACGGCAAACCGAATATGGCCGCACAAAGCAACGCGGGCGCGGAGAGGCGCTGCGCGACCGGTTTGGCCTTGCCTTCGGCGCGCACGTAGTCGAGCGTGGCCAGATAGCTGATCGCGAATGCGCGGCTCGCCGCGTGCGCGCCGATCATCAGGCCCGCGGCGCGCATCGGCGGCAACGCGGCAAGCGTTTGCCACTTCAGCGCCAGGGCGATCACGAGCGCGATCGCGCCGAACGCGCCAATGCGCGAATCGTGCATGATGCGCAGCACGTTCTCGCGCGTATAGGCGCCACCGAACGCATCGACGCAATCGGCGAGACCGTCTTCGTGAAACGCGCCGGTGACGAGCAGCGACGCGGCCATCGACAACAGCACCGCGACGCCCGCTGGAAACACACGCAGCGCCGCGAGATAGACCAGCGCGCTCGATCCGCCGACCAACAAACCGACGAGCGGAAAATAACGCGCCGCCGCATGCAGATAGTGCGGCTCATAACCGACCCAGCGCGGCACGGGCACGCGCGTGAAATAACCGAGCGCGGTAAAGAAATAGCGCAGTTCGGCGAGCGGATTCATGAGTGGGCCGGAGGCAGGTTTCGAAATGACCGATCACGCATCGCGATTCGCGACGCCGGCCGATTCGAAGCTCGCCATCTCGTTGACGAACGCCGCCGCCGCGCGCAGCAGCGGCACCGCGAGCGCCGCGCCGGTGCCTTCGCCGAGGCGCATATCCAGCGACAACAACGGCTGCACGCCGAAATGATCGAGCATGCGCCGATGCCCCGCCTCGTTCGACGCATGCGCGAACACGCAGTACTCGCGCACGTTCGGCGTGAACGCATCCGCGACCAGCAGGGCCGAACTGGCGATGAAGCCGTCGACCAGAATCGTCATGCGCGCTTGCGCCGCCGCGAGATACGCGCCCGCCATCATCGCAATCTCGAAGCCGCCGAAGGTCGCGAGCACGTCGAGCGGATCGGAGGAAACGGCGTGACGGGCGAGCGCCGACGCGAGCACGTCGCGCTTTTTCGCGAGCCCGGCGTCGTCGAGACCGGTGCCGCGGCCGACGCATTCCTCGATCGGCACGTTGCACAAACGGCTCATCAGACAAGCGGCCGACGAGGTGTTCGCAATGCCCATCTCGCCGAACCCGATCACGTTGCTGCCGAGCGCCGCGTGATGCCGCACGCGCGCCGCGCCCGCCTGCATCGCGGCCAGCGCGTCGTCGCGGGTCATCGCGGGTTCACACGCGAAGTTGCGCGTGCCGGCCGCGACCGGAATGTCGACAAGACCTTCCGACGACGGCAACGGTGTCGCAATGCCGGCGTTGACCACTTCGAGTTCGATGCCGGCAACGCGGCTCAATGCGTTGATCGCCGCGCCGCCAGCCAGGAAGTTCGCGACCATCTGCGCGGTCACCGCTTGCGGATAGGGGCTCACGCCTTCATCGGCAATGCCGTGGTCGCCGGCGAATACGATCAGCGCCGGGCGCTCGACGGTGGGATGCGTCGTGCGCTGAATCAGGCCCATCTGGCGCGCGAGCGCCTCGAGCCGTCCAAGACTGCCCGGCGGCTTGGTCTTGGTGTCGATGATGTGTTGCAGGTCGTCGCGCAGCGTTTGATCGAGCGGTTCGGCTTCGAATAATCCCGACGAGCGTGGCAAGGAAGTCATAAGGTTTTTTAAAAGGAAGGTTTTGACAAAGCGCTCAGCGCGGCGCGGGAATCAGCGCCTCGTGTTCGCCGTCGCGTATCAGGATCAACGGATAGCCGAATGCGCGGCTCGTCAGCGCGGGGGTCAGCACGTCGTGCACCGGTCCGGCGTAAGCGCCGCCGTCACCGTCGAGCAATAGCGCATGGGTCGCGAAGCGGCGCGCGAGGTTCAGATCGTGACAGGAAAACAGCACTGTACGCCCAGGCTCATGCGCCCACCCGCCCAGCGCTTCGAGACAATCGATCTGGTGGTGCAGATCGAGATGCGACAGCGGTTCGTCGAGCAGCAGCAACGGCGCGTCCTGACATAACACCGCGGCGAGCGCCACGCGTTGACGCTCGCCGCCCGAGAGCGACAACACGTCGCGCGTGGCGAATGCGGCGAGGCCCAGCAACTCAAGCGCGGCATGCGCGGCGTCGCGATCGGCCTCGCGCTCCCAGCCCCAGCCCGTCAGATGCGGGAAGCGATTCAGCATCACGATGTCGAGCACGCTCGCACTGAACGCGTTCGCTGCGCTTTGCGGCATCAGCGCGCGGCGTTGCGCGAGCGGCAGCGGTTGCCAGTCGGCCAGGCGCACGCCGTCGAGTTCGACCTGACCCGCCGACGGCTGCAACAGACCCGCGAGCGTGGCGAGCAGCGTCGTCTTGCCCGCGCCGTTCGGGCCGGCGACGCACCAGAGTTCGCCTTCGTAGAACGTATGCGTGAACGCTTCGAGCAAGGTGCGCGTGCCGGCACGCAAGGTCAGACGTTGCACGCTGAGCGCGGCGTGGGAGGCGTCGTGTGCTTTCATCATCGGCGCCTGTGCAGCAGCATCCACAGAAACACCGGCACGCCGATGATCGAGGTGATTACGCCGACCGGCAACTGCGCCGGCGCTATCGCGGTGCGCGCGATCAGATCGGCGCCCATCACCGCGACGCCCCCGCCGAGCGCCGCGGCGGGCAGCAGCATGCGCTGATCGTTGCCGAACGCGAGCCGCAGCATATGCGGCACCACGAGGCCGACAAAGCCGATCGTGCCCGCGGTGGTCACCGCCGCGGCCGCCGCCAGCGACGCCACCAGGTACACGCGCAAGCGCAGCGGCACCACGGCGACGCCCAACGCTTGCGCGGCGGCATCGCCGCGCAGCAGCACATTGAGCCGCGGCGCGGCGGGCACGATCGCAAGCAGCGCGACGGCGAGCACGGCGAGCGCCGTCCACGGCATCGCACCGCCGTTGAGATCGCCGGTCAGCCAGAACAGCATGCCGCGCAAGCGATTGTCGGGCGCGAGGTTCAGCAGCAACGTGATGAGTGCGCCCCAGCCCGCCGCGATCACCGCGCCGGTCAGCAGCAAACGCGGCGACGTATCCTGCGGCTCGCCGCGCCACAGTTCGCGCCGTGCGAGACCGAGCACCAGCAGGATCGACACGAACGCGCCGGCGAATGCGCTGGCGTCGACGATCCACCACGCGCCACCCGCGATCATCGCGACGAGAGCGAACGTCGCCGCGCCGCCTGACACGCCTAACACGTAGGGTTCGGCCAGCGGATTGCGCAACAGCACTTGCAGCAGCGCGCCGGCCAACGCGAGCAACGCGCCGCATGCGAAGCCCGCCAACGCGCGGGGCAAACGCAGCGTGCGAACGATCTCGGCGGTCAGATCGGCGGACCCGCCATGCGCCGTGGACGAGGGCATCAGCGCCGCCAACACGCGGCCGGGCGCAAGCGCCACGCTGCCTAGTGCGAGCGACGCCATCAACACGACGAGCGCGACCACCGCGAGCGCGAGCCAGATCGCGGCGGCACGCTTCGCGTTCATGACGCGAAGCGTGCTCGTGGTTGGGGTGGTCGAACTCGAACCGCGGTTCATCGGCGCGTGCTCATGCGGGAACGTTCGTCACTGCTGCTGCCAGGCAACCGTGACATACGCACCGCGCCTGGGCGAGTTATACGAGTAGGCCGTTTCATAGTCCTTGTTCAACAGGTTATGGATTTGCGCGGCCACGTACCACGCTTTCGTGATGTTGTAGCGCGCCGACAGATTCACCACGCCGTAGCCGCCCAGCTTGCCGCTGCTATCCTCGCGCGCGCCGCTCACGATCCACTCGCCGCCCACGCGCCAGCCGGCGATGCTGCGATTCACCGCGAGCGATCCAAAACGCCGCGCGCGCCGCAGAAGGTCGGCATCTTTGTCGAGGTCGACGGGATTTTGCAGCGTCAACGACGCACGCACGTCCGTCTTGCCGACATGGCCGCTCCACGATCCTTCGAGTCCCTGCACCTTCGCATGCCCGACGTTCTCGGCCAGATAGATGCCGGGCGTCACCTGCTGATAATCGATCAGATTCGAATAGCGCGTCTGGAACGCGCTCAGGCGCATCACGCCGAGCGCGTTCGACGCGTACTGCAACGCGGCCTCGATCGAATGACTGCGCTCCGGCTGAATCGACGCGTTGCCGCTGTACGGATAGTACAGATCGTCGAAGCTCGGCGCGCGAAACGAATCCGAATAGCTTGCAGTCGCCTTCCAATGGCCGGTGATGTCGAAACCGTAGCCGAGATAGTAACTGTTCGCTCCGCCGAAATCGGAATACTGGTCGCGCCGCACATTGGCCTGAATCTTGTTGCGCCCAAAGCGCCCCGTATAGCCGACGAAACCCGAATCCACATGACGATCCGGTGCCGCGAACGTATCCGAGTCGAGGCTTTGATCGAGATGCTCATAGCCCACCTGCAACTTCTGCTGCGCGGCGAACGCGAAATCGTTCTGCCACGTGTACTGGCGATTGTCGGTATCGAAGCGGCCGTTATAGATGCCGTTGGTCTTCGACACGCTGCGGTCGTCGCCTTCGGAGACGATGAAGTGCGTGGTCCACCAATCGGTCAGCTTGCCGTTCGCGAACACCGACATCTGACGCACCTTGCTATACAGATTGTTTGAATCGGTCGGCACGCCATACGCGTTGTCGTAACTGTTGTTGCCGTTCGACTGGAAATACGTGACGCCCGCGTTCCATTGGTCGTTGAACCTGTGACGCAGCGAAGCCGAAATGCTTTCGTTCAGATAGCCGTTTGCGTTCGGATTGGCTTGCGGCGCCTCGCGCGGATTCAGCGACGAGAAGCCGTCGTCCTTCGAACGGGCGAGCGACAGGTTGAAGGTGGTGGCGCCGTCCTTATCCAATGCGCCGTTCACGCCGGCCTGCTGCGTCTGCGTGTGATAGCTGCCGTAGTCCACCGAAAAGTTGAAACGCGGCGGATGGTCGCCGCCGTCTTTCGTGAACACCTGCACCACGCCGCCGATCGCGCCCGAACCGTATAGCGCGGACACGTTGCCGTTCACCACTTCAACGTGATCGATCTGGTCGAGCGGGATCTGCGCGAGTTGCGATGTACCGAGGCTCACCGAGTCGACCCGCACGCCGTCGATCAGCACCAGCGATTGCGTCGACGACGCGCCACGCAAAAACAGACTCGTGGTCGAACCAGGACCACCTGTACGCGAGATTTGCGCGCCGGGGGCAAGTTGCAGCAGGCCGGGCAAGTCGGTCGCGGTGCTGTCGGCGATGTCCTGCTGATCGAACAGCGCCGTCGGCGGAATCGCGTCGGCGAGCGCTTGCGGGCCACGCCCCGCCGTGACGACCACCGGCGACAACACGATGGGCGATGAACCTGCAGCCGCGGACGAGGTGGAAGAAGACGCACCGGAAGAGGTGGAAACAGCAGCGGCCTGAGCGTGCACGACGAGCGGCACGCCCGCAAAAACGAGCCACGCCGCGCGAGCGATGGGGGACAGCATGGGATGACATTCCTGTGGGTAACGTGCGCGGCCCGCTTCCCCGCAGGCCGATGCGTAACGAGGCGCCCGCGCTTTTCAACGTTTTCGCGGACGTTCCTCTCCCTCTGGCCGGTATCCGGGCTGGCGACACATCGATCCCGCCTTCCCACGCGTGACGCGCAGTGGCACACTCGCACGTTCAGCTTCGAACACGCGATCAGGACCGACCTGCATGATGAATGCGGTCGCTTACCGTTGCGGGGGCAGCGCAGGTTCGCGCGTTCTGGCGAACGACGCGCCCTGCTTCCCGTTTAACTGCGCGCACTGTGAAAGCGCGCGCGGGCACCAGAGTGCGGCCAGTTTAGGAGCGGCCCCGGAGCCCGTCAAGAATCGTTGATCGTTGCGCGATCTGTTCGGTTAAGTGCGGGTTATTGTCCGATGCGCGAGTACTTTTTCATCATATGGTCGATCAATGCCTGCATAAAGCGAGGTTGTTACGTCTCGAAACGAGACAAATGTCGGAACCCGCGATATTCCGCGCTAAAATGCGATGTCTTTAGAGGACGCAGCACATGCTCACCGAACTCGAAACACTTTCACAGAACATCGGCAAGCTGATCGCGATCAGCCAGCGCCACAACGAAGCGCGCCTCGCGCTCGAAGAGCAGCTCGCCCAATCACGCGCCGAAGTCGAAGCCACGCGCACGGAACTTGCAATGCTTCGCGAGGAACGCGATGCGCTGCAAGCGGAACGCGACGCACTGTCGGCCAAGATCGACGACGCCCAGGTGCGGCTGAATGCGATTCTCGAGAAACTGCCGCGGGCACGCGCGCACAATGAGCCGGACAACCAGCTCGATCTGCTCGAGCCCGCTCAGCATCAAGCCGAAACCGGGAGCGACGTGACCCGCCACGGAGAAAACGCATGACCACGAAGCAGATCGAAGTGTCGATTCTCGGCGTGCCCTATCGTCTCGCCTGCTCGGCTGAAACAGAAGGCGCACTGCTTGAAGCGGTCGCGCGTGTCGACGCCGAAATGTCGAAGATCCGCAATAACAGCAACGTGCGCGGCACGGATCGCATTGCCGTCATGGCTGCGCTGTCGCTGGCATCGGAACTGCTTAAGCTGCAAAGCAGCGTGCGGCACGGAGAAGCATTTCCCGCTGAGGAAATCCGGCGTACAATGCATCAAATGAACGAGCAACTGGGTACTGTGATCGAGCAGTACAGCATGCAATAATTATCTAGTGGCCGGTCGCGAGATTGGCTGCGGATTCAAGCGAAGTGCATGAGCGGTAGTCAACAAGACTCGGCAAACGTTTGAATTCCATCGTTTTAGTTTCATCGGTTTAGCTTCCCTGCCTGGTTCGCCAAGGTCATATATTCCTTGAACCAATGCCATGTGCACGGTTGCGGAAATTTGTAGCACGGGCGTGCGCGTCACTCTGTCTGATGTACCCGAAGTGTTGCTAACTGCGACCAATTCTGAACCCCCGGTTCAGGATGCCGGCCTAGCGGCTAAGGCGGGGACCTTATTTGGAACGGCATCGGACTTCGGTTCGGTGCCGTTTTTCTTTGGGCCTCGATTTTCTTCCGCATCTTCAAACCCTTAACGTTCCAATTCGATTCATGCGCTACTGGCTAATGAAGTCCGAACCGGACGAAGCAAGCATCGACCATCTCGCCCACGCACCGCACCGCACGCTGCCGTGGACCGGCGTGCGCAACTATCAGGCGCGCAATTTCATGCGCGACATGATGCAGGTCGGCGACGGCGTGCTGTTCTATCACTCGAGTTGTCCCGAGCCGGGCATTGCGGGGCTCGCCGAGGTATCGTCCACTGCTTATCCGGACCCCACCCAGTTCGACACGAAGAGTCCCTACTACGACCCGAAGTCGTCGCAGGAAACGCCGCGCTGGATGCTCGTCGACGTCGTGTTCAAGAAGAAGATCCCGCTGATTCCGCTTGCCGCATTGCGCGAGCACGAAGAATTGAAGGACATGCGCGTGCTCGCCAAAGGCAACCGCCTGTCGATCACGCCGGTGACCGAAGCCGAATGGCGCTTCATCACCCAACGACTCATTTGACATTGCACGCGCACGCGGCACGTTACGGCCCGATCCATGCGCCGAACTGCGCGCGGCAAGGATCGAGCCTGTCAGGCAACGTCAAATTAGGGAACCAAGCTCAGGTTACAAGCGCCTAACGGACTCGCAAACGCTGGACCGCAAACGCCGTGCCATTGGCTCATGCCGATGGCGTCGCCAATGCGCGGCGTTCGCTCCGATCGTGCATCACCTGTTCAGGCAAGGAGTCCAACAATGAAGAAAAACACCGCACGTGCAATCGCGCTCGCTCTCGCATGCATCGCTCCCACCGCGCTCGCGCTCACGCCGGCCGTGGCTCGCGCGCAGAACGCGCCGCAGTATCAGCCGGCGGGCGTGCTGTCGCTAAACGCACAGGCCAGCGCGGACGTGCCGCAAGACGTGGTCGACATCACGCTGTTCTACGAGCAGGAAGCGAAGGATCCGTCGGCGCTCACGTCGACGTTGAATCAACGCGCCGACTCGGCGCTGCAAAAAGCCAAGGGCGTGAACGAGGTGACGGCGCGCACGGGTTCGTTCTCGATCTATCCGTCCACCGATCGTGACGGGCGCATTTCCGCATGGCGCGGCCGCACGGAGGTCGTGCTCAAGTCGCGCGACTTCGCCGCGGCTTCGAAGCTCGCGGGCCAATTGGCATCGATCATGCAAGTCGGCAACGTGCAGTTCTCGCTGTCGCCCGAAGCGCAGCGCGCCGCGGAACAGAAGCTCACCGGCGAGGCCATCAAGTCGTTCCGCGAGCAGGCCGCTTCGTCGGCGCAAGCATTCGGCTACGGCGGTTATTCGATTCGCGAGGTCAACGTCGGGCACAACGGCGTCATTCCGCGCCCCATGATGATGATGAGCGCGCGCGCCATGAGCGCCGACGCCAAGGTCTCGGCGCCCATGCCGATCGAAGGCGGCACGTCGACCGTGACGGTCAACGTATCGGGTTCGGTGCAAATGAAGTAACGCGTTTTGCGCTGAATCTCACGCACCGCTGTTAAAAAGCCACGGCATGCCGTGGCTTTTTAATTGACTACGAAGACAACAGATAGCGCGGCGCTCAGTTCGCGCCCGCCGCCACCGCCGGTTCGCGTCGCGCCCGGCGATAAGACCACACCAGCATCGCGATGCCCGCGACGATCATCGGCAGCGAGAGCCACTGCCCCATCGACAGCCCCATTGCCAGCAGCCCAAGGAAGTCGTCCGGTTCGCGCGCGAACTCCACCGTGAAGCGCGCGAGGCCGTAGCCGATCAGGAACACCGCCGAAATCGCGCCCAGCGGCTTCGGTTTGCGCGAGAAGAAGAACAGCACGAAGAACAACGCGACACCTTCCAGCGCGATCTCATACAACTGCGACGGATGACGCGGCAGCATGTGATATTGCGTGAACACCTCGCTCAGATGCCATTGCGCGCCAAGCTGCGGATGCGCGGCGAGCCATGCGGCGTCTTCCGGCGCGGCGCCCGGAAACAGCATCGCCCACGGCGCGGCCGGGTCGGTCACGCGGCCCCACAACTCGCCGTTGATGAAGTTGCCGAGGCGTCCCGCCGCGAGCCCCGTCGGCACCATCGGCGCGACGAAATCGGTGACTTGCAGCCACGAGCGTTTGCGCTGATGCGCGAACAGCGCCATGGCCACCGTCACGCCGAGAAAGCCGCCGTGAAACGACATGCCGCCTTCCCACACCTTGAAGATGTCGAGCGGATGCGCGAAATAAAAACTCGCCTTGTAGAACAGCACATAGCCGAGCCGGCCGCCGAGAATCGTACCGAGCACGCCGTAGAACAGCATGTCGTCGATGTCCTTCGCGGTCCAGCCTTGCGCGGCGACATACGGCAAGCGCAGCCGCAGCCGGCCGACCACGATCGCCGCGATGAACGCGACGAGGTACATGAGGCCGTACCAGCGCACGGCGAGCGGCCCCAGATGAATGGCAATGGGGTCGAAATTCGGGTGAATGAGCATCGTGTTGTTATGGGCGGTTCAGGTTCAGAAGCGGATTGTTCAAGCGATTGTCGAATGGCGGAAAGCGGTGCACGCAGCGGGCGGCGCATGCGTTGGACGGTGCGGCGCGCAATGCGTTCGCGGCCGCCCCACTGCTAAAGACGCGGCATGGACTGCGCCTCGACAGTGGCCGCATGCGCGCGCACGATTTCGATGAAGCCCGCGAGCACCGGGCTCACCTCCGCGGTACGCCAGACCAGCCCCGTTTCAATCGCGGGCACCGACTCCGAGAGCGGCCGGTACACGACGCCGGTGCGGCGCAGATTACGCAACGATTGCGGCACCAGTGCGACACCCATTCCCGCCGAGACGAGGCTCACGATGGTCTGCATCTGGATCGCCTCCTGGCCGACGCGGGGCGCGAGGCCCGCCACGCCGTAGCAATCCATAATGATGTCATAAAAGCCCGGCGCCAAACGCCTTGGAAAGATCACGAGCGGCGCGTCGGCGACGTCGCGCAGGCTGACGGGCGTGTCGAGCCACTCGGCCTGCGGGTCCGCATCGGACCCGGCGGCGGCGCCTAGCCGCTGCGCCAGTTCCGTCGACATCGCAATCACCAGCGGCTCGCGGGCGATCGGCAGCCACGAGAGTTGCGTCGCATGACGCGACGGCAGCGGCGCGATCACGAGCCCCGCGTCGATGCGCCCGGCTACCAGTTCGTCCACCTGCACGTCGCTGGTGGCTTCGGTCAATTCGAGCCGCACACGCGGATGCCTCGCGCCGAAATCGCGCAGCAGCAGCGGCAGCAAGCCGTAATCCGCGGTGGAGACGAACGCCAGCGACAGCACGCCCGCCTCGCCGCGCGCGAGGCTTTGCGCGAGCGGCCGCAAGCCCTCGGCGCTCGCCAGCAGGCGCTGCACTTCGGGCAGCAGATCGGCGCCCACCGGCGTGAGTTCGACCGAGCGCTTGGTGCGCGCGAACAGTTCGACGCCAAGCGTCTCCTCCAGCGCGCGAATCGCCTGCGACAACGGCGGCTGCGTCATCGAAAGGCGCGCGGCGGCGCGCCCGAAGTGCTTTTCTTCGGCGACGGTGACGAAATAGCGCAACTGGCGCAAATCGGGAATGGCGGGCAGCATGATTAATAGATTTTACGACCTAGTCGAGCCCGAATAATATATTGGACAGGCGCTTTGCAAAACCGCATCCTTGCGCGACGCGTCGGAACTACACTGAACTGACGCGCCGGCGGCACCCGCCGGCAAGCGCATCGACAAGGTCCGCGGCGAACCTGCAGCCCGGGTCAAAACAAAACAGACTGGAGTTCCCCATGGCATACAACCGTCGTTCGAAGAACATCACGCAAGGCGTGGCGCGTTCGCCGAACCGCTCGATGTACTACGCGCTCGGCTATCAGAAGGAAGACTTCGACAAGCCGATGATCGGCATCGCCAACGGCCACTCGACCATCACGCCATGCAACGCCGGCCTGCAGCGTCTGGCCGACGCGGCCGTCGCCGCGGTCAAGGGCGCCGATGCGAATCCGCAGATCTTCGGCACGCCGACGATCTCGGACGGCATGTCGATGGGCACCGAAGGCATGAAGTACTCGCTCGTGTCGCGCGAAGTCATCGCCGACTGCATCGAGACCTGCGTGCAAGGCCAGTGGATGGACGGCGTGGTCGTGATCGGCGGCTGCGACAAGAACATGCCGGGCGGCATGATCGGCATGTTGCGCGCGAATGTGCCGAGCATCTACGTGTACGGCGGCACGATCCGTCCGGGCAACTGGAAGGGCACGGACCTGACCATCGTGTCGTCGTTCGAGGCAGTGGGCGAGTTCACGGCCGGCCGCATGTCGCAGGAAGATTTCGAAGGGGTCGAAAAGAACGCGTGTCCGTCGACGGGTTCATGCGGCGGCATGTACACCGCCAACACGATGAGCTCGTCGTTCGAGGCGCTCGGCATGTCGCTGCTGTACTCGTCGACGATGGCCAATCCCGATCAGGAAAAGGTCGACTCGGCCGCCGAATCGGCACGCGTGCTGGTGGAAGCGGTCAAGAAGGATCTGAAGCCGCGCGACATCATCACGAAGAAGTCGATCGAAAACGCCGTGGCCGTGATCATGGCCACGGGCGGCTCGACCAACGCCGTGCTTCACTTCCTCGCGATCGCGCACGCGGCCGAAGTGGCATGGAGCATCGAGGACTTCGAGCGCATGCGCAAGAAGGTGCCGGTGATCTGCAACCTGAAGCCGTCGGGCCAGTTCGTCGCGACCGATCTGCACAAGGCCGGCGGCATTCCGCAAGTCATGAAGATCCTGCTCGACGCGGGTCTTTTGCACGGCGACTGCATCACGATCACCGGCAGGACGATCGCCGAGGAACTAAAAGACGTGCCGGGCAAGCCGCGCGCCGACCAGCAGGTGATTTTCCCGATCGAGCAGGCGCTGTACAACGAAGGCCACCTTGCGATCCTCAAGGGCAATCTCGCCGAAGACGGCGCGGTCGCCAAGATCACCGGCTTGAAGAACCCGGTCATCACCGGCCCGGCGCGCGTGTTCGACGACGAGCAAAGCGCGCTGGAAGCGATCCTGGCCGACAGGATCGTCGCCGGCGATGTGGTGGTGCTGCGCTATCTCGGCCCGAAGGGCGGCCCCGGCATGCCGGAGATGCTCGCGCCCACTTCCGCGATCATCGGCAAGGGTCTCGGCGAAAGCGTCGGCTTGATCACCGACGGCCGTTTTTCGGGCGGCACGTGGGGCATGGTGGTCGGTCACGTCGCGCCGGAAGCGTTCGTGGGCGGCACGATCGCCTTCGTGCAGGAAGGCGACTCGATCACGATCGACGCGCATAAGCTGCTGCTGCAACTGAACATCGACGACGCCGAATTGCAGCGTCGCCGCGCGGCATGGCAGCAACCGAAGCCGCGCTACACGCGTGGCGTGCTCGCGAAGTATTCGGCACTCGCGCTGCCCGCCAACAAGGGCGCGGTGACGGGCTGATCCAACGCCGTTGGGCACGCCGCGGATTCGGCCTGGTTGCGGGGCGAAGCTGAAGCTCCGGGTCGTGTGTGCGTCGTGAGCGGTGGGCGACAAGCGGCTACGTAAAAGCGCAAAGGGGCGCACGGCAAACCGTGCGCCCCTTTGCTTTTATAATGCTTGCACCACAAGCCGGGCACCTGCACCGGTGGAGACCAGAATGAAATCAATGTCGTATGCAGCGCTTGCAATAGCCGGCGTGCTGGGCGCGACCCTAAGCGCCGGCAGTCCCGCGGCGCACGCGGAGGCCGCCGCCGGACTCATGCTGGCGCAGCAGCAGAACTGCATGAGCTGCCATTCGGTATCCCGTTCTTTCATGGGACCGGCACTGCACGACGTCGCGGCGAAATATGCCGTCCGCGAAGACGCCGTCACGTATCTGAAGCGCAAGATTCTGGATGGCAGCACGGGCGTATGGGGTCCGGTGCCGATGCCCGCGAACACGCAACTCACGCCTGACCAGGCGGCCACGCTCGCGAGCTGGGTGATGACGCTCAAGTGAAGGCGCTTTGCTAAAAGCGCCGAACGAAGGCGCCAAATGAAGGCGCCAGCAAGGGCGCCCCTGCTTCATCACATCAGGCGTTGCCTGAGCGCCGCGCCATTTCTTCTTCCACCGCGTCCCGTACCCAGCCGCTCATCTCGGTCTCCAGACTCAGCGCCACTTCGCGCGTGATCTGGTTGACGAGCCTGGCGGTGTGGTCCTGCAATGCATCGCGGCAGCGCGCTTCGATGATGCCGCGCCCCTCGCCTGCCAGAAAACCCGCGAACCGTGCGCGCAGCCGTTCGGCAATCGCATCCGCATCGAGGCCCGCCTGTGCCTGGTCGACGGGTTCGCGAGCGATGTCCGGCGGCACGGTCGCGCCGGCCTCTAGCGGCGCAAACGGCTCGGTTCGGTCGAACACGCCCGGTTGCGCAGCCAGCGCGGCTTCGCGCTCGTGTAGCGAGTCAAGGGCGGGGTGCGCTCTTGTCCGCTTTCTCGGCTGAGCGTGTTCCGCGTGATGCGCGGGTTCCCCCGCCTGCGCGGAGTCCCGGGCAAGAGCAGGTTCGCCCGCATGTACCGGTTCGGGCGCAAGCACCGGTTCGACAGCGAAGCTCGGTTCGCGCGGCGCGCCAGGCTCGGGCGCCGGTTGCGTGGCCGCCGCGGGACGCGCCTGGGCAGGATTGCCCGGTACGAGCACCTCGTGCAGCACCGGGATCGAATTGTCGTTGGAATCGGACACGTGCGCTCTCCGTGTTTGAGTCGAAGCCGAGGCAGGCCGCGCGCACGCCGCATCCTAAGACAACGACACAACGCGACGCGGGCGTGATAAGACCTAACTGCCCTGCTTGTAATTGTTCAAAGCATAGCCGCGATCGCGATAGAAACGATAGCGTTCGCGGCCAGCAGCGAGTTCGTCGTGTGCGTTACCGACCACTTCCAGCAATCTTTCGAAACGCGCGAACTGCGGCGGCACCGTTGCCCCGAGATTGAGCAGCACCTGATGATGCGGCACGTCGTCGAGGTTCGTGGCGAGCACGATCGGGGTTTGCGCGGCGAGCGGCGTGCCCGCCATGCAGTGCGGCACGAAGTCGAGCGGCGAGAACGTCCACAACTGTTCGTCGAACGCGCGCAGGCGCGCGGGCTCGGCCAGCACGATGGTCGGCTGGCCCGCCTGATACGCCTTGCGGACCAGGCGGCACGCATACAGCAGCGAATCGCCGACGTTCGAGTGAAAGTCGATTCTCGTCATCGGCGGCTCCGCTTTGCTTCCACAGACGCACTTTCAACCTTACAGCAATGCGTCATTGCGCGGCGCGGTCGATCAGGAACTGCGCGAGCAAGGGCACCGGACGGCCGGTGGCGCCCTTCGCCGCGCCGCTCTTCCAGGCCGTGCCGGCGATGTCCAGATGCGCCCACGGATAGGCATCGGTGAAGCGCGACAGGAAGCACGCCGCCGTCACGCTGCCCGCCGGACGCCCGCCGATGTTGGCGACATCGGCGAAGTTCGACTTGAGCTGATCCTGGTACTCGTCGTCGAGCGGCAGGCGCCAGGCCGGATCGGATGCTTCGCGCGATGCGTCGAGCAACTCGCCCGCCAGCGCGTCGTCTTTCGAAAAGAGGCCGCTGTTGTGATGGCCCAGCGCGATGATGCAAGCGCCCGTCAGCGTGGCGATGTCGATCACCGCCGCCGGCTTGAAGCGCTCGGCGTAGGTGAGCGCGTCGCACAGGATCAGGCGGCCTTCGGCGTCGGTGTTCAGCACTTCGATCGTCAGGCCCTTCATGCTGGTGACGATATCGCCCGGCTTGGTGGCGGTGGCCGACGGCATGTTCTCGACCGCCGGGATGATGCCGACGACGTTGATTTTCAGGCCCATTTCGGCGACGGCGCGCAACGTGCCCAGCACCGAACCGGCGCCGCACATGTCGTACTTCATTTCGTCCATGCCTTCGCCCGGCTTGAGCGAGATGCCGCCCGTGTCGAACGTGACGCCCTTGCCGACCAGCACCACCGGCGCGGCCTTCGCGGCGCCGCCCTGGTACTGCAGCACGATGAACTGCGCCGGCTCGACCGAGCCTGCCGTGACCGACAGGAACGAGCCCATCTTGAGCGCTTCACACTGCTTCTCGCCGAGCACCTCGACCTTCAGCTTCCAGTCCTTGGCGAGCTTCTTCGCGGTGTTGGCGAGGTAGGTGGGCGTGCAGACGTTGCTTGGCAGATTGCCGAGGTCGCGCGTGAGGTCCATGCCGTTGGCGAGCGCGGCGCCCTGCTTCGCGGCGAGCTTGGCGGCCTTCTCGTCGCCGGTGTTGACGCTGAAGACGATGCGCTTCAACGCGCGCGCGCCGTTCTCCGGCTTGCTCTTCATCTGCGTGAACTTGTAGGTCAGTTCGCGCAGCGCGAGGATCGCGGCGCGCACGCCCCATTCCGCCGAGCGCTCCTGGATCGGCAACTGCGCGAGCGTGAAGGTGACCTGGACGATCTTGGTGCCGAGCAGCGCGCGCCAGGCGGCCCGCACGGCTTCGCCGTAGGCCTTCTGACCGAACGCGTCCTGTTTGCCGAGGCCGACGAGCAGCACGCGCGACGCGCCGATGCCCGACACTTCGTGGAGGAACTGCGTGGTGCCTGCCTTGCCTTCCATGTCGCCCGCCTTGATGATGCGGGTGAGAAGGCCCTTGGTGGCCGCGTCGATTTCCAGCGCTGCGCCCGAGAGCGTCTGCGACTCGAACACGCCGATTACGATGCAATCCGATTTCCCGGTCAGGAAACCGTTTGACGAGCCTTTGGTCCAATCACAGGCTTTTATGCTAAAGTCCATCGCGCTTGTCCTCGGATAAAATCTGGGCTTAGGATGAAAGCCGCAATTATCCGCTATTTTTCCCGCGGCGGCTGCACCGGGGGCGTGATGGGGAGCAACCCGCGCGCCGCCGAGAGCGCCCCCTCTCGTCATCAATAATGATCTTCGAACGCTCCCTCCAGCGCGAACTCGCGTACACGGCTGGTGCCGTGTTCATGGTTCTGCTCACGCTCGTGCTGACGACGATGATGATCCGCATCGTCGGCTTCGCGGCCTCGGGCGAGATCGACCCGCGCGACGTGCTGGTCCTGATCGGCCTGACCGTGATCGGCTATCTGGCGATCATGCTCGTCGCTACCCTGTTCGTGTCGATCCTGTTCGTCCTCACACGCTGGTACAAAGACTCCGAGATGGTCGTATGGCTGTCGTCGGGCGTGAGTCTCACGCAATTCATCAAGCCGATCGGCGTCTTTGCCACGCCGATCATCCTCCTCATCATGTTCTTCGTGTTCGTCGGCTGGCCCTGGTCGAACCAGCAGAACAAACTGATTCGCGCGCGCTTCCAGCAGCGCGACGAGGTTTCGCTGCTCGCGCCGGGCCAGTTCCGCGAATCGGCCAGCAGCCACCGGGTGTTCTTCATCGAGAAGATGTCGCCCGATCAGGGGCATGTCGAGAACGTGTTCGTGACCAGCACCGAGAACGGCAAGGTCAATGTCGTGGTGTCGAAGAACGGCCATACCGAGACGCGCAAGAACGGCGACCGCTTCGTGGTGCTGGAAAACGGCCGCCGCTACGACGGCGAACCGGGGCACCCCGATTTCCGCATCATGGAATTCGAGCGCTATGGCGTGAAGATCCAGAGCCAGCCGGTCGTCAACAAGCCGACCACCACCGGCACACCCACGCTCACGCTGTTGCGCAATCCGACCCGCGAGAACCTCGCCGAATTCGCATGGCGCGCGGGACTGCCGCTGATCGCGATCAACCTGATGCTGCTCGCGATTCCGCTTGCGCATCAGAATCCGCGACGCAGCCGCACCATCAACCTGGTGATGGCGGTCCTCATCTATCTGACGTATTCGAATCTGTTGAACGTGGTGCAGGCGTGGATCGAGCAAGGCAAGCTGTCGTTCGGGGTTGGGCTCGTGAGCCTGCACGTCGTCGTGGCGGCGATCGTCGCGTTCATTTTCTGGCTGCGCGTGCGCAACCGGCCGCTTTTCACGCGGGCGATGTTCAACCGTTCGCGGGGGAGCTGAGCGATGCGCATCTATGAAAGGTATTTCGCGCGTCAGATCTACCTCACGTTCATCTTCATTCTGTTTGCGTTTTCGGGTCTGTTCTTTTTCTTCGACCTGATCAACGAACTGAATTCCGTCGGCCACGGCAACTACAAGTTCCAGTACGCGGTGCTGCGGGTTGCGCTGCAAACGCCTTCGCGGTTCTACGAAATCATTCCGGTCGCCGCGTTGATCAGCGCGATCTATGTGTTCGCGCAGATGGCGGCGAACTCCGAGTACACGATTTTCCGCGTGTCCGGTCTCGCCACCAATCAGGCGCTGCGCTCGCTGCTGAAGATCGGCGTTCCGCTCGTGTTCCTCACGTATCTGATCGGCGAAGTGGTCGGCCCGTACACGGATCAATTGTCGGAGCGCGTGCGGCTCGAGGCGATGGGCTCGTCGGTATCGAGCAATTTCGAGTCGGGCGTGTGGGTGAAGGACACGCTCACGGCGCGCTCGGACGGCGAGCAGGTCACGCGTTTCGTGAACGTCGGCGAATTGAAGCCCGACGCCACGATCAGCAACGTGCGCATTTACGAATTCGATTCGAAGTTCCGCTTGTCGAACGTCCGCATGGCCAAGAGCGGCAAGTACCAGCCGCCGGGTCATTGGCAACTGACGGGCGTGACCGATACGCAGTTGATCGACGTAGCGCCGCCCACCGGCACGCCCGCCGATGCGTTGAACCCCGTGTACCGCGCGAAGCAGGTGAGCTTGCCGGAGTATTCGCTGCGTTCGGAATTGACGCCGCAGATTCTGTCGGTGCTGCTGGTGTCGCCGGACCGCATGTCGATGTTCAACCTGTTCCGCTACATCCAGCATTTGACGGAGAATCATCAGGACACGCAGCGGTATGAAATCGCGCTGTGGCGCAAGCTGCTGTATCCGTTCGCGGTGTTCGTGATGCTGGTGTTGTCGCTGCCGTTTGCTTATCTGCATACACGCGCCGGCGTGGTGGGCGTGAAGGTGTTCGGCGGGATTATGCTGGGGATGAGTTTCCAATTGTTCAACACGCTGTTCTCGCACATCGGCACGTTGAATACGTGGCCAGCGGCGTTGACCGCGGCCACTCCGGGGCTCGTGTACCTGGTGCTCGGGTTAGTCGGATTGAAGTGGGTCGATCGCCATTAGGAGCCTTGTCATGGCTACACATGGGATGGTGTTGTTTGCGCATGGCGCGCGCGATGTGCGCTGGCGCGAGCCGTTCGAGCGGCTCGCCGACAAACTGCGGGCCGCGCGGGCATCTCGCGGCGAGGCCGGGCCGGTTTTGTTGGCCTTTCTCGAGTTGATGAAGCCTGATTTGCCGACGGCTGTTGGGGTTCTTGTCGCTGACGGGTGTTCTGTCGTTACCGTTGTGCCGGTTTTTTTTGGGCAAGGTGGGCATGTTCGCCGGGATTTGCCTGCGGTGGTCGAGCGGTGTCGCGGGTTGTTTCCTTCTGCCGAGATTCGGTGTGCTGTTGCCGTTGGCGAGGATGATCTCGTTTTGGATGCTGTGGCTGAGTATTGCCTTCGGCAGGTTTGATTTTTTTGCCTGGTCGGCGGGTTGGGGTGTGGCTTTGTTGTTTTGTTGTTTTGGCCTTTGCTTGATTTGTTAGTGGTCTATTAGCGTTGCCCCTGTGCGGGGCGGCACCTACTTTTCTTTGCCGGCCGCAAAGAAAAGTAGGCAAAAGAAAGCGGCTCAAACCGCTAACTTTTAAGTGGGTCCCCTGGCTTGGAGGGGATCGTGGTGCATCTGGAATCCGTGTTCTCGCGCACTCCGCGTTCGTGACACAGCAGTCATTCTTCCGGCGACGCTGCGCGCGCCGTCGCGGTACTTCATCAAACCCCGCGGCGCTCTTGGGGTTAAGTGGTACTTCATCGAACCATGCGCTGCTTCTGGCGCTAAGCGGTACTTCATCAAATCACGTGCAGCTTCTGGGGCTAAGTGGTGTTTCATCGAACCATGCACTGCTTCTGGGGCTAAGCGAAACTTCGTCAAGTTATGCGCCGCTTCTGGGCTAAGCGGTACTTCCATTCAACTCGTGCCTGGCTCTGCCGCACACATTTAGCGCCACGCCGAGGCGAAGCCGACGGCCCCCACGCGCACAAACGAAGCCGTTGGTTTGCGGGCAGACCCTTCCGCCGAGCGCGGAGCGCGAGGCGGGAAGTATGACTGCCTTGTCACGAACGCGGAGTGTGCGAGAGCACGGATTCCAGATGCACCACGATCCCCTCCAAGCCAGGGGACCCACTTAAAAATTAGCGGTGTGAGCCGCTTTCTTTTGCCTACTTTTCTTTGCGGCCGGCAAAGAAAAGTAGGTGTGTAGTGGTCCAATGACTCTGGACACCTCTAAAGGGGATAATCTCCAACCGAGGTGAGAAATGAGCAGACGGAACATAACCGACGAATTCAGGGCCGAGGCGGTGCAGCTGGTTGTCGC
>NZ_JBQEPU010000028.1:0-97739 GCF_052045835.1 Paraburkholderia sp. 22099 | reverse complement strand
ATCGACGCCAGCGCGACTTTGGCTGCCTCTATCGATGCACGGCGACCTGCCGGCAGTATCACGCCAAATTCGTAGAGCAATCCGCGAAGCTGGTTGACCTGCATGACACGGATCCTGACAAGTTGCTGGCGTATGCGGTGCATCGCAAGCATGGCCTGCTGGTCTTCCGTCTTGACAGCTACGAAACGCATGCCGGGACGTTGGGCCGCTTCCCAGATCGCCGCGGCATCCGCGGCATCGTTCTTGTTCGACTTCACGAACGGTCAGACGAACTGGGCTGCGATGAGCCGCACGTCGTGGCCAAGCCGCGCCAGGACACGGGCCCAGTGATGGGCGCTGCCGCAGGCCTCCACAACGACACAAGTCGCAGGCCGGTTGGCGAAGAACGGCACGAGCTGGGCGCGTTTGAGCACCTTGCTGCGAATCGCGCCGGTCACAGGCTCGACGTAGTGAATCTGGAAAACGCGCTTGGCCAGGTCGATGGCAATAGTCGTGGGTTCCATCAGCTTTCTCCTTAACGGGATATCCCAACGGAGACGATACTCGGGCTCGACGTCGTCGCCGGGGTTGCTGCGGCGTCGGTTGGCCCGTTAAGGCGGGAGGCGACCATTCCATCTATAAAGCTACTACAATCCGTCCGGGTGATAATTAAGATTATGTCAACCAACACATGCTTCCAACTCACACCCCCTCATAAACCTCCCCAACCCCGGCTCAAAGCCCGGAAGGTATTCCATCCAGATCCGGCGGAGATCTCACCACAAGCACCGGAACGTCCGCGCGCCGCAAGAACGCTTCCGCAACGCTGCCGAGCAACAACCGCCCTATGCCGTGCCGGCCTTGCGTACCCATCACCATCAGACCAGCACCCTGGCGTTGCACGCAACGGCCGAGGCAGTGAGCGACATCGTCCGCTGCATTTTCTGTTTCCTCGATTTCCGTGTCGCCGGGCACGCCACATTCGGTCATGGCCCGGCGCGCTTCGTCGAGAGCAATGCGGCCGTCTTCACGCAGCACGTCGCGAAGCTGATCCGAATCGACATAGCCCGCATACCTGGACACGCCCCAAGGATGCACGATGTACACCGCGTGAAGCCGCGCCTGCGTAAGCTGCGCCATTTCGAGCGCTTCGTACAGCGCCCATCTGGACGACTCGCTGCCATCCAGCGCCACGACGATCTTCTGATACATGACCCGCTCCTCGTAGACGTTGCGGGCACCCCGCTCGACGGCCGGATGCCTGCTCATCGCTACAGCTAACTGGATCATCGGCGCGAATGCGCTGCGTCAACTGACCTGCATCAAGCAAGCGCGTGACAGATCGTCCGACTTCGCGTTCTCCCAGCCCGACCGGTCCGCGGTCGTCGGTGGAATGATCCAGATCAATGGACCCATCGCCATGAAGTGACCTAATCCACTTACCAAAAAAACGGCGAGGTCCGTCATGAAAAACCTGGCAGATTCACTCCCGGCATCCGCTTCCGCGAAGCCGGCCGACAGCGCTGCGAGCGTGGGCGCAAAACCATTGCGCCTCGGCTTGCTCACCGCTCTGGTGATCGGCTCGATGATCGGCAGCGGCGTGTTTTCCCTACCGCAGAACATGGCCTCGGGCGCCGGCGCCGCCGCCGTGCTGATCGGCTGGCTGATCACCGGCGCGGGCATGTTGATGCTCGCATTCGTCTATCAGACCTTGACGACGCGCAAGCCCGAACTCGACAACGGCATCTACGCCTATGCGCGGGCCAGCGCCGGCGACTTCGTCGGCTTCAATTCGGCGTGGGGCTACTGGGTCAGCGCGTGGATCGGCAATGTCGGCTATCTCGTCATCGTGTTCGGCACACTCGGCTACTTCTTTCCCGTGTTCGGCGACGGCAACACACGTGCTGCGGTGCTCGGCGCATCCATCACGCTGTGGATCATGCACGCGGTGATCCTGCGCGGCGTGCGCGGCGCGGCGGTGCTCAACGCGATCACCACGGTCGCCAAGATCATCCCGCTGCTGTTGTTCATCGCGCTCGCGGCAGCCGCATTCAAGGGCCATGTGATCGCGCAGGACTTCTGGGGCAGCGTGAAGCTCGGCAACGTGTTCACGCAAGTCAAGAGCACGATGCTCATCACCGTGTGGGTGTTCATCGGCATCGAAGGCGCGAGTGTGTTCTCGGCCCGTGCGCAGCGGCGCGAGGATATCGGGCGCGCGACCCTGCTCGGCTTCGCCGTCGTCCTGGTGCTGCTGATGGCGGTCTCCTTGTTGTCGCTCGGCATCGTCCCGCAAGGCGAGCTCGCCGCGATGAAGAACCCGTCGATGGCCGGCGTGCTCGACCGCGCGGTCGGCGCCTGGGGCGCGGTGCTGATCAGTCTCGGTCTGCTGGTGTCGGTCGGCGGTGCATTGCTGGCCTGGACCCTGTTGGCGGCCGAAACGCTCTTCACACCGGCGGACGGCGGCGTCATGCCGAAGTTTCTGGCCCGCGAGAATCGCCACGGCGTGCCAGCCAACGCGCTGTGGGTCACCAACGGACTGGTGCAGTTGTTTCTCATCATCACGCTCGTATCCAGCGCGACTTATCAGGCGCTCATCTCGCTGGCGACTTCGATGATCCTGGTCCCGTATCTGTTCTCCGCCGTCTACGCGACTCGCATTGCGATGCGCGGCGAAGGTTATGCGCCGACGGACAACACGCGCATCCGCGACCTGCTGATCGGCGCGGCCGCAACCGTCTATTGCTGCTGGCTGCTGTACGCCGCCGGTCCCAAGTATCTGCTGCTCTCCGCCCTCCTCTACGCACCCGGCGTGCTGCTGTACGGCTGGGCGAAACGCGAACGCGGCGCGCGTCTTTTCAAGCCCTTCGAAGTGGTGATCCTCGCGGCCCTGCTCGTTCTCGCCGCCGTGGCGGCATGGCTGCTGTCCACCGGCGCGCTCGGCCTTTGATCCGTCAATCTCCAGGAGAATCACAATGACATTCGGCGTTTATTCAGAAATCGGCCCGCTGCGCAAGGTCATGGTCTGCCGCCCCGGCCTCGCCCAGGCGCGCCTGACACCGGCCAATTGCCGCGAGTTGCTGTTCGACGACGTGCTGTGGGTATCGCAGGCGAAGAACGATCATTACGCGTTCGTCAGCACGATGCAGGAGCACGGCGTCGACGTGCTCGAGATGCACGATCTGCTGACCGATATTCTGCGCGGCCGCGAGGCGCGCGAATGGGTGCTCGAGCGCAAGCTCGCGCCCGGCACGGTGGATGATGAACTGGCCGCGCAACTGCGGCCCTGGCTCGATGAAATGAGCGCTGACGAGTTGGCCGAACGCCTGATCGGCGGGATCGTTCGAGCCGAGTTGCCGTTCGAGCCCGCCGGCCTGCTCGCGCAATGCACCCCGCCCTCGGGCTTCATTCTTCCGGCGTTGCCGAACACGCTTTTCACGCGCGACAGCAGTTGCTGGATCAACGACGGCATCGTGCTCGGATCGATGTACTGGCCGGCCCGGCAACAGGAAACGCTGCTTGCCGCCGCCATCTACCGGTTCCATCCGCTCTTCAGCGGCGGCACGCGCATCTGGTGGGGCGACCCCGACACGGATCACGGCGGCGCCACGCTCGAAGGCGGCGATGTAATGCCGCTATCGCGCGACGTCGTGTTGATCGGCATGGGCGAGCGGACCTCGCCGCAAGGCGTCGCGCAACTCGCGCGGGCGCTGTTCGCCCGCGAATCGGTCAAGCAGGTCATCGCCGCGCAACTGCCGCGCTCGCGCGGCGCGATGCATCTCGACACCGTCTTCACCTTCTGCGACCACGACCTCGTGACGATCTTTCCCGAGGTGGTCGACGCGATCCGTTGCACGACCTTGCGCCCCGGCAGCATGCCGGGTCAGCTCGACGTGCGGCCCGAGAGCGCGCCGTTCCTCGACGTGGTCGCCAGGGCGCTGGGCATCGCGACGCTGCGCACCGTCGCCACCGGCGGCGATACGTGGGAGTCCGAGCGCGAGCAATGGGACGACGGCAATAACGTGATCGCGCTCGCGCCGGGCGTGGTCGCGGCCTACAACCGCAACGTCTACACCAACACGCTTCTGCGCAAGGCCGGCGTGGAGGTCATCACGATTCCGAGCGGCGAACTGGGACGCGGCCGCGGCGGCGGCCATTGCATGACCTGCCCCATCGAACGCGCCCCCATCTGACGCCCGCGCGCACGTCGCACTTCTGGAGAATTCGCTCATGGCATTCAATCTACGCAACCGCAGTTTGCTGAACATGCAGGATTTCACGCCGCGTGACATCCGCTTTCTGCTCGACCTCGCCGCCGAACTCAAGCGCGCGAAATATGCAGGCAACGAAGTGCCGCGCCTCACCGGCAAGAACGTGGCCCTGATCTTCGAAAAGACCTCGACGCGCACGCGTTGCGCCTTCGAGGTCGCCGTGCACGACCAGGGCGGCCACGTCACCTACATCGATTCCAGCAGTTCGCAACTCGGCCGCAAGGAGTCGCTCAAGGACACCGCGCGGGTGCTCGGACGCCTCTACGACGGCATCGAATACCGCGGCTTTCATCAGAGCATGGTGGAGGATCTCGCGACCTATTCGCACGTTCCGGTATGGAACGGCCTCACCGACGAATTCCACCCGACGCAAGTGCTCGCCGATCTGCTGACCATGCAGGAATTCGGCGAAAAGCCGCTCCACGAACTGTCGTTCTGCTACCTCGGCGACGCCCGCTTCAACATGGGCAATTCGCTGCTGATCGGCGGCGTGCAGATGGGCATGGACGTGCGCATCGCGGCGCCGCGGGAGTTGTGGCCGAATGACGAACTGGTGGAACAGATGCGGCGTCTCGCCGAGCGAACCGGCGCGAGCGTGACGATCGTCGAGGACCCGCATGAGGCCGTGAGCAACGCGGATTTCATCTACACGGATGTGTGGGTGTCGATGGGCGAACCGGTTCAGGCGTGGGGCCCGCGCATCGATCTGCTGCTGCCCTATCAGGTCAACGCCGCGCTGATGAAAGCCACCGGCAAGGCGCGCACGCGCTTCATGCACTGCCTGCCCGCCTATCACAATCTCGATACGGAAACCGGCCGCACGATCCACGAGCATTTCGGCCTGTCCGAACTCGAAGTGAGCGACGAAGTGTTCGAATCGAATGCGTCGATCGTGTTCTCCCAGGCTGAAAACCGCATGCACACCATCAAGGCCGTGCTCGTGGCGACGCTCGCGTAAGGGACTTGAGATGCGCATTCTGATAGCACTGGGCGGCAACGCGCTGCTGCGCCGCGGTGAACCGATGACGATGGCGCACCAGATCGCCAATATCCGCCGTGCCGCGACGCAGATCGCGCGGCTTGCCGGTGAGCATCAACTGGTGATCGCGCATGGCAACGGTCCGCAGGTCGGACTGCTGGCGTTGCAGGCCGCCAACGGCAACGCGGAGGAAGCAGCGCCGCTCGATGTACTCGACGCCGAATCCGAAGGCATGATCGGCTATCTGCTCGAACAGGAACTGGCGAACGCGTTGCCGGCCGCGCGGCAGGTGGCCACCCTGCTCACGCGCGTCGAGGTCGATGCCGACGATCCGGCCTTCGCGCATCCCACCAAACCGATCGGCCCAGTTTATACGCAGGCGCAGGCCGAGCTGCTTGCGGCGCGTAATGGCTGGCGTATCGCGCCTGATGGAAGCGGCTTCAGGCGCGTCGTGGCGTCGCCGAAGCCTCGGCGTATCGACGCGCTGAAGCCGGTTGAATGGCTGCTGGAGCACGACGTGATCGTGATCGCGGCCGGTGGCGGCGGCATCCCGGTCACGCTCGCGGCGGACGGGCGAACGCGTACCGGTGTCGAGGCCGTGATCGACAAGGATCTGTGCAGCGCGTTACTCGCCGCGAATCTGAGCGTCGATCTGCTGCTGATCGCGACCGACGTGGATGCCGTCTATGCCGCCTGGCATACGCCGAGCGAGCGGGCGCTGGGGGAGATATCGGTGGCGGCATTGCGGTCGATCGTGTTTCCCGCCGGGTCGATGGGCCCCAAGGTGGAAGCGGCGTGCGATTTCGTCGCGCGTACCGGCAAGCGCGCGGTGATCGGCTCGCTCGAGCAGATCGAGGAAATGGCGGCGGGAACGGCGGGGACGCAGGTTACGCGGTGAGTGGGAGCGCGCGGTGTGGTCGATCGGTTCTTCGCGGTTGACCATGCCCTCGTCTCGTGGAATGGATTAGGCAATCCGGCTATCGCCGTTTAATACCGGCTTCGTAATCGGTATATCCGAGGGCACCTCAGGAAAGCTGTTTGACTGAATTTACAAAATATGCCGTCGGCATATTCAGGCTCGGCAATTCATGCCGCTCCACATTCATTGACATTGAATAACTGGCCGTTTCGTCTGAAGTTCCCTAAAATCGCGCGGAGCGCGGTCGCTCGATCCAATAAGACGAGGGAGCATGGGAGCGCAGGACATAATCGGGGCAATAAAGGGCGGACTCGTCCAGAGCGACCGTTTGCTGAAACTGGATAGTCCGCTGGGCGGTAATGTTCTTCTGCCGCAGCGGGTTATCGGCCATTCACGGATTGGCCGCCATTACGAATTTACGGTCGATGTCGTTTCCACTTCCGGCGCCATTGAACTCAAGACGCTGATTGCGCAGCCCGTCACGCTGTGGATCCAGCAGACCGACAAATCCTACCTGCCTCATCACGGCTACGTGCATACCGCGCGACGCCTCGGCTCGGATAACGGACTCACGAGTTATCAGCTCGGCTTTGCCTCATGGATGCACTTCCTGCGCTTTCGCAAGGATGCGCGGATCTGGCAGGACAAACCCGCCGACGAAATTCTCACCGATGTCTTCAACCTGCATCCACAGGCCCAGGGCGCATTCCGCTTTGCGCTGAGCAGGCCCCTGCCCGCGCGTTCGTTCTGCATGCAATACGAGGACGACTGGAATTTCGTGCATCGCCTGATGGAAAGCGAAGGGCTGTTCGGCTGCTTCGACCAGGCTGGCGACGGCAAGTCACATACGCTCGTCGTCACGGACAACCTGGACGCGTTCCGGCCGCTTTCACCCAAGACGGTCCGGTTCTATCGAGCGGGTACGAACAGCGAAACCGATGCACTGGTTCAGTGGTCGGGCACAAGAACACTTCAGAGCACCACGCTCACGACGCGCACCTTCGATTACAAGGCACCGGGTTCGTCCGCCAGTCCGAAGGGCACGACCGTGCCGACGCTTGCCACACAGGGCGACCTGCCGCAGCAGGCCGAAGTCTACGAATACACCGGCGCCTACACCTACGGCAGCCAGGACCGGGGCGATCACCTGTCGAAGATCCGCATGGAGGAATGGGAATCGCGGGCCAAGCGCTTCTTCGGTTCAGGCGGCGTGAGGCAGGCCGATGCGGGTCGCTGGTTCGAACTGGACGATCACCCCGGGCACGCCACCGACAGTGAACAGAACCGGCAGTTCGCCATGATCGCAACGTCGTGGTTCATTGAAAACAACCTGCCGGTTTCGAGTCAGGCCGCCGATTTCCCGCATAGCCTGAAAGGCGAACTGGCGATGGTCCGGGCGAATCATGAAAGCACAGCCAGTGCGTTGAAGGTCGCCCACGCCGATGGCAGCGAAGGCTTCTTCCTCGTTGAGATCGAGGCGCAACGCAAGGCCGTGCCCTACCGCAGTCCGTTCGAGCATCACAAGCCGGAGATGCATCTGCAGTCGGCAATCGTCGTCGGCCCGGCGAACGAGGAGGTCTACACCGACGCGCTCAACCGCATCAAGGTGCGCTTCCACTGGGACCGGCTCAACGACGGCGACGAGAAGGCGTCATGCTGGCTGCGGGTCGCGATGTCGGATACGGGCGGCGGCTATGGCGGCGTGCATGTGCCACGGATCGGCGAGGAAGTGCTGATCGAATGGGTGGACGGCGACTGCGACAGGCCGCTCGTCACGGGCCGGGTGTATAACGGCGCGACGCAACCGCACTGGCATTCGAACGGTCTGCTGTCGGGCTACAGGTCGAAGGAATATCAGGGCAGCGGCTACAACCAGATGGTGATGGACGATGCGACCGGCCAGAACCGCGTTCACCTCCATAGCAGCAGCACGAATGCGCATCTGCATCTGGGTTATCTGATCGCGCAGACCGGCAACACACGCGGCGCGTATCTGGGCAGCGGTTTCGACCTGAAGTCCGACGCCTACGGCGCGGTGCGCGCCGGCCAGGGCCTGTACGTCTCCACGCATGCGAAACCGGCAACGAGCCCGCAACTCGACGTGCGCGAGGCGAACTCGCAACTGGTGAATGCGGAAAGCGTGCTGGAAGCGCTGTCCGGGGCGAGCACCACGCATCAGGCTGAAAGTCTCGGGGACGGACACACTGCACTGAAGTCGTTCACCGATGCTACCCGGAACAATGTTTCGGGCTCGTCGTCGGGTGGCAGGACGGCGGGCGATGGAGCGGGCAGTGCCAATGCGTTCAGGGAGCCCGTCATGCTGTTCGCCAGCCCGTCGGGCATCGCGTTGTCCACGCAGAAATCGGCCCATGTATCGGCGGACGAACACATCAACTTCGTAAGCGGTCAGGGCACGCACATCGCGACCGGCAAATCGCTGATCGCGAGCGTGGCCGGAAAACTCAGCCTGTTCGTACAGAACGCCGGGATGAAGCTGTTCGCGGCCAGGGGCAAGATCGAAGTTCAGGCGCACTCGGACAACATCGAACTGACGGCGCAGAAGACGATGAAGCTGCTGTCGGCAACAGAGAAAATCGAGGCGGCCGCGAAACAGGAAATTCTTCTGACATCGGGCGGTGCCTATATCCGCATGACGGGCGGCAACATCGAAATTCACGCGCCTGGCAAGATTGATATCAAGGGCAGTCAGCATGCATTCGCGGGACCGACACACATGTCCACTGCCCTCCCCGCCATGCCCGGTTCGGAAGGTAGCTACGATCAGGCGTTTATTGCGCATTGGGCCGGCACGGATATCCCCGCAGCCAATATGAAATTCCAAATGTTCTCCGACGGCACGCTCATTTCGCAGGGTGTCACGAACGAACTGGGTGAAACAGGGCTCACCCAAAGTCACGTGCCGAAGGATGTGGTCATTAAATTTCTGGAGAACCATTGATGGCAGACAAGCAGGACTCCGTCTTGGGAACGGGGGCGGCAATGCTGACACCCAGCGGATATCAAGTCCGCCCGAAGGTCGCGCTGAGCAGTTGCAACAGGACAGTGCCACCAGCGGCACCGTCGATTATCGGAAAGTGTCCGTACTACTACCAGCCACTGCATGGTGAATATCTTGAGACGGTGGAAAAGGTCAGCGTCTCGAGCGCATGGGAAACGGTGAAGGCTTTCGCGACCTCGTGGGATCCGTGGAAGGACAAGGAAGTCGCGCGCCGTTTGCTGCATCGTCGCGAGCAACTGATTGCGCCTGAGAGCACGGATTCCGACTGGTCGCGTCATGGCAATTTCATGATGCGCCATGTCGGGTGTGGGCATAAGCCGCCCTCGTACTACGTCAGCTATGGGTATTACTATTGCTCGAACTATGGGGCGAAGTTGTATCCGAGATTGAGTCCGGAGGGGCAAGCGTGGTTGCGAAGTGCCAGAAAGCTTCTGCAGACGAACATGGAAGATGGCTTACGCCAAAACATGGAGCATGATGGTATTCAAATGGACAGTCTGAAACCAGGGAACGGCAGCATCGACTTTCCGGTGCAACGGTACATGCTTGAGCTTGACGACAATACCTTCAAATCCTTTGCATTCAAGACGCATCCTTTAGCATATCTGGATGGAGGTCTTGCAGATCTTCCGATTCTGGATTTGGCAAAAATCTCGGCGCAACCGAACATCCAGGAATGGGGCGACATACGAACGTGGGAGCAGGCCGTTGACAGCGGAAAAGTGGTTCTGCCGCATATGATTAACCATTCTGACATCGACGATCCAGTCGGCAAGGCACTCGGTCGCCTGCTGGCAAAATGACATGCAAAAATCGAAACGCTGGACGATGCTATTAGGCGGTCTTGCTTTGCTGGCCGCTTTAACCTACGGATATCAGAGCATGACAACAGGCTGGGAAACGGTCACGACATCTTTTGCAAAAGGTGACAAACCCTATGGCGGGGGCGCATTTCGTATTCGCGGCGACGACATCATCAGCCTCAAGACTGCAGGACCAGAACTGAAGTTCAAGCCGGCAAGTGAACTCAAAAATCCCGAGGTCGCGGAGTTTACCGAAGCGTGGATGGATGATTCTTCCGAACGGCTAAATCGACGCACAGTAGCTTTCCTAAAAGGAACGTTCAGTGGTGGCTTGACGCGCACGTTCCAGCAACGCGGTCAGAATGCCGTCTGGTGGTACTCAAAAGACTGGCGCACGGTGTACGTCAGCACCGGATGGATGGATTACAAGGTACCGCACGCTGCTGACGAGCAGGCCCCGCAGATCACCAAACTCTGGCGCTCCAGCGACGGCGGCCAGAACTGGACCCAATTGAGCTGGCAAGAGGACCACAACATCGGCCAGTTGCTGTTTCTCGATCCGCAGCGTGGTTATGCAATCGGCTGGGGGCCCCACGTATGGCGCACGGCCGACGGCGGTCAGTCATGGCGAGAAATAAAGGTGCCGCCGCTAGCCAACACCGGCAAGCCGCGCAGAACCTTCGACGCGGTCAATCTCGGCCCCGATGGCGTGCTGCGCGTTGCCTACTACGTCGAACAATTGGGCGAGCTCAAAACATCGAGTCTTATCTACCGAATGACGTGGGACCAGCAGGACTTCGAGCAGGACGTGGTGCTGCCGAACCAGACGGTAGTCGACCTGCAATCGTCACCGGAGACGACCGGCGGCTATTCACTGTATGCGTTATCCCGCCTGGGCGCGCCGCGCAACTGGGACGACCCGAGCGACAAGGGACACCGCACGGGCGCACTCTCGGTATGGGCGAACGTCCAGCGCCCCAATGTGCAGCAGTTGCATACGTTCGACGACCGCCTGATGCTCGATGGTCTCAGCGCAGGAAGGCAAGGCGTGCTGCTGGTCTATGCCACTGATGCGACGGGCGATGGCGCGCCGGTCGATCTCACTTTCATCAGCAAGGATTCCGGCAAATCGTGGAACGAACTCAATGATGGCGCGGCCCAGGGCGGCTATTTCGACCCGGATACCAACACCCAATACGCACTGTTCGCCTACACGCTGAAGAAACGGAAACTGTAGCGATTCAACCCAATGCGCAACGCGCCGTAAAACCGCTGTAAAACCCTAACCCGCCCCCGCGACAGGCGGCCGAGCGCAGCTTTCGCCAGCTCAACCGCTCCCACCGTCTCACAGAGATGACGACTGCCCCGCGAAACCTCGCGGGGCTCGTTTCGTACTCTTCCCACTACCCATCACTACCCATCCTCATCCCCGCAGCAGCACCCACAATCAAATCCCCGGCATCATCTGATACGGCTCCGTGTGATCCTCAACGCCTTTAACACCGGGTATGTTCTGCGCCGCCACACGAACCGCATCGACCGCTTCCGTCGATTGAAACACGCCCCACAGATGCACGACGCCGTCGCTGACGACGATATTGCGGCCCGCGAACGCCCACTTGCGGCCCGCGAGTTCGCCCATCAACATCGCGCGGATCTCGCCGTCCGACAGCGCGACATCCGATGTCGGCTCATCCGGCACGCTCGCCAGCGCCTGCACGAGATTGGCGCGGCTCACGATACCCACGAGTTGCCCCGCCATCATCACGGGCACGCGTTTGATGCGCCGCGTTTCCAGAATGCCGGCCACTTCGCCGAGCGGCGTGTCGGGCCGAACGCTCAGCACCTCGGCGGTCATCACGTCGCGCACCTTGGCGCCGTGAGTCTTGACGTAATCGCGTGCTTCATGGTCCGCGGACCAGAGATCGAGCCACGAGGTTCGCGTGCGCTCATCGGTGCCGATTTCGCTGCGGCGAAGCAGGTCGCCTTCGCTGATCATGCCGACGACATCGCCGCCGGGGCCCAGGACCGGTGCGCCGCTGATGCGGTTATCGACGAAAATTCTGGCGACCTCCCGCACGGTCATGTCGGGTGAAACGGATATGACATTGGTGGTCATGACATCGGATGCGCGCATGGTAAGCCTCCTCAACAGTTGGGATACTTGAATTCGCGGGACCGGCCGTCGGGACGCCGGTTAAGCCCTCTTGTGCCTTGAGATTAGGCCGATGCGGGGTCGTCCCGTTTGACGTGGATCATCCCGAACGCTGGCGCGCGCATCCACCGATAGATGACTCAGGTCAATTACGCCGCATCCGTGAAGACGATACTGGTTGCCACGCAATCTTCGTCTGGAGAAAGGTCATGGCCCAAGTTATGAAAGCTGCTGTCGTTCACGAATTCGGCGCTCCGCTGCGTATCGAGGAGGTTCCCGTTCCGAAGCCCGCGCGCGGACAGATCCTCGTCAACATCAAGGCGTCGGGCGTCTGTCACACGGATCTTCACGCGGCCGACGGCGACTGGCCGGTCAGGCCCACACTGCCCTTCATTCCCGGCCACGAGGGTGTCGGCTATGTCGCCGCCGTCGGCGAGGGCGTCACGCATGTCAAGGAAGGCGACCGCGTCGGCGTGCCGTGGCTGTATACCGCCTGCGGTCATTGCGAGCATTGTCTCGGCGGTTGGGAAACGCTCTGCCACGAGCAGCAGAACACGGGCTATTCGGTCAACGGCGCCTACGCCGAGTACGTGCTCGCCGATCCGAACTACGTCGGCCACTTGCCGTCGAATGTCGCCTTCGAAGATATCGCTCCGATTCTCTGCGCCGGCGTGACGGTGTACAAAGGCATCCGCATGACGGACACGCGGCCGGGTCAATGGATTGCGATTTCGGGCATCGGCGGCCTGGGCCACGTCGCGGTTCAATACGCGATCGCGATGGGCCTGCGCGTGGTCGCGGTCGACATCGCCGACGATAAGCTCGCTCTCGCCCGTGAACTCGGCGCGGCGCTCACGTTCAACGCCGCCGAATGCGACGCCGCCGCGGCGATCCAGAAGGAAATCGGCGGAACGCATGGCGTGCTCGTCACCGCCGTATCGCGCGGCGCTTTCGCTCAGGCACTGGGCATGGTGCGCCGCGGCGGCACCGTCGCGCTGAACGGCCTGCCGCCGGGCGACTTCCCGCTGCCGATCTTCTCGACCGTGCTCAACGGCATCACCGTGCGGGGTTCCATTGTCGGCACCCGCAAGGACTTGCAGGAGTCACTCGAATTCGCCGCCGAAGGCCGCGTGCGCGCGCGGATTCATCTGGACCGGCTGGACAACATCAATCATGTTTTCGCGGAACTGAAGAGCGGTCGGGTCGATGGCCGGATCGTGCTGAAGCTCGATTGATCGGTGGATTTGCAGGGGCACGACGGCGGACACAACACGGGCGCAAGCGCTTGACCGGCTCGCGCCCGGCACGAAGTCATGGAGTCGTGGCGAAGCGGTGAATCACGAACGAGAGCGTCACGAACGAGAGCCGGAAATCACGCCGCCCCGGCAGAACACTCGCGTGGCACGACCGACAACGTGTTCGACATCTTGAGTCCCAGCCATTGCATGCCTTCGCGCAATCCTGCCAGTACGGCTTCGCGCTCCGTGGGAAAAATACTGCTGTGCCTGAACTCGTGCCTGAACACTCCCGCTGGCGTCCGATGGCTGAGTTCGATCGAGCAATCGAAGCCGCCCGCCGCGCAATGCGTGGTGGCGGCGACCGACCAGTCGCCCTCGCCCGCGTTACCCGAAATCGTCATGAGTCGTTCCTCGTTGATGCGTCGCCGGCAATCCGTCGCGCACGGTGACGGCTGCATGAGTGGCGTCGGCCATGTCGCGGCGAGCTGGCGGTGCCTACCTCACCGTCAGATTGTCGATGACCGCATGCACGCCTGGCGCCGACCATGCCGCGCCGCGCGCGGCCGAGCGCTCCGCCAGCGAGCCGACCGTGCCTTCCAGCGTGACCGTTCCCTCGTGCACCTTCACGCCGATGTGCTTCGCCTCGCGCTCGGCGTGGCGTTGCAGCGCGCGGCCGATCTGCTCGCCGATATCGTGCGCGGCCGCGTCGCCCCCTATCCTGATGAGGTTCGAAACCCCTGTCACGCCGCGCATGTGCGAAATCGTGCGCGTGGCGACGTGGCTTTGATACGCCCAATCGACTTCACCGCCCAGCGTCACCCAGCCCTTCTCGACCTGCACCTTCACGGCCTCTTCGCTCAACCCGACGGTCCAGTGCAGAATGGTGCGGACCGCGCTGGCGATTTCCTCGTCGGTGCGAACGTCCTTGTGCGGCAGCCGAATCGCCATCTCCACGACGACCGCCTTCACGCCGGCCACGCGCTGCGCGGCCTTCTCCGCCGCGAGCTTCTCCGCATAGCTGACCGGGTGGCCCGACAGCGTCACGACCCTGTCATGCACTTCGACACCGATGTCCGCGACGTTGACCGCCGGATCCCAGGCCAGTTCGTCTTCGACCTGCCGTTTCAATTCCATGTCCGACTTCATTGCGTGCTCCTCGTTTGCGTGCAGCCATGCGCCGTCGTGCGGCGAATCACCCGTTCGCGCTCTTTCATGTCGTGACGGGCATGCCGTATCACCGACTTTAGGCTCGGCGGCGAGACGCCGATTGACGTGCGTCAAGCACCCCGCATCGTGAAGACGCCGGCTGAGCGCGGCGCCGAATCACCTCGATGCCGCCGGCGATGCAAGCAGCGCGGCCTAGCCGCCATGTCGTTGGCCTCGCCGCTCGCGACCGCCGGACGACGACGGCGGCTGGATCGAATTCGCCGAATTGGCCGGCGCGGCCTGACTGGCGCCGCCGCGGTCTGCGCGCCGGTAAGGCATGCCGGCCGTCGCGCCTTGCATGTACTGCAACCACTCCTGCCACGGCTGCATGACCGGATTCATGGGGACATGCGTCGGCCATTGCTCGCTCCACGCCGACTGCCACGTTGCCAACGCTTCGCGCAGGCCCTCGCCATAGCCGCTTTGCAGCCGCACCGCGGAACCCAGGCCTTGCTGCCAGAGACTGGCGGTGGTTGTCAGGTACTCGCGCGCCACGCTCTGGCAGGACGCCGCGAATTCATTCCAGTCACGCGCCGTCGAGGCCGCATTGCTAATCGCCTGCGTCGCCGCCAGGTCGCGCCGGACGCGTTGCATGTGGAACTCGCCGGCCTGTTGCCGCGCTTCGTGGCCGAAGCTCAGCATTTGCAGCGCGAATGCAAGATTCGCGCGGTACAGATCGAACGGGGTGACGGATGGGTCTGTCATGATGAATCTCCTGACGTAATGAAGCGGTCCGCACGCGGGCAGCGAGACGCTGCGGCGAGTGCTTGCGCGGCGGCACTGCGTCCAATGTAGGCGCGGGCGTCTGAAGCCCGTTGATTTGCGTCAATCGACTTGCGTCAATCGCGAGGGCTTACCGTCAACGTGAACTCGAACGCTCTGCGCGTGCCCTGAGACAGCCTCTCCACGCGTTGGCCGGCGTGTGGCGCGGGCCCCGTGGCGCATTAAGGCGGATCGGCAACGCGTGTTTCGCCGCCGCGCGTCTGCACGTCTTTTCTCAGCGCGGCAATTTCGCCGCGCAGCGCCTTGATGTCGCGATGCATTTCGCGCCGCAGGATGCGCTCTTCCCGTTCGACGAAAATCGCGGCAATGCTGGCGAAAACCAGCGACAACAGTCCGTAGCCGAGCAGCACCACGAAGGCGGCGAAAACGCGCGAGGCGGGCGTGGTCGGCGCCATATCGCCATAACCGACAGTCGCGCTGCTTTCGAACGCGAGCCAGACGCCTTCGCCGTAGGTATGCACGCCGGGTTCGAGCCAGTAAAACCCCGCTCCCGCACAGGCGAGCAGTATCGCGGCTGCGATGAGCAGCAGCCACAGGCGACCGGGCGAGAAGAACCCTTGCAGCGACACCACGATGCGCATCGCCACGAGCCCCACGAACAGGATGCGCAGCACCCATTCGGCCGACGACCACGGCGCCACGCCCCACGCCACACCGCTCGCCGCGGCCAGCGCAATCAGCACGTCGTAGCCATTGCGCGTGAGAAAGCGCCGCGGTTTGCGGCTCAGGCAGGCCATGCGGACAAGGACCGCCGCGAATCCGGCGGACATGCACGCATAGAGCGCACGTCCCGCGAGATGAAACCCGGCTGCGGCAGCCAGTTCGAAATAGAACGCCGGAATCGCGAGCAGGCTGAGCGCGAACAGCGCCCACTGCATCCAGCGCCATGCGTGCACGGCGCGCGCGTCGTCATGAGGATCGACCCCGGCGAGACCCGCCACGCGCAAGCTTTCGTTCATGGCGACACCGTCTCTATACGCGCGCGAGATCGCGCGCCCTCCTCTCAAGCGCGATTTCAGTGTCGCGATGTGCTGCGATGCGGGCTTCGGTACTGCAGCCGGCAACAAGGATCGTCAGCAGCGCGAGCGCCGCGCGCAATCGGTTTTTCATCACAGTCCGCCCATTTTCAGGTGCAACGCCACGGATGCCGTTGCAACCACTCGTCTTTTTAAAAGTATGGGCAGGACGTGTCCAGACATTTGACGTGGATCATGATCTATCGTGAGAGGGGCCACCGTGTAGGGAAACGCTGACATCCACGCAGGAACACCTACCGCAGTCTCAGCGAGACCTGATTTATCCGGCCTGTTCGATGACCAATACTGAATTCATCGGAGACCGCAATCGACCCATCCGCGCAGCGGTAGAAACCGCCGCGCCATTCCTGTCGAGCGCTTCAGGAGACCATCATGACGACCCACGCTTCTTTCGATGCCAGGAAGGCGCCGGCTGACGGCCAGTTGCGCGATGCGCTCGACGCCGGCGACGATTTCAGTAGCATCCTCACGCTCGCTCGCGAGGCGGGCATGCTGGTTACGCTGGACGGTCGGATCGGCCGGGAGAAGTACCCAAGCATCGCCGGCTCGCTCAACGCGTTCCGGCGCGTCGCGCAAGCGCTCCGCAACGCCTCCATGCAAGCCTCGGCGCGCTGAAGGAACTCCCGGCCAATGCGGCCACTCCCGACTGCGAGGTGCGCGACATGAAGCTGACCTTTCTCGGTGCGGCGGAAACCGTCACCGGTTCGAGATATCTCCTCGAAGGCGCGGGGCTGCGGATTCTGATCGACTGCGGTTTGTTTCAGGGCACGAAGAATCTGCGTCTGCACAACTGGCGCCCCCTGCCCCTCGATATCCACACGCTGGATGCGGTGGTGCTGACCCACGCGCATCTGGATCACAGCGGCTACCTGCCGGTGCTCGTGCGAACGGGCTATCGCGGACCGATTTACTGCACGCGCGGCACCCGCGACCTGTGCCAGATCATGCTGCGCGACAGCGCGCGCTTGCAGGAGGAAGAAGCGGCCTACGCGAACCGCCACGGCTTGTCGAAGCATCATCCGGCGTTGCCGCTGTACACGCTGGACGACGCCGAACGCGCGCTGGAACTGCTCGAGCCGCGCGACTTCGACGTGCCCAAGCGCTTGAACGAGCACGCGTGTTTTCGCCTGCTGCTGGCCGGGCACATTCTCGGCGCGGCGAGCGTGGTGCTGTGCGTCGAAGGCAAGGTCATCGCGTTCTCGGGCGATCTCGGCCGGCCGGACGACCCGATCATGCGCGCGCCGATGCCGCTCGCGCACGCCGACTACCTGGTGGTCGAATCCACCTACGGCGACCGTCTGCACGACACAGCCGATCCCGCCACCGAGCTGGCGGAAGTCTTCGCGAATACCTTCCGGCGCGGCGGCGTCGTCGTGATTCCGTGTTTCGCGGTGGGGCGCGCGCAATCAGTGCTTCATCACATCGCGCGACTCAAAGCCACCGGCCGGATGGCGAACGTGCCGGTCTTTCTCGACAGCCCGATGGCGACGAGCGTCACGCAGCTTTATTTGCATCATGTCGGCGAACACCGGCTGAGCTCGACCGAGGCCAACGCGATCAGCCACGCCGCGCAGAGGGTGCGCACCGTCGACGAATCGAAAGCGATTCTGACGCGGCACGGCCCGATGGTGATCATCGCGGGCAGCGGCATGGCGACCGGCGGCCGGGTCGTGCATCACCTGAAAGCCTTCGCGCCCGATCATCGCAACACGATCGCGCTGGTCGGCTATCAGGCGGCCGGCACGCGCGGCGCGGCGCTGGCGGCCGGCGCGCCGACGATCAGGATTCACGGCGACGACGTGCCGGTGCGCGCCTCGGTGATGAGCCTGTCGTCGTTGTCGGCCCACGCGGACTACGCCGAGATGCTGTCCTGGCTGCATTCGATACCGGAGCCGCCGCGGCGCACCTTCGTCACCCACGGCGAGCCGGCCGCCGCCGACGCGATGCGCCGTCACATCGAAGAGACGTATCACTGGCACTGCGACGTGCCGGTCTACCTGGAAAGCGTCGACTTGCCGGCATCCGCGGAATACGCGGGCGTCGATCCGTGCGTCGCCGTCGCGAATGCGGCGACGGTGCGCGGCATGCCGGCGCACCGTCGCCGCGAGCGGCGCTCCATTGAATTCGAACTGATCCAGATCAATCCGCGCACGCCGCAGCCTGACACAGTGGGCGTATGAAAGCGTCCAGGAGACCACGACATGAACGCCCGGCGGCTGCCCCACCCGTGTTCGATGAGACCGCGATGAAACACTTCTTCAGACTCGGCACGGCAATGCGCGACCCGGCTCGCCCCCGCCCGGTGGCGGGCCCATCGGCGCCGCGTATCGCCCTGCCTCCGCCGATGTCGAGCGGCGGCCTGCCCATCATGGAAGCCTTCTCGAAACGGCGCACGACGCGCCGCTTCGCCGCGACGGAACTCGACGAAGCGACCCTCGGCCAGTTGCTCTGGGCCGCCAACGGCGTCAACCGCGGCGATTCGGACGGCAACGGCGGACGCACGGCGCCCTCCGTGCTCGCCTTGCACGAAATCGACGTTTATGCGGCGATGGCCTGCGGCTTATACCGCTACGACCCGTTGCAGCATTGCCTCGATCTGGTGAGAGCCGCTGATCTGCGCGGCTTGACGGGCTATCAGGACTTCGTCGGCGAAGCGCCGGTCGAACTGGTCTACGTGGCCGACCTCGCGCGCATGCACGACATCGCGCCGTCGCAGCGCGAGCCGTTCGCGTATGCGAGCGCGGGCGCGATCGTGGAGAACGTCTATCTTTTCTGCGCCGCTGCGGGGCTGGCGGTCGCCGCCCGAAGCTGGCTCAATCGCAGCGCGTTGGGCGTCGAGATGCATCTGTCGCGCGACAGCGTGCCGGTTCTCGCACAAACCGTCGGGTACTTCGATCGTTCCGAGCCTGGTGATGCGGACGATATCTCCTGAGGGGTGCGCGAGCTGAGCGCGCGTGCGCGTACTGGGCCGCGCTGCATTGCATGCGTGAGACCTAGGGGCTGTTTACTGAGCGGTATCGTGTCGTGGTGCAAGCCGGACGCACGGCCGCAAGTCGGTGCTTGAGTTGTCGCCTGGTGTTGTGAATCGCCTTGTCCAAATCGCGCTGACGCACGAGCGCGCGCCCATCACCGGGCAGCGGCGCCGCCCCTGCATGATGCCAAGCAACGCATCCGTCGCGGCATCACCGGCCACTTCACCTGAAAGAAGAGTCAGCCCGCACCCGCGCAAACCGGAGAAACGCCCATCAAGCCGCCGCCTGCTGACCCGTATCGCCCGCCTCGCGGATCAGCAGCACGGGGCACGTCGCGAAGCGGACGAACCGCTCGGCCACGCTGCCGATCACCATGCGCCGCAAGCCGCGGCGTCCGTGCGTACCCATCACGACCAGATCCGCACCGCGTCGTTGCGCGCAGCGCAGTAAAGCGCCGGCAATGTCCTCGCCGATGCCTTGCGTCTCCACGATCTCCATATCGCCCGTGACATTGAACTCACGCATCTGCGCAAGCGCGTCATGCAGCAAACTCGTGCCGACCTGCCGCGCGGCGTCCGTCAGCAGATGCGGATCGCAGGCGCCCGCGTACGTGAAAGCCGCCGACTGATCCAGCACGTACACCGCCGTCAACTTGCCGCGCGAGAGCTTCGCGAGCTGAACCGCCTCGGCGAGCGCGCGCTTCGCGGCTGCGCTGCCGTCGATGGCCACCACGATGTTCGAATACATGACTGCCTCCCGGATCAGGAATGAAACGTTGCGACAGGCGTTGGACGATCAGACCCGCGTAACGCCGCGTTCGAGCAGGCGTTCGGCCGCATCGAAAGCCGCGCGCACGGCGGCGTCGGGGTCGGCGCTCTGCCGATGTTCGAGCGGCACCAGTTCGCCGTTGCGCAGAACCAGATCGAGTCGCGCATCGAACATGAGGTGATTCGGCGTGGCGTCGAACACGCCGCGTGAGGTGCCATCTGGCGCACGCTCGCGAATCGCCTCGATCGCGAGATGGCAACCAGAAATGGATTTGCCGAAGCGCTCGAGCCGCATGAACTGAACGGCGGCTTCGGCCTCGATTTGCGCGGACCCCGCAAACCCGAAGTACACGATCTGCATATCGATTCCCATGCCGCCTCCGAGCGTGCCTTGATACTCATCGGCCGTCGCGGCTTCAGTCGCCAGAACGGAAGCCGCGAACGACAGCGAGCCGATGAATACATGATCGGCGCTATTCGCGTCATGCGATTGACATGCGTCAACGGCGCGGCAGTGCCGCGCAGCGCCTGTGCGAACGCGGGCGTGGAATGCCGCGGACGAATCGGCGGAGTGAGCAGCGATCAATCGCCGACCAATCGCGCGACACCGGCGAGCGCGGGTCGCGCTCCGGTTGATCCAACGCAACGCGCCTTTGCGCCGCGCGCGTATGGTCCGGGTAATACGTCAACGGCCATTACCCTTCGGGGAGCATCACATGAACGATTCCAACTATCTCCATACTCATCCGCTCGCGGATCAGGCTCGCGACGACGCGAGCGCCGCCGGCCATGTCTATCTGATCGGCGGCGGTATCGCGTCGCTGGCGGCCGCGGCGTTTCTGATTCGCGACGCCGATATGCCCGGCTGCCGCATCACGATTCTCGAAGCGCTCGACCAGCCGGGCGGCAGCCTCGACGGCGCCGGTTCGTCGCGGGAAGGCTACGTCGTGCGCGGCGGCCGCATGCTCGAAAGCAAGTATCTGTGCACCTACGACCTGTTCGACTCGATTCCCACGCTCGACGGCCACGGCAGCGTCACGAAGGAAATCTTCGACTGGAACGAGACGCTGCGCACCTCATCGAAGGCGCGGCTCGTGCGCGACGGCCGGCGCGAGGACGCACCCGCGTACGGGCTCGCCGACACGCATCTGCTGACGCTCGGCCGCCTGTCGCTCGAACCGGAAATTCTGCTCGGCGACAGCCGCATTTCCGACCACTTCGAGCCGGACTTTTTCGACACCAACTTCTGGACCATGTGGTGCACGACGTTCGCCTTCCAGCCGTGGCACAGCGCCGCCGAATTCCGCCGTTATCTGCTGCGCTTCGCGCATATGACCTCGGGCTTCAACCAGTTGCACGGCATCATGCGCACGGTCTACAACCAGTACGACTCGATGGTGCGGCCGCTGCGCAAATGGCTCGACGAGCATGGCGTGGCGTTTCGCGCCAACACGCGCGTCGTCGATCTGCGGTATGACGAAAGCGGCGAACTGAACCGCGTGTCGGGCATCGTCTGCGAACACGACAAGCGGCGCGTGGAGATTCCGGTCGGCGCGGCGGACAAGGTCATCGTCACGCTCGGCTCGATGACGGCGGGATCGAGCCTCGGCGGCACGCACCGCCCGGCCGTGTTCGATCATGCCGACAGCAGCGGCGCATGGGCGCTGTGGAAAACCATCGCGGCCGGACGAGCCGAATTCGGCCACCCCTCGGTGTTCGCCGATCATGTCGACGAATCCAAATGGCTGTCCTTTACAGCGACGCTGCGCGATCCGACGCTGTTCCGCCTGGTCCGCGATCTGACCGGCAACGTGCCCGGCGAAGGCGGCCTGATCACCTTCCCGCAATCGAACTGGCTCGCCTCGATCGTGCTGCCTCACCAGCCGCATTTCATCGGCCAGCCGAAGGACGTCCAGGTGTTCTGGGGTTATGGGCTCTTCATCGACCGGCCCGGCAACTTCGTCGGCAAGCCGATGGCCGAGTGCACGGGCCGCGAGATCATGACGGAGCTGCTCGGCCATCTGCACATTCAGGCGGAAGCCCCGCGCATTCTCGACGACGCGATCTGCATTCCGTGCCTGATGCCGTTCGTCACCAGCCAGTTCCTGCGGCGCAAGCGCGGCGACCGGCCGCAAGTCGTGCCCGAGGGCTGGGCGAACCTCGCGTTCATCGGACAGTTTTGCGAGCTGCCGAACGACGTCGTGTTCACCGTCGAATATTCGGTTCGGTCCGCGCAGACCGCCGTTTATACGCTGCTCGGTTTGAACCGGTCGGCGCCGCCCGTGTACAAAGGCCAGCACGATGCGCGTGTGCTGTACGGCGCGGCGTCCGCGTTGCGCGGGCACTGAGCGGGCCATGCACGCCGCCCCTGCCGCCATTGATCTGCATCAACGGGGCCGCCGCGATCGTTCCTAGACTCAAGCTCAACGATCCGTGCGTCACCGTCTCTTTCCGGAGCGACTGCCATGAACTACAAAACCATCGTTGTTCACCTGGACACCAGCGAGCGCGCGCATCCGCGGCTCGAAATCGCCCTGCGGCTCGCCAAACAGTTCGGCGCGCATCTGACGGGCGCCTATGCCGTGTTCTCGCCGGACCCGCGTTCGCTCTATGTGATGGCGGGAACCGCGGAGTACTACCGGGAGCAGGAAGCGCGGCGCACCGAGCGGCGCGCGGCGCTAGAGCGCCTCTTTCACGCCGAACTCCGGCGCGCCGAGGTGCCCGGCGAGTGGATCGCCATCGACGCGCCCGCGAGTCTCGCGATTCCGCGCGCGGGCCGCTGCGCCGACTTGATCGTGGCCGGCCAGGACAACCCCGCCGATCCCGAGTCGTATGTCGGCGACTTCTTTCCGGAAAACCTGATTCTGACGAGCGGCCGGCCGGTGTTGCTGGTGCCGTATGCGGGCAATGACAGAGCCACGGGCAACCGGGTTCTGGTCGCGTGGGACGGCAGCCGCGAAGCCACGCGCGCCGTGCACGACGCGCTGCCGTTCATGCGCGCGGCGGCGAGCACCACGATCCTCACCGTGAACGGGATGCACGCGGGCCGGCACGATGACGAGCGCATCCGCCTTCCCGGCGCGGACATCGCCACGGTGCTCGCGCGGCATGGCGTGCACGTCGAGGTCGCCGATGTCGAAACCGGAGCGGGCGGCTCGGTCGGCGAGGTGCTGCTCTCGCAGGTCGCCGACGGCGGCGTCGATCTCTTGGTGATGGGCGCCTACGGCCATGCCCGCTGGCGTGAACTCATGATGGGCGGCGCCACGCGCACGATCCTCAAGTCGATGACGGTGCCCGTTCTGATGTCGCATTGAGTACGGCAGATTGCTTTCCCGTTCAGGAGTGTTCGCCATGTACAACAGGATTCTGATCGCGGTCGACGGCAGCGACACCTCGGCGCGCGCGCTGGCGGCCGCCGTCGAACTGGCGCGCGAGTCGGGCGCGCAACTGCAGCCGCTCTATGTGGTCGACGTGCCGTTGATGGTCTACGACGTGCCCGCCTATGACCCGTCCTACGTGCGCAACGCGCTCGTCGAGGAAAGCGGGCGCGTGCTCGCCGACGCCGCCGCGCGGATGGCCAGCGCGGGCGTGAAAGGCTCGCCGCGCATGATCGAAACCGACCTGACGGGTGACGACATCGCGCACCGCATCCGGCTCGCCGCGGACGAGTTCGACGCCGACCTCGTGGTGATGGGCACGCACGGCCGGCGCGGCGTGCGGCGGCTGATGCTCGGCAGCGTCGCCGAACGTTTTGTGCGCATCGCCAACCGTCCGGTGCTGCTGATCTCCGCGCATTGCGCATCGCCCGCCGCGAGCGCGGCTGACGCCACCCAGCCCGCGAGCGAATCGGTCAAGGAGCCGTCATGAACTGCAAAACGCTGCTGGTGCATCTCGACGACAGCGCCCATGCCGCTGCCCGGCTCGACTATGCACTCGCGCTGGCCGCCCGCCACGACGCGCATCTGATCGGTCTGTATCTGGTCTGCGAAGACCCGGCCGGGCCGCTCTTCCTGCATGGAGAGGACATCTGGAGCGCCGGCCGCGAGGCGCAACGCAACGACAACCGCAAGCGCGCGCACGCGGCCTGCCTCGCCGCGGCGGATCGCGCCGGGCGCGGCGTCGAATGGCGCGCGCCGGAGGGCCCGCCGGGCGCGGCGGCGATTCTGCACGCACGCCACGCCGATCTGCTGATCCTCGGCCAGGACGATCCCGAAGATAGTAGCGCCTTTATCGCGCGCCACTTCGTCGAGGACGTGATCATGGAATCGGGCCGGCCGGCCATCGTGCTGCCGTATGCGGGCCCGGTCCGGCCGCACATGGACAACGTGATGATCGCGTGGGACGGCGGCCGCGAAAGCGCGCGGGCCGCGACCGATGCGCTGCCGCTCATTCGCCGCGCCAGTTTCGTCACCATCATCGAAGTTCAGCGCCATCCCCACTACGGCGAGCCGGCCTGCATCGACGTGGCCGCCTGGCTGGCGCGGCACGGCATCGAGGCAAGCTTCACGGCCACGCTGAAAGCGCCGGGCGTCGACACCGGCGCGATGCTGCTCGATGCGCTCACCGACCGCCATGTCGACCTGCTGGTGATGGGTGCGTACGGTCACGCGCGGGTGCAGGAGCGGCTCCTCGGCGGCGTCACGCGCAACGTGTTGCAGGCGATGACCGTGCCCGTGCTGATGTCGCATTGAGCGCCGCGTCGAGACGAAGCGGGTGCGCCGGCGCCCGCACCAGGGGAACCGGCAGGTCGCCGGCCTGCGCCGGCCGGCACTGGCCGGCACTGGCATGAAGCGGGCGTTTCACGGACAATGAACGCAAACACACACTTTCCGCGCGGTGTTTCCGCGGCCTGCGGCCACATGAATCACGGAATCACCCGGAACAAGCGTGTTTGCCGCGCGCACCGCTGCACCGACCTCGTCGGGCGGTGCGCCCCATTCTTGTCCGTTGTCATTCCAAAGAGGCGCACATGCCCGTTAGCGGTAAGACGCCCATGCCGCCCAGTGCCGTTCCACGCGAGCGCCTGGGCTCGCTGGCGGCCCGGCCCGCGGTCGCGGCCACGGCCGCGTTCGTCGTGACGCTGGCCGCGATGCTGGCGGCGCGGCGCTGGTTCGACCCGGTGTTGTTCATTTGCGTCGCCGCCGCCCTGCTTCTGGCCACGAGCGCGTTCCTGCTCGTGCGCGCGCGTCGCGACGGGTCGTCCGCACACAGCGAGGCAAGCCCCGGAAGCAGCCACGCCGGCGTGAACGAGGCTCGCATGATGGCGATCATCCGCTCCTCGATGGAAGCGGTCATCACCATCGACGAACAGCAGCGCATCGTCATCTTCAATCCGATGGCGGAACAGGTGTTCGGCTGTTCCGCCATGGACGCGATCGGCTCCTCGCTCGACCGCTTCATCCCGCAACGGTTTCGCGCGGCCCATTCGCGGCATGTCGAGCAGTTCGGCGAGACAGGCGTGTCGGACCGGCAGATGGGCAGGCAGCGGCTGTTATCGGGCTCGCGCGCCAACGGCGAGGAATTCCCGCTGGAGGCGTCGATCTCGCAGATCCGCGACGGCAACACGCGCCTTTACACGGTGATGCTGCGTGACGTCACGGAACGCGTCAAGGCGGAGCGCGCGCAGCAGCAGGCGCGCGAGGAGCTGCGCGAACTGTCGGCCAATTTGCAGAACATCCGCGAAGACGAGAAAACGCGCATCGCGCGCGAACTGCACGACGATCTCGGCCAGCAACTCACCGCGCTGAAAATGGACATCTCGTCGGTCGAACAGGCGCTGGATGCGTCGGCGAGCGCACCGGTGCGTGAACAACTGCAAGGCATGCGCCGGCTGATCGACATGACGGTGGCCTCGGTGCGGCGCATCGCCGCCGATCTGCGGCCGGTCATGCTCGACGACCTCGGGCTGATTCCCGCGATCGAATGGCTCGCGAACGACTTCACCAACCGCTACGGCATCGACGTGGAGCGCGACATCGAAACCGGCGACGCGCGCTTCACGCCGGCGGGCGCCACCGCGCTGTTCCGCATCGTGCAGGAAGCGCTCACCAATGTCGCGCGCCATGCCGACGCCACACTGGTCACGCTGAGCCTGCGCGCGGCGGAACAGACCTTCGTGCTGCGCATCGCCGACAACGGCCAGGGCGCGCAGCAGGCAGCCGAGCCGGCCGGCAAGTCGTTCGGCTTGCTCGGCGTGCGCGAACGCGCGCACATGCTCGGCGGCGCGGTCGACATTCATACCGCGCAAGGCGAAGGCTTCGTGCTGACCGTCACCATTCCGGCGGAAACCGTGCAAATGCAGGAGATGCAAACATGACCCGCGTCCTGATCGCCGACGACCATGCGCTGGTGCGCGACGGTCTGCGCCATATCCTGCAGGGCGCAAGCGGCTTCGAAGTGGTCGGCGAAGCGAACGACAGCCCGAGCACCGTCGCGCTGATCCGCGAGCGGGCCGCCGACGTGCTGGTGCTCGATCTGTCCATGCCCGGCCGCAACGGCGTCGAGTTGATCAAGCAGATCAAGGAGGAAAAGCCGACGCTGCGCATTCTCGTGCTGACCATGCACGCCGAGCAGCAATACGCGGTGCGCGCGTTCAAGGCCGGCGCGTCCGGTTATCTGACGAAAGAAAGCGCGAGCGCCGAGCTGGTGGCCGCCGTGACCAAGGTCGCCGCGGGCGGTGTCTACGTGAGCCTCGCGATGGCCGAGCGGTTCGCGCAGAGCCTGAACGAACCCACCGATCTGCTGCCGCATCAGCGTCTGTCCGATCGGGAATTCGACGTATTGAAGCGCATCGCCACCGGTCAGACGATCACCGAGATCGCGGCCGAACTGTGTGTGAGCGCCAAGACCGTGAGCACGTACAAGACGCGCATCCTCGAGAAAATGCAGATGCCGCACGATGCGGCGCTGGTGCGCTATGCGATGCGTCACAAGCTGGTCAGCGACGAGGACGACATCTGAACGCCCGCGCGGCTCGCATCGGCTTGCGGGTCACGACGCGCACGGACCCCGCCGCCGCGCGTTCCCGCTCTAACCTGCCGCGCCAGCCGCCCATTGCGCCCATTGCGCCCATTGCGCACTCCGTCCACTTAGCGCACTCGTCGATCCCCGCTCCACTCCACCCGCTGTAGGAAACGCCCTACAGCGCCTCCCTCTCGCCTACTCGAAGTTCATTCGACGCCGATTTCATTTAGATACGGCGCGACCGATACTTCGAGCCATGAACTCAAGCACTGACCACCCCGCCCTGCGCGTCTTTCTCGTCGACGATGCAGCATTGGTGCGGCACCGTATCGCCGCGCTGTTCGGCGCGCTCGACGGCGTCGAGATCGTCGGCGAAGCCGAGGAGCCCGGCGCGGCATTCGCGGGCATCGCCGCCGGCGCGGTCGATCTGGTCGTGACGGAACTGCATCTGAACGGCGGCACCGGCATGGAGTTGCTCGCTTTGCTTGCCCAACGCATGCCGCATGTGATCGTCATGGTGCTGACGAACCGTTCAGGCGCCTGGTTCCGGCGCGCATGCCTCGCGAGCGGCGCTCACTACTTTTTCGACAAGACCAGCGAATTCAATCTAGCGCGCAACGCGATCCAGCGGATCGCCGGCGAACATCGCGCGCGCACCCTTCCTCAACCTGGAGCACATCATGTCTGACGTTGCCGTCTATTCCGTCACGTCGCCCTCGCTTAAGACCCGGCAAGCCTCGCCCGCTCCCGCAGCCGAGCCGGCAACCGCGCGGGCGCCGCGCAACGACGCGGTACGTTGCACGGCCTGCTCGATGCGCTCCATCTGCATGCCGCAAGGGCTGACATCCGAGGAATTGCAACGGATGGAATCGCTCATCTGCCCGTCGCGGACCATCAAGCAGGGCGAGACCATCTACCGCGCGAACGATTCGTTTCAGAGCATCTATGCGGTGCGCGCCGGCTCGTTCAAGACGGTCGTCATGCATCGCGACGGCCGCGAGCAGGTGACCGGTTTTCATCTCGCCGGCGACTCGCTGGGGCTGGACGGAGTGTGCTCCGGCCACCATAGTTGCGACGCCGTGGCGCTCGAGGACAGCAAGGTCTGCATCATCCCGTTCCATCTGCTCGAAGCCATGTGCCGCGAGGTCAAGGCCGTCCAGCAGCACCTGCACCGGATGATGGGCGGCGAGATCGTGCGCGAGTCGTCACAGATGCTGTTGCTCGGCACCATGTCCGCCGATCAGCGGGTGGCGACGTTCCTGCTGAATATGTCGGACCGCCTGCGGCTGCGCGGGTATTCGCCGGCGGAATTTCATCTGCGCATGACACGCGAGGAAATCGGCAGCTACCTGGGCATCAAGCTCGAAACGGTGAGCCGGATGCTCTCCAAGTTCCAGCGCGACGGACTGGTCGACATACGCGGCAAGGATATCCGGATCGTGGATCACGCGGGCCTCGTGCGGGTGTGATTCCGGGTTTGATCCGCGGTGCGGTTCTCGCCCGAACGCACCGCAAAACGCGGGGCGACGCGGACCGCGCCCGAACCGCTCACGCTAGCGAATGCTGAGCACGGCCGCGCCCGTCAGTCTGCCGTCACGCAGGTCGCTCAGCGCGCGGTTGGCATCCGTCAGCGGATACGTCGTCGTTTCGATCGCGAGGCGCGTCTCGTCCGCGATGCGCATGAAGGCGAGCCCGTCGTCGCGGGTCAGATTGGCGACCGACACCACGCGCCGCTCGCCCCATAGGAACGCGTACGGGAACGACGGAATGTCGCTCATGTGAATTCCGCCGCACACCACCACACCGCCTTTCGCCACCGCTTGCAGAGCTTGCGGAACGAGCGCGCCGACCGGCGCGAACAGCAACGCGGCATCCAGTTCGTCGGGCGGCGTCTCATCGCTGCCGCCCGCCCAGGCCGCGCCGAGACGCAGCGCGAGTTGCCGGGCCGCATCGTCGCCCGGACGCGTCAACGCGTACACCGTGCGCTGCTGATGACGCGCGACCTGCGCGACGATATGCGCCGCCGCGCCGAAACGTAGATGCCGATCCGCCGCGCGTCGCCCGCCATGCTCAAGGTGCGATAGCCGATCAGGCCGGCGCACAGCAGCGGCGCCGCCTCGATATCCGTGTAGTGCTCCGGCAGATGAAAGCAGTAGCGGCTGTCGGCGACGGTGCGCTCGGCGTAACCGCCGTCGATCGTATAACCGGTGAAGCCGGCCTCGTCGCAGAGATTTTCCCGCGCCGACAGGCAGTAGCGGCAATGCCCGCAGGTGCGGCCCACCCACGGCACCCCCACCCGGTCGCCGACGGCGAAGCCCGTCACGCCCGCGCCGAGTTCGGCCACCGTGCCGACGATTTCATGGCCCGGAATCACGGGCTGTTTCGGGTGCTCCAACTCATGGTCGATCAGATGGAGATCGGTGCGGCACACGCCGCAGGTATGCACATCGATCAGGATCTGCCCAGGGCCTGGCGTCGGATCAGGCATATCCCGCTCACGCAGCGACGACGCGCTGCCGTCGAATACCATCGCACGCATCAGGGTCTCCTCGAAGGTGGCGGCCGGCGCATCCGAACGCATTGAAACAGGCCGCACGCCCGGCCGCCTCACGCGAAGTCAGTCGCAAAAGCGGAAATACCCGCTGTGCATGAGCACCGGCTTGGCGCCGATTTCGTTCAGCAGTTGCCTTGCCGCGTGTTCGATCGGATGCCGGTTCGAGTCGAATGCGGCGATCAGATCGTCCTCACGCAGCGACGCGGCGCCAAAATGATCCTCGAGCGCTTCCGCGGTGATCGCGCACTGCACGCGCACGCCATCCACCTCGGCCGGAAACGCGACGACGAGATCGCGCGCGCAATATTCCGGACGTTCCTCGGGAAAATGAATCTTCATCATCACCACCTGGTTCCTTGCGCAGGATGCGAGGCTTAAGCGGCGTCTCCGCCCACCCGCGCATCGCGCACCACGCGTCGAGGCGGCCCGGTCCGTGGGTCGCGTCGCCCCGCCTGTCATCAGCATAGGAGCCTGGCGCGATTCGTCAAACTCAGGCCCTGCGTCCTCGTTGACCGAGGTCAATCGCACCCGGATCACCGCCCTTACACTGGACTCATCCCCGTCGCAAAGGAGCGCGTGCCATGAACGTCCTGTCCAGAAACAGTCTGGTGGCATGTGCCGGGTTCGTGCTGGCCGCCGCCGCGCACGCCGCGCCGGAGCCGGCCGCGCTGGTCGATCAGCATCACTGCATGTTTTGCCACACGCGCGATGCGCCGTTCCTCGCGCCGTCGTTTCAGCAGATCGCCGAGCGCTACCGCGACGTGCCGAATGCGCAGTTCATGCTCGAACACAAACTGCGGCTCGGCGGCAAGGCGCATTGGGGCGATACGCCGATGCCGCTGCCGGCCGATCGCGGCGGCCCGCTGTCCCCGGAGGACGCGCACACGCTGGTGCAGTGGGTGTTGAGTCAATGACCCGCTTTTGAATCATGACTTCCGCGGTCTGCTCCGCCTGAACCGGACCGCCTGTTTCGGAGAATTTTCATGCGCCTCACTGTCCACCTCGACGCCTTCGACTGCACCCACCCAATGGCATTTGCAATCCTCTGGCTGGACAAGGACACGCGGCAATGGTCGCGCGAAGGCCACCACGGGCTCGATCTGCCCGAATGGGGCACGCTGCAGGTGGATGGCGGCAATACCCTTATGTGCGGTCCGCGCGACGCGACGCCCCTCTGCGTGCTCGAAGGCCTGGATCTGAAAGACTGCAGCGGGCCGTTCGAAGGCGAGACCGGACGCGCACAGTGCTGCGCGGAACGCGACCGCCTCCTGATGACCGGCCACTGGCATGTGCAGTGTGTCGACAACGAGCAGGCGCAGCCCGAACACGGCTTGTTCGCTGCCGGCGAAGAAGCGTAAAGCGCCGGCTGGCGCCGACCACCCGCTCGCGGCGCGGTGACGATCGCCGCGCTTATCCTACGTTTACGTATCGCCGTTGCGCATCGGATTGAGCAAGAGCACAAAGCACGCGACGCCGCCAATCACGGCCGCGACACCGTAGTGGAAGAACTGCGGCGCATCGAACAGCAAACCGCGGATCGACGCAGCAATGCCCGCCAACGCCACGAATACGGCAATGGCCGAAAAAACGATTCTGCTTTCTGAGCGGACCATGATGCCCTCCACGGAGCCTGGACGGAGTGATGAAGACATCATCGCTCTCGCGGGCTGATTTCGCTTGACCGATATCAACATAGTCGGCATGCGCCGGAAAGAACGCGAAACCGGCAGGCCATGGCGTCTCCCCGATGACCCTCACGAAGCTCGATGCGATCGTCGCATGCGGAGCAATTGGCCGCTTTTCCGTGTAAGGCAATCCTGATTCCCATATAGGGAATCCCTGTTTTTTTCATTGCGCCTTTGTATTAATGCAATTGAAAACCGGCGACCGGCCCGATCCAATAAAATAGCGCCCGGCTTTGCTCTTCAGAACCCCTCGTCGTGGCCGTATACCTTGGATACGCGCTTGGGATACGCGCCTCTTATCGCTCGACAGGATTGGAGCGATATCCGAATTCCATTCATCGCAGCAGCACGAGCCGCGCATTCATGTAAGCGAATGGAAAGCGAATGCCGGCAAATCAGTTTTATACGAATTAACGCGTATGTCGCAAATCGCGAGTCACTAAACCGCAGCACGAATAAGCCACGATGATGTCGTTCGCCGGCGCATGCCGGCAACACGGATCGCGGCCGCAAGAGCAAACGTTTGCCAACCATCGGCGGCCACCGCAAGGGTTCATGAACCCACCCCGGAGCCGTCCCAATCAGGAGCGGAGAAGCGCATGAAGCGGGCGAAATCGAGCAAGGCCGTTGCACCAGAGGCACACATGAATTCAGCTTCGCCTGAACCGTGGTTTGAACCATCGGACAGCCTCGCCAACGAGGCGGACATCGCCGAAGGCATGTCGCGCCGCACCTTCCTCTACAGCCTCGGCGCGTTGGCGCTGTCCGCCTGTGGCGGCGGCGCAGAAGGCGGCGCGTCCGCGACGACCTCGGCGCAGTCGTCGACCCAATCATCGGCGCAATCGTCGCCCCGGTCGCTGCAAGCCGTGGCGAACAGCGCGTCATCCGGCGCATTCGTGCATCCCGGCCTGCTGCATACCCAGGCCGACTTCGACCGGATGAGCCAGAAGGTCGCGGCGCAAGCGTCTCCGTGGGTCGACAGCTGGAACATCCTGATCGCGAACAGTCACGCGAGCCTGTCATGGACGCCGCGTCCGCAAGCGGTGGTCTACCGCGGCGACGACGGCGTTCACCCGCAGAACTACTCGCTGCTGTTCAACGACATCGCGGCGGCCTACGCGTGCGCGCTGCGCTGGAAAGTGACGGGCAACACGGCGTATGCGGACAAGTCGGTGCAGATCATGAACGCGTGGTCCTCGACGTTGACCGGCCTCGGCGGCTCCACGGATGTCGATCTCGCGGCCGGCATCTACGGCTATGAATTCGCCAACGCCGGCGAAATCATGCGCACGTATTCGGGCTGGGCCGCCGCCGACCTCGCGCGCTTCCAGGCGATGATGCGCAACATCTTCTATCCGATCAATCACGACTTCCTCAACCGGCACAACAACACCCAGGCGACCCACTATTGGGCCAACTGGGATCTGTGCAACATGGCGTCGATCATGGCGATCGGCGTGCTATGCGACGACCAGGCCCTGTTCGACGAAGCCGTGTCCTACTTCAAGAGCGGCGCGGGCAACGGCGCGATCTTCAACGCGGTGTACTACGTGCACCCCGGCTATCTCGGCCAATGGCAGGAATCGGGACGCGACCAGGGGCACAACACGCTCGGCATCGCGCTCGGCGGCGCGATCTGCGAGATGGCCTGGAACCAGGGCGTGGACCTCTACGGCTACGACAACAACCGCTTCCTGATGGGCGCGGAATACGTCGCCAAAGGCAACCTGATCGAATCGGGCACGACGTATCACACCGTGCCCTATGTGCGCTACAACAATGTCGACAACGTCAATCAGACGGTGTTCTCGACAGCCTCTCAAGGCACGATCCGGCCTTGCTGGGCGCTCGTTTATAACCACTACGTCAACCGCAAGGGCCTGGCCGCGCCGTACACGCAGAAATTCGCGGCGCTGGTTCAACCGGAAGGCGGCGGCGGCAACTACGGCCCGAACAGCGGCGGTTACGACCAGCTCGGCTACGGCACCCTCACCTGCACGCGCGATCCGATCGCGAGCGGCGCGGCGCCGAGCGGACTCACCGCGACCGTCAGCGCGGGGAAAGTCATCCTGTCGTGGTGGGGGACCGCCTATGCGACGAGCTACAACGTGAAGCGCGGCAGCACGGCGGGCGGTCCCTACACGTCGATCGCGAGCGGCGTCACGGATCTGCTCAGTTACACGGACAGCGCCGTGGCAGCCGGCACCTGGTACTACGTCGTCACGGCCGCGACGCCGTCCGGCGAAACGGCCGCGTCGAACGAGGCGGTGGCGGTCACCGCGGTGCAACTGCAAACGTGGCTCGCCTTCGACGAAACGAGCGGCACGAGCGCGGCCGATTCGAGCGGCAACGGCCATGCCGGCACGCTCGTCGGCGGGGCGAGCCGGGTGCCCGGCAAGAAAGGCAATGCCGTTTCGCTCGACGGCAGTACCGGCTATGTCAGCTTGCCCGGCGATCTCGTCGCCGACGTAGCCGACTTCACGATCGCGGCCTGGGTCTACTGGAACGCGGCGCGAACCTGGGAGCGCGTGTTCGATTTCGGCGCCGGCACGGGCCGCTACATGATGCTGACGCCGCGCGCCAACAACGGACTCGCACGCTTTGCGATCACCTTGAACGGTGGGGCGGGCGAGCAGGATATCAACGGCAATGTCGCCCTGCCCACCGGACAATGGGCGCACGTCGCGGTGACGTTGTCGGGCAGCGTCGGCACGCTGTACCTGAACGGCGCCGCGATCGGCACCAACACGGCGATGTCGTTCGCGCCGTTCCGCCTGGAAAGCACGAGCCAGAACTGGATCGGCCGCTCGCAATTCGCCGATCCGTATTTCAACGGCTCGATCGACGAGTTCCGCGTCTATCGCAACGCGCTCAGCGCCGAGCAGATCACGGCATTGATCTCCGCGTAGCGACGGGCCGGCATCTCGACTGGCACCTCGACGCAGCGTTAGCATTGGCCGCCCTGCCTCGGGCGGGTTCAATGCGCGCTGCGTTGATTCAGGTCAATCCCTGGGTTGCGTTCAGGAAGAACATGCAACGCATGGGCCGCGCGTGAGCCACGCTTGGGCCGCGCACGGGCCCCAATGCGCGGCCAAAAAATCGCGAACTGGCGCGCGATTTGCTTTAAGCGATGAGCCCATACGGTTCTGGCGATCGACCAGACCTGACCAGCAGGAGGAGACAAATGCGCGATGCCGTTCATCACGCCATGACCCCAATCGCCCCGCATGAAGCGGGCTGGCTCACGCCATCCATTCAGAAGTCCCACGAGCGTTCGCAAACGTTCGGCCTCAGTTCCCTGATGCGGCCCGACTACGACGTCCTGCCGGCCGCGGAACTCGCGTTGCGGCTGGAACAGAGCCGCATTCTGTGCGCGCATGCCACGCCGGTGATGGAAACGCTGCATGAGCAGATCGTCAACACGCAAAGCATGATCGTGCTGACCGACGCCGAAGGGCTGATTCTTCATTCGATCGGCGACGACGAGTTTTTGCGCCGCGCGGAGAAGGTGGCGCTGCGCCCCGGCGCGAATTGGGCCGAGGACCGCCAGGGCACCAACGCGATCGGTACCGCGATCGCCGAATGCTCGCCGACCGTCGTGCATGGCGAGCAGCACTATCTGGCGGCCAACCGCTTTCTGACCTGTTCGAGCGTGCCGATCCTCGATCCGTATGGCGATCTGATCGGCGTGCTCGACGTGAGCGGCGACCATCGCAGCTACCATCAACACACGATGGCGCTCGCCAAGATGTCCGTGCAGATGATCGAGAATCATCTGTTCACCAACACCTTCCGCGAGACCTTGCGGATCGCCTTTCACGGCCGGCCGGAGTTTCTCGGCACGCTGATGGAAGGCATCGCCGCGTTCACCTGCGATGGCCGCTTCCTGTCCGCCAACCGCAGCGCGCAATTCCAGTTGGGCCTGCCGCTCACCGCCTTGCGCGCGCATACGCTGTTCTCGTTGTTCGGCCTGACAAGTCCGCAGTTGATCGACCGTCTGCGTGCGGGCGGCGACCGGAATCTGTCGTTGAACCTGCATAACGGCGCAGTGGTTTGCGCGCGCGTCGAATTCCGCCGCGCCACGCTCGCCGAGGACGGCGTGCCGCCGCCTGCGCCGCGCGCGGAGAAGCCCGCGCCGCGCCCCGACGCGCCGCCGCCGGCGGTGGCCGCGGGCGCGCTGTCGAGACTGAGCTATCTGGACACCGGCGATCCGCAGATCGCCACGGTCATCACCAAGGTCCGCAAGGTGCTCGGCAAGGACATCCCCATCTTGATCACCGGCGAGACGGGCACCGGCAAGGAACTGCTCGCGCAGGCGATCCACAACGATTCGCCGCGCAGGTCGGGGGCGTTCGTCGCGGTGAACTGCGCTTCGATACCGGAAAGCCTGATCGAATCCGAACTGTTCGGCTATGAAGAAGGCGCCTTCACCGGCGCGCGCCGCAAGGGCGCGGCCGGCAAGCTGCTGCAGGCGAACGGCGGCACGCTGTTTCTCGACGAGATCGGCGACATGCCCTACCCGCTCCAGGTGCGGCTGCTGCGCGTGTTGCAGGAGCGTCTCGTCAATCCGCTCGGCTCGACCAAATCGATTCCCGTGGATATCGCGATCATCTGCGCGACCCATCGCGATCTGCGCGAGATGATCGCGCAGAACTGTTTCCGCGAGGACTTGTATTACCGCCTGAACGGTCTGGTGGTGAAACTGCCGCCGCTGCGCGAGCGCACGGACCTGCTAGCCGTGATCCAGAAGATGCTGCATTGCGCATCGCTCGATGAACCCGACGGCCGGCGTCTGAGCGTCGCCGCCGACGTGATGGCGCTGTTCGAGCAGTGCGCGTGGCCGGGCAACTTTCGTCAGCTCGGCAATCTTCTGCGCACCGCGGCCGCGATGGTGGACGAGGACGGCGAGATTCGCCGCGAGCACTTGCCCGACGACTTCTTCGACGATTTGCGCTCCGCCCCCTCGCCCAGCGCGCGCCCCGCCGAAGCCGCTCCCTTGCAGGGCGAGCGCTTGCGCGACGTCACCACCAGCGCGATCGCCGCGGCCATCGCGCAGCATCGCGGCAACGTGTCGGCGGCGGCCCGCGCGCTGGGCGTGTCGCGCAATACCATCTACCGCAAATTGCCGGCGCTAGCCAGCACGGACGACACCGCGGGCGAGGCCTGACAGCGGGCCGAGCGGTACGGACGTGGCGCGACGGCACGTGTTCAACGGTGTTCCATATTGCAACAGGCGTGTTCTTCGATTGAACAGCGCGCGGCTCACCGCTGCGCTGTTCGACGCGCCAGATCCGCGCAAGCAGCAGGCAAAAGCAGTTGATGCCGCGTTGATCTCAACGGCCGCGTTATCGCTGCGCGGCTAACCGCTTCGATACTCCGTTTCGCTCCATCCGGCATGGACATTGCGTTTAATGACGCGGCCGCTTTAGCTTTTAGCCATGCGGTTTTTCCCATCACATGCCATACCCAAGGAGACAGCCATGCAGTGGACCACCCCCGCCTATACCGATCTGCGCTTCGGTTTCGAAGTCACGATGTACATCGCCGTTCGTTGAAGCAACGATGAAGCGCCGCGCGCACGTTGCAAGTCGTCATCGTGCGCGGCGGCGCCCTGCTCATCGTTCAGCCACACCCCGCTTCCCATGACCGCCCCGAACATCCGGCGCTGCCTCAGCTTGCGGCCGCGCCTACGCGCGATATTCCGCCTGCAATGGGAAGCCGGGCAGCATGCCTATGTGTTGCTCCATCCCGAAGGTCGGGTGACGCTCAATCCGAGCGCGGGCGAAATTCTCTCGCGCTGCGATGGCACGCGCGAACTGGACGACATCATCGGTGAACTGGAGGATCTGTTTCGCGCGTCCGATCTGGCCGCCGATATCTATCGCTTCATCGACCATGCACGGCAACGCGGCTGGCTCGATTGACTCGATTGACAGGGGTTGATGCGGGCATCGTGGGAGGGCCGAGCGGGCAGGTCGTCATGGCTGTTGGTACGGCTCACCCGACCTCTCGCATCGCGTGTGTTTTCATGCGCCGCGCACGGCATCTTCTCTAACACGCAATCGCTCTTGAACCCGACCCCCGGCGCTCGCCGCACACCCACACGGCGAGCGCCGGGCCTTCGCACTATTGCTATTGCGCGGCGCGCGCGTTGAGCGGCGTCGTCGACGCTTTCGCGGCGTCGTCGGTCAGCTTCGTCTTGCCGGCTCCATAGCCGTTCGAATACAGCAGGAACGCCATGATGTCGGCGTAATCCTGCGGCTTCATCTTGCCGGGACGATCCGCCGGCATATTGCTCGCCATGTAGCCGTACACCCCGCCGATCGTGAGCTTCGCATTCGCGGCCGGCGCGAACGACGGCCCGCGCAGCGCGGGCGCATTCAGCCCTTGCAGATCGGGACCGTGGCACTTCGCGCACGAACTGGAGTACAGCGTCTTGCCGTGCGCGACCTGCGCGCGGTCGAAGCCGGGCGCCTCGGCGGGTGCGCTCGCATCGACCTTGACGAAGCGGCCTTGCGGCGACTCGCGGCCGCCCGCGCGCATCATCCGCCCCACGTCGTTGCCGCGCGCGGGGCCGTCGCGATAGGCGAACGTGGCCGCCGGTCGCGCGTCGGCCAGCGCCGTTTCAGGCAGACGCCATGCGCGGGTCAAGGCGGCGAGCCTGCCGTCGGCGGCCATCTTCTCCAGCGCGGCGTCGATACGCGGGCGCAACGCGGCGCCGTTCGTGCCGAACGCGAACGTCAGATGCCAGTCCGCATACGGCGAGTGCGTGCCGGCGATCTGGAAATGCCGCTCGGGATGCGCGATCGAATAAGCGACGACCGCCGGATACCAGACGATCGCGCGCCGCGCATGGCCGCGTGCCACGGCATCGACGGTCAGTTCCGCCGTGTTCTCCAGGTCGAGTTCGACACCGGGTTGCTGCACGGCGATCAGTTGCGCGGGACTCGCGTAAGTCGCCGCGACGACCTCGGCGTCGCCGGCCTGCGCCGACGAGCCGCGCGACGTGACGCTCACATACCCGGACTGTAGATAACCGCGCGAGAACGTGAGCTTGCTGGCGGCGCCGTCCGCGACCTCGGAGCGCGGGAAGCCCGCGATCACGTCGCATTTGCGCGCCAACGCCTTGTCGAGTTCCTTCAGCGACACGCCGTCGTCGTCGCTGCTGGCGAAGCCGCCCGGCGCGAGCGAGAGTGCGATACCGGCGGTGCGGAACGCTTCGCGCGCCACCGCCTCGTCGAGCGCCGTGGAGGGACTGCCGGGGAACGTGCAGACGCGCACGCTGGTCGCCCCGGCAAGAGCGGATTGAGGCGCGAGCGCGCCGGTCGCCAGCAACGCGCTGGCGAGAGCAAACGAATGGAGTGAAGTCTTCATGATCCTGCTTTCCGGAAAAGGCCCGGCCGCCACGATCGAAGGGCGCACGCACGCTGCGTGTCGCAAACCGGCGCGGCGGCCATGTGGAGTTCAACCCTTGTTGAGCGCGAACACGTACAGCGTACCGCCGCGCGGCACCTTCTCCGCCGCCTTGGACATCGGGCCGCCCCAGATCGGATTGGCGCCGCCGTAGCCGGCGAGGATCGCGACGTACTCGCGGCCGTCGACCTCGAACACCGACGGTTGCGCGATGATCCCGCTCGCGAGTTTCGGGCTCTTCCACAGCACCTTGCCCGTCGTCACGTCGAACGCATACAGGTAGCCGTCGAGCGAGCCGCTAAATGCCAGGCCGCCCGCGGTGGTCGCCACGCCGCCGTTCCACGGCAGCTTGCTCCAGTGGCTCCAGAGCTTCTTGCCGGTATCGACGTCGATGGCCTGCAACTCGCCGTAACCCTTGCTGCCGGGCTCAGGCTTGATCTCGAAGCCCTCGCCGAGATACGGCAGCCCCTCCATGTAATTGACCGACTTGCCGGACAGCGACATGCACGCATGCAGCGCGGGCACGATCGCGATGTGCTTTTGCGGATCGTATGACACCGACCACCAGTTCTTGCCGCCAAGGAAACTCGGGCAGGTTTCGATCGTCGTGCCGGCCTTCGGATACTTCGACTTGTCCTGGATCGGCGCGCCGTCCTCCGTATAGCCCGTCACCGAGGTCGCCTTGACGAAGGGCTTCGCGTAGATCAGCTTGCCGGTGCCGCGATCGATCGCATGGAAATAGCCGTTGCGGTCGGCGTGGATAATCGCGTCGTAATCCTTGTCCTGATACTTGATATTGGCGAGCACCGGTGTGTTGACGCCGTCGTAGTCCCACGTATCGTTTTTCGTGTACTGGTAGTGCCATTTGATCTCGCCGTTCTTCGGATCGAGCGCGAGCAGCGAGTCGGAGTACAGGTTGTCGCCCGGACGCAGATCGGCGAGCCACGGCCCAGGATTGCCGACGCCCCAGTAGAGCGTTTTCGATGCGGCGTCGTAAGTGCCCGTCAGCCAGGCCGGCGCGCCGCCATGCTCCTGCATGCCCTTCGGCCATGTGTCGGCGTGCTTCTCGCCGGCTGCGGGGACGGTAAAGCGCTTCCACAGCACCTTGCCGTCGGCGGGATCGAGCGCGGCGATGAAGCCGCGCGCGCCGTATTCGCCGCCTGCGCTGCCGACCACCAGTGCGCCGTCGAGCGCGAGCGGCGCGAGGGAGAACGCGTAGCCGAGGCCCGGCTCGAACATCGACTTGCGCCAGGCGAGCGCGCCGGTTTGCGCGTCGAGCGAGACGACCTCGCCGTTGAGCATCGCGACATAGACGTTCTTGCCGTACAGCGCCACGCCCCGGTTGATCACGTCGCAACATGCCGTCTTGAACGACTCGGCGCCGAGCTTGGGCTCGAATTTCCAGAGCTGCTTGCCGGTCGCGGCATCGAATGCGTACACGTTGTCTTTCGGCGTGGTCACGAAGAGATAGCCGCCATTGACGATCGGCGTCGCCTCGAAACCTTGCTGCAGATCGGCCGGAAACTTGTAGCTCCAGACCTGCTTGAGTCCCTTCACGTTGGACGTGTCGATCTGCTTGAGCGGCGAATGCGCCTGGCCGTTGTAGGTGCGGTAATACGTGAGCCAGCCGGGGTCGCTCTGCGCCGCCGTCAACCGCTCGTACGTGACCGGCGGATAGTCGGCCGCTCCCGCCGCTGATCCCGCTGCCGATGCGAGCATCAGACCGATCGCCGTGGCGATGCTCATCGCGAGCGCCGTGGGCCGCGTCGCCGAAATTGGACGTGCTTTCATCCTTGTCTCCTGTGTAGACCGGCGTTCGCGCTTTGGAGCGTGACGCCGGTCCCATGCAGATTGCTGTGAAATTATTCGACGCGAGGCCATGCGGGCGGCGTCATCGTCTAGTGAACGCAGACTGGCTGCTGACCGTTCAAGGCAAGTCGCATGCCATTGGGACGCGGCGTCTCGGGAAGCCTTGACGGCGCGTGAAAAGGAACAGGGGTGCTCGTGTGACAGCTTGCCGCGGCGTGCCTCGCGGTGTTGCACGCTGGCGCAAGCAAAAGGGGATGTGTTGCTAAAGAGGACAGTTATCGGCCGCGAATCGGCCGCGAGAAGAAGACAGCGCTGGATCAGCGTCGGCGGGCCGGGAATCGGGGATGTCGGGTGGAAGGGGAAGCCGCGGTTGACGCGGTTGAGCGGCGGTCCGTCGCAGCGTTAAACCCTGCGACGGACCCCACCGCCTCGCGGCTAAGCTACGCCACGAGGCGGCCTCGGCGCACTAGCGCCGGCGTCAATCGACGCTCACGTCGATGCGCCGCGGACGCGCTTCTTCCCTGCGCGGAATCGTCAGCTTGAGCACGCCGTCCTTCAGGCTGGCGTCGATCTGCGCGGTGTCGAAGTCGGCGCTCAGCGTGAACGCGCGCGCGAAACGCGGCTGCTGCATCTCCGTGTGATGCACGCGCAATTCGGCGGGCATGGGCACGGTGGCTTCGGCCTCGATGAAAAGGTTCGGCCCTTCCACGCGCAGGTCGAGCTTTTCTCGCGTGACGCCCGGCAAGTCGGCCCACAGCGTGATGCCGTGCTTGTCCTCCACCACGTCCACCGCGGGCACGACGGCCGGCGTCTTCGACGAGCGCTCGCCCGTGCGTTGAGCGACTGCGCTCGTGTCGCGCTCGGTCACTTGAGTTTTGTCGTTCATGGCAAGCTCCTTGATGAAAATCGCAATGCTCACTGAATCGCAATCGAGCGGGGTTTCGACGATTCGCGCTTACCCACGGTGACGATCAGGCAACCGTTCACATAGCGCGCCCGCACGTTGTCGGGATCGGCATCGCGCGGCAATTCGACGGCGCGCCGGAAACTGCCCGTGAAACGCTCCCGCGCGTAGCTGCGGCTTTCGCCTTCCGCGTCCGGCGCCGCTTCACGTTCACCGTTGATCGTGAGTAGGCCCTTGTCGACCGTCACTTCGAGTTTCGCGGGATCGATGCCCGGCGCGAAGGCGACGATCTCCACCGAATCGTCCGTGCTGCCCAGGTTGATCGGCGGGAACGCGCCGAAGCGGCCCGCGCGAATGCTGACGGGCGCGCCGGTCAACAGATTGGTCATCTGGCGTTGCAGACGCTCGAAATCGTCGAACAGGGGAAGTCCAAAAAAGAAGTCACTCATGGCTTGGGTCCTCCGTAAGCTCCTTAATTAAGGCAAGGCGACGAACGGGCAAACGCGCTCCGGGTTCATCCGCCTTACCGCCGACAAATAAGTTGAAACACGAGTCGAAACACGCAGCGCGATTCACGCAACGCAGGACGCGAACGCGAGATGCGACTGCACGACGATGACCGGAAAATAGGTCGAGGCCAGGCGGTTTCAAGAGCTCGCCCGGCGAAATTTTTTGAGCCAAAGCGGCCCCCGTCGCCCTTGAAAATTGCTGGCCCATCCCTACACTCTCCCCCGATTCCCTTGCAACCCGATTCACCCCTGGAGGCATCATGAGTTTTGACGCGGAATGGGTCACTTTCGGCAAACACCGGACTCGCTTGCGCGCGACCCGCGGCTTTCCGACCGCCACGCTGCGCACGCTCGCCGAAGTCGCAAAGCTGGCGATCGAGAACAATATGAGCGCGCGCGCCCGGCTCGTCGAGGTTCTGCTGAGAGACGAGGACGGCAGCTTCGAGATCACGGTCGCCACCACCGTCGAGCAGGATCTGGCGAGCGCCGCGCCGATCGAAGTCGCGCTCTCCACGGTCTTCGGTCTGCCGGCCGACAAGGTCACGCTCAGCCTCGAACGATTGAGCGAGCAGGAGGTGGAACTGCGCTTCGGCGTCTATGAACGCCTGCTCGCGCAGAAGACCGGCACCGTGCCGCCTATTCAGTGAGCGCGGTGACCGGCGGTGCCGCTGAGCGGGTGAGCGGCGCCACGCCGCCGGCCGTTCTGGACGCGAGCGCATCGTCGGCCAGCACGGCCAGGCCGATGGCGATCTCGCGAGCCATGCGCGCCGCGATGTCGAGCGCATCGCCTCTCGGCACATGTCCACAGGTTCCTCTCCTTTCGAGAATCGACCGGTGTTCCGGATTCCTTTCCGTGACGAACACGGCCCATAGAAAACCGCCGTCGGAATCGGGCATGGCAGTCGAGGTCACAAGCAGGTTCGCAATGGCTATCGTCTGTACTCGCATGTGAACCTCCTGCCTCATGGGCCTTTTGACGACAAGGCCGCATTGCCCATGCCCGGTGCGCAAGCCGCGCGCTGCGCCGCCGCAAAGGCGGGCTTGATCGTTGCTCGCAGCCCAGGCACCCTCAATCTCGAAGGAGAGAATCATGGCCACGCAAGCACAAAAGCCCGATCAGCCCGCTGAACCCGCTGAGGCCGATGAACCAGGCCGTGCATCGCCCGATGTGGAGACCGGTCAACCAGGGCGTGCATCCCCCGATGAAGAGACCGGCGAACCGGGCACGTTCAAGACCGATGTGTCGGAGACCGACGACGAAGGCACGAGTGTGCGCGAAGCCGAAGTTCGGGACGACGATCTGTCGGAAACCGGGTCTCCGGAGTCGGATGAGGAAGCATGAAGAATCAGTACCCGCCGTGGCCGCGCGGGCGTCATGCGGATGGAGGCGCATGACGAGGCCGGCCGTGCGGCGGCAACGGCAGCAACGGCGACGTGCGAAGCAGTTCCTGCCTGCAGGCTTGTAGTTTCTTCCCCGCGTGCGCCGGCTGATCGAACACGCCGGCGACAAGGCCGCGACCACGCGGGACCCCACCGTTTTCGAACAGCGCCAGGCCGCGGTTTCCTCTTCACATACGACGTCTGCTCGCGCGCTCTACGCGACATCATTTCGTCGGCAACGACAGCCCCTCGTTCACCCTGTGCGCTCGCGCACGAAACCCCCGGAATTTTTCACCGCTTCAGCTATATTGATTTGTGGAGGCGGTCAACGAAGTCCGTCTGCCTGCTCGCAGCCAGTTCCCCGACCGTTTGGATAATCGCATGCACGACGATGCCGATGAATTGGCGCGGCGCCCGGCCAGGGCGGCCGACCACGCCAGGGAAAACCTTGCCCTCCTCCGTCTCGCGCGCGCTCAAACCGGCTCGCGCGACGCGCTGCTGCAAGCGATCGCGAACGAAGCGCTGGCATTGTGCGATGCGGGCAGCGCGGGCATCAGCCTGCTGGAAGGGCCGCCTCACAACCGCTCGTTCCGCTGGCTCGCCGTGGCCGGATCGTGCGCGGGCCTGCAAGGCAAAAGCACCGCGTGGAACGAGTGCCCGTGCGGCGTGACGCTCGACGCCGGCTGCCCGCGGCTCTTCGTGCGGCCCGAGGAACAGTTCGGGTGTCTGCGGTTCGCGGGCATCGACGTGCATGAAGGCATCGTCGTTCCGATTCCGTCGGACAGCGGTCAGCTCGGCGCGATCTGGGCGATGTCTCACGACGCGGCCTGCCGCTTCGACGGCGAGCACGCCCGCGTGCTGTCGAGCCTCGCCGTAGTCGCGGGCGCCGCGCTGACGATGGCGAACGTGCGCGACGACGGCGCCGAGAGCGACCGCCGACACAACGAGTTCATCGCCATGCTCGGGCACGAACTGAGAAATCCGCTCGCGCCGATCGACGGCGCGATCTCGGCCGCGAAGCGCCTGTGCGCCGCGAACGAAAAAGCCGACGCCGTGTTGACCATCGCGCAACGCCAGATGAAGCATCTGCGCACGCTGGTCGACGATCTGCTGGATGCGGCGCGGCTCAAGCACGGCAAGCTCGCCATCAAGCTGAGCGATACGTCGCTCAACGAGATCACGTTCGACGCGGTCAGCGCGGTCAAGCATCATCTCGAATCGCGCAGGCATACGCTGAAACTGAGCGGCCTCGAAGCGCCGGTTCACGTGCGCGCGGATCATGTGCGGCTAAGCCAGGTATTGGGCAATCTGCTGCTGAACGCCGCCAAGTACACGCCGGCGGGCGGCAAGATCGAACTGTCGGTTCGTACCGAGCATGCCGCCGATGCCGGCGAGCCGGGGTGCGTCGTCATCGAGGTCAGGGACAACGGCATCGGCATCGATCCGTCGATCCAGCCGTACATGTTCGAGCTGTTCGCGCAGTCGACGTGCGGCAGCGCCCGCTCCGAGGGCGGCCTCGGCATCGGGCTCGCGGTGGCGAAACGTCTGGTGGAACTGCACCACGGCAGCATTGCGATTCAAAGCGGAGCGGCCGGCGCGGGCACGCTCGTCACGGTGCGCCTGCCGATCCTGCGAAGCGCGCCGGCCCAGAAACCCGCCATGACGATGCCCCAGGTGCGCCCCACCCGCCTGCTGCTCGCCGACGACAACCGCGACGCGCTGGAAGTGCTCAGCGTCCTGCTCGAGCTGGAAGGCCACCACGTGAGCGCGACGGACAATGGACACGATGCGGTGCGCCTGATCGGCGAGACGCATCCCGAAGTCGCGATCATCGACGTGGGCATGCCGGACATGGACGGTTTCGACGTGGCGCGCGCGGTTCGCGCCGACCCGCGCCTCGACGACGTGACGCTCGTCGCGTTGACGGGCTACGCGTCGGAGTCCAACAAATCGCGCGCGCTGGCGGCCGGTTTCGATTACCACCTCACCAAGCCGCTGTCGCTGGAAAAGCTTCAGCACATTCTGGAGAACCGCACCGAGGGGCGGGTTCAGGGGATCGTCTAGCGGCGCGTCGTTCATTGCGCGTCATTGCGCGTTCATTGCGGATAAACCGCCTCGCCCCGGCTGGGGAACGGTAATTGCTGGCGCTCGGGCACACGATCCAGTCCCCCGCGCGATGAAAACCCGCAACGCACGCACCATCGAGCAATGGCGTCCTCTACGGCAGCGGCGGCTTGTCCGCCGGGGTTCGTGGTTCGGCGCGCTCGTTTGCGCGCTTGCACGGAAGCCGCGGCTCTTCCGCGCGGGTTTGGGGTTCGCCGCGCTGCTTTGCGCCGTTGCCTTTCTCCCGCCCCACGCCAATGGCGAACCGGCTCAGAATGCGCTGCGTCCCGCCGGCGTGCAGGCCTTGCACATCTTCAACTTGTGGAATCTCACGCTCGCGGTGTGCTCGCTGGTGTTCGCCGCCGTGCTGATTGCGTTATTGATCGCGATGCTGCGCGCGTCGGCTCGCAAGCGGAAGGCGGGCCTCGAACCCGCGCCGTGGGAGTGGTCCGAAACACGGCCTGAGCCGAGCCCTGAAAGTCGCGCCGAGGCGGGCCATGAAGCAGGCTATGAAGCGGGCCACGAGTCGAGCCACGAAGCACGCACACGCCGCGTGGTGACCGGCGCGAGCATCGCATCCGTCGTGCTGCTGTTCGGCCTGCTGCTCGCCGACGTGATGACCGACCGCGCGCTGTCGCGGCTGCCCGTCGCCGATGCGCTGCATCTGGAAATGACCGGCCATCAATGGTGGTGGGAAGCGCGCTACGGCGGCGACAGCGCCGGCGACGCCTTCGCGGTCGCCAACGAATTGCACGTGCCGGTCGGCCGGCCCGTCGTGATCTCGCTGAAAGCGGACGACGTGATCCACACCTTCTGGGTGCCGAACCTGCACGGCAAGAAAGACATGATCCCCGGCCGCGACGCGACCATCGAATTTCGCGCGGACCGCGCCGGCACCTATCGCGGTCAATGCGCGGAATTCTGCGGCCTCGAACATGCGTTGATGGCGTTCTCCGTGGTGGCCGAGCCGCCCGCGCGATACGAAGCGTGGGCCGCGCATCAGCGCGAGCCCGCGCCGCAAGCGGTGACCGACATGCAGAAACGCGGCGAGCAACTCTTCACGACCGGCGCCTGCGCGAACTGCCACACGGTGCGCGGCACGTCGGCCGCGGGCCTGCTCGGCCCGGACCTCACGCACGTGATGAGCCGGCCGATGCTCGCAGCCGGCACCTTCGACAATACGCGCGCCAATCTGGCCGCCTGGATCGCGGCGCCCGGCAGCATGAAACCCGGCACGTCGATGCCCGCGAGCCGGTTCTCGCAACAGGACATGGCCGCCCTCGTCGCGTGGCTCGGAACCCTGCAATGAGCGACCCTCCATCCGCTTCGGCGACGCCCGAAACGCGTCTCTTCGACGGCCCCGGCGCCACGCCCGAAGTGCGCGCCGCGCTCGCGCGCACCTGGAGCGATCGTCCCGGCTGGTTCGGCGCGCTCGCGGCGGTCAATCACAAGACGGTCGCGCGGCGCTTCGTCGTCACCACGTTCGCGTTTTTTCTGCTGGGCGGCCTGCTCGCGCTCACCATGCGGCTGCAACTCGCGCGGCCCGGCAATCGCCTCGTCGGCCCCGAGTTGTACAACCAGCTCTTCACGATCCACGGCACGACGATGATGTTCCTGTTCGCCGTGCCCGTCATGCAGGCCGTCGCCACCTGGCTCGTGCCCTTGATGATCGGCGCGCGCAGCGTCGCCTTTCCACGCATGAACGCCTACGCCTACTGGGTGTTCCTGTTCGGCGGCCTGACGCTGTACGTCGCGTTCGCGCTCGGCGCGGGCGCGAACACCGGCTGGTTCAGCTACGTGCCGCTCGCCGGTCCCGATTACTCGACCGGCAAGGGCGTCGACATCTGGGCGCAGATGATCACCTTCACCGAACTCTCCGCGCTGCTCGAAGCCGTCGTGCTGATCGCGACCATCTTCAAGCTGCGCGCGCCGGGCATGTCGCTCAACCGCATGCCGCTGTTCGTGTGGGCGACGCTCGTCACGCAGTTCATGGTGCTGTTCGCGATGCCCGCCGTGATGCTCGGCAGCACCGCGCTGATACTCGATCGCCTCGTCGGCACGCACTTCTACAATCCGGCGCGCGGCGGCGACGTGTTGTTGTGGCAGCACCTGTTCTGGTTCTTCGGCCACCCCGAGGTTTATCTGATCTTCATTCCGCCGCTCGGCTTCATCTCCTCGATCATCGCGACCTTCGCGCGGCGTCCGGTATTCGGCTATCCGGCGATGGTGCTCGCGCTCATCGCCACCGCGTTTCTCGCTTTCGGGCTATGGGTGCATCACATGTTCGCCACCAGTATTCCGGCGCTCGGCAAGAGCTTTTTTACCGCGGCGAGTTTGATGATCGCGATACCGTCGGGCGTGCAGATCTTCTGCTGGCTCGCCACGCTCTGGCGCGGCCGCCTGAATCTGAAAACGCCGCTGTGGTTCGTGCTCGCGTTCTTCTTCATCCTCGTGCTCGGCGGTCTGACGGGCGTGATGCTCGGTTCCGTATCGCTCGATCTGCAAGTGCACGACACGTATTTCGTGGTCGCGCATCTGCATTACGTGCTGCTGGGCGGCGCGGTGTTTCCGCTATTCGGCGCGTTCTATTACTGGTTTCCGAAAGCGACCGGCCGGATGCTGGACGAAACGCTCGGGCGCTGGCAGTTCTGGCTGTTCTTCATCGGCTTTAACGTCGCGTTCTTTCCGATGCACGTGCTCGGGCTGCACGGCATGCCGCGCCGTGTGTGGACCTATCCGCACGGCATGGGCTGGGACGGCCTGAATCTGGGCGCGACGCTCGGCGCGTTGACCATCGGCGTGAGCGTGCTGGTGTTCCTCGTCAACGTGGTGCGCAGCTATCGGCGCGGCGCGCTCGCGGGCGCCGATCCGTGGGGCGCCGGCACGCTCGAATGGAGTACGGCGAGCCCGCCGCCGCCGCATAACTTCGATGCGCTGCCGGTCGTGCACGGACGCGATCCGCTCTGGGAGCCGGGCGCGCAACCGGCCTATGTGAGCGGTCTCGCGGCCGACGCCCGCGAAGTGCTGTCGACCACCGCGCTCGACGCGCTCCCCGATCTGCGGCCGCTGTTTCCGTCGCCGTCGATCTGGCCGTTCGTGAGCGCGGTCGCCACCACCGTGCTGTTCATCGGCTCGGTGTTTACGCCGTGGGCGGTCGTGTGGGGCTCGGTGCCGGTCGCCGTCGCGCTGATCGGCTGGTTCTGGCCGAATCGCGGCGAAAACCGCCGCGCGCTCGAACTGGAGCAGCGGCCATGACGGAGCTTCGCAAGCTGCCGGCGAGTGCCATGAACGCCGCGCACGCCAACGACACCAGGCACGCCATGCGCGATGCGCCCGACACCTTGACGCTCGACGTGCGCCGCTTGCCGAGCTTCGGCTTCGGTCATCGCAGCCTGATGTGGTGGAGCACGGTCTGCCTGATGCTGATCGAAGGCACGGTGTTCGCGATCGGCGCGATGATGTACTTCTATCTGCGCAGTCTCAGTGCGATCTGGCCGCTGAACGCCGCGCCGCCCGCGCTCGTGTGGGGCAGCGTCAACACGGCGGTGCTGCTCGTGAGCATGTGGCCCAACCAGCTCGCCAAGCGCGCCGCCGAACGCGAGGATCGCGCGGGCGCGCGGCTGTGGCTTTCCGTCTGTCTCGCGTTCGCGGGGGTGTTTCTGGTGCTGCGCGGTTTCGAGTTCGCCGCGCTGAACGTGAGCTGGAACACCAATGCGTATGGTTCGGTCGTGTGGCTGCTGCTGGGCCTGCACACCACGCATCTGATCACCGACACGGTGGACACCGCTGTGCTCGCCGTGCTGCTGTTCACCGGACCGTTCGAGGGCAAGCGCCTCGTCGACGTCAGCGAAAACGCCTTGTACTGGTATTTCGTGGTGTTGAGCTGGCTGCCCGTGTATGCGGTGATCTACCTGGCGCCGCGGCTGTGATGGAGACTGACCATGCGAACCTGGCTCGCGCTTCTGGGCGCGCCCTCCGCGGTGCTGGCGGCGCTCTCTATCGACTACGCGCTGGTGCCGCCCGCCTGCGCGTGGCGCACGATGCTGCCGCTCGGCGGCGTGACCGGCGCGGCGCTGCTCTTTTCGGTCATCGCGACGCTGCTCGCCTGGCGGCGCTGGCGCGAGACGAGCCTGATCGCGCCGGCCTCCGCGGTCGCCTTGCCGGCCCGGCCCGCGATGCTCGCGTGCACGGCGACGCTCGTCGGTCTCGTCTCGACGCTCGCACTCGTTGCGATGTGGATTCCGCAATGGCTGATTTCCGCATGCGTGTGATGGGCGTCTTGGCGGGTTGCGGCGCGCGCGTCGACGGTGTCGTCGGGATTGCTGCTGCGGTTGCGGTTGCCAAAGCTGGTGCGGTTGCCGAAGCTATTGCCGCTTCCGCTTCCGCTTCCGCTTCCGCTTCCGCTTCCGCTTCCGCTGCTGTTGCCAAAGCTGGTCCCGCTACCGTTTCCGCTACCGTTTCCGCTACCGTTTCCGCTACCGTTGCCAAGGCTGTTGCCGCTTCCGCTTCCGCTACCAAAGCTGGTGCCGCTTGCGCTACCGCTGCCCTTGCCAAAGCTGGTGCCACTGCCGCCACCGTTGCGGCGCTATTCATGAGTCCCTGCGTGCAGGCGCATCAACTGACCACCGCGGACCGAGCCGCACCGTCCTTCGTGCCGCACTGGACCTTCGAGCCGTGGGTCGTCGCCTTGCTGCTCGCGAGCCTCGGCTTGTATGGCCTCGGCTACCTGCGCTTGCGCACGCGCGGCCGGCGAGGCCGCATCGTCCGCGCCCGGCAACTGGCGGCGTTCGGTCTGGGCTGGCTCGCCCTCGTCGCGGCCCTCGCCTCGCCGCTCGATGCGCTGAGCGCCGCGCTGTTTTCCGCGCATATGGTGCAGCACGAACTGTTGATGATCGTCGCCGCGCCGCTCCTCGTACTCGGACGGCCCCTCGCGCTCTGGCTATGGGCGTTGCCGCCGCGCCCGCGGCATGCGATCGGCGCGGCGGTCCGCACGCGAGCGTGGCGCGGCATCTGGCGTGTGCTGTGCCGGCCGGCCGTCGCCTGGCTGCTGCATGCGGCGGCGCTGTGGGCGTGGCATATGCCGCGTCTGTTCGAGGCCACGCTTGCCTCGCCCGGCCTGCATGCGCTGCAGCACGCCAGCTTTCTGCTGAGCGCGCTGCTGTTCTGGTGGACCGTGTTCGGCGAAGCGGCCCGGCGCGATGAAAGCGGCTACGCGATGTTGTCGCTCTTCACGACGATGGTTCATACCGGCGCGCTCGGCGCGTTGCTGACGCTCGCGCCGGGGCTCTGGTATCCGGCCTACGTCGAACCGGCCTCGGCGCTCGGCGTCGATCCACTGCTCGATCAGCAGCTGGGCGGTCTCGTGATGTGGGTGCCGGGCGGCCTCGCGTATCTGCTCGCAGCGCTGATGACGGGCGCGCGCTGGCTGATGCGGGGCGCGCCCGCCGCGCTCGTTCCGAATGGCGTGGCCGCGCGCCGGGACGGCGCGTCATGAAACGGCGCGAAGCGTTGCCCCAGCGCGGCGCCGGCAACCGCGATGCCACGCCCGAAAGCGGCACACCGGCGCGCACGCAGGTCAACCCGGCTAACCGCGCGCGACCACGACAGATGACGAAGAAGTCGACCAGGAAGTTGACTAGGAGATCGACCAACAAGCGGCGCGTCGAATTGCTGGCTGTGTGGCACATGGCGTTGACGTTCGGCTCGCTCGCGGCACCGGCATCGAGCCAACCGGCCAATAGCCCCGACGCCACCCTCATCGCACGCGGCGAATACGTCGCCAAGGCGGCCGATTGCGCCGGCTGCCACACCTCGGTCGGCGGCGCGGCCTACGCCGGCGGGCTCGGACTCGCCTCGCCGTTCGGCACCATCGTCAGCACGAACATCACGCCGGAGCGCCGTTACGGCATCGGCGCCTACAGTTACGCGGATTTCGAGCGCGCATTACGCAAGGGGGTCGCGCCAGGCAACAAGCGGCTCTATCCGGCGATGCCCTACCCGTCGTTCTCGAAGCTGACCGACGACGACGTACAAGCGCTCTACGCGTACTTCATGCGCGCGGTGCAGCCGGTCGCGAAGCCCAATCAGCCGACGAAAGTGCCGTTCCCGTTCAACCAGCGCTGGGCGCTCTATTTCTGGCAACTGGCCTTCCTGCCGACGCAGCCGTACCAGCCGAAGCCCGGCCGCGACGCGCAATGGAATCGCGGCGCCTACCTCGTGCAAGGCGCGGGACACTGCGGCACCTGCCACACGCCGCGCGGGCTCGGCTACCAGGAAAAAGGCTATGACGAATCGTCGCCGGACTGGCTGACGGGCGGCGTCAACGATCACTGGTTCGCGCCGAATCTGAGCGGCGATCCGGGCGCGGGGCTCGGCCGCCTCGGCGCGCAAGAGCTGGCCGCGTTTCTCAGGACGGGCCACGGCGCAGGGCTCGCGGCCTTCGGCTCGATGGTCGAGCAGATCGAGGACAGCACGCAATATCTCACCGACGACGACGCGCTCGCCATCGCCCATTACCTCAAGTCCCTGCCGGCGCAAAAACCGGCTGGGCGCTACGACCCGCACGCGCGGCCCGATCCGTCCACGCGCAACGGCAACCGCGTCGACGCGTCGCAAACGGTCGGCGCGCGCGTCTATACGTCGTTTTGCGCGCGTTGCCACGGATCGGAGGGGATGGGCGTGACGGATGTGTTTCCGCGGCTGGCGGGCAACCCCGCCGTGATCGGCGAGGACACCACGTCGCTGATTCGTCTACTGGTGGAAGGCGGCAATAGTCCGGGCACGCTGCACGGACCGCCGCGCCAGTCGATGCCGGGCTTCGCGCACGATCTCACGAACGCGCAGATGGCCGCCGTGCTCACGTGGATTCGCACGTCCTGGGGCAACGACGCGCAGCCGGTCACGGCCAACGACGTGCGCACATTGCGGGAGAAATTGCATAAATGACACGGGCACGCACAACGCCGCGCCCGGCGTTCGGGAGGGCCGCCGCGCACTCTCATCCCGCGCCGCGCATGCTGATTTCACGTTGATTGCCGGGCGACTGACCATCGAGCCGTTTCTCGAAACAGCAGACGTTCGCCCTCGTGACGTAGGGTCCAAACGGCGGGATAGGATGAAAACCGTGCTTTTCATAGAACTCGATGGCCCGCCGATTGTTCGCGTGCGTGCCCAGCCACAGCGCCGCATAGCCGAGCCGCCCGGCTTCCTGTTCCAGATGCGTGAGTATCGCGAAGCCCGCGCCGTCCGCGCCGGGGCGCGCATAGAGGCGCTTGAGCTCGGCAATGTGTTCCCGCAGCGGCCTGAACGCGCCGCAGCCGAGCGGCGTGCCGAACGCGCTTCTCGCCACGACGAAACGCGCGGTGTCCACGGCGACGTCGCGCACCGAAAAGCGGCTCTGCCCGCCGTCGCCGGTGAGCACGGCCAGCGTGGCGCTCAGTTCGTCGAGCAGGATGCGTGCGTCTGTCGAGGACGGGTCCTCGCGGCTGACAACGATTGTCGGGAACAGCATCGACCTCGCCTCCTTTGCGTTGCGTGCCTAAGAAGATCAGCAAGCGCTGTACCGATCTTCGCATTGCGGCAATTGGGAGGATGACGCGATACCGGGGCCAAAAACGGCGCGCCGGCAGAGCGATCCGAAGCGCACCACAACGGCGAGGTTCCGCCGACGCAAACGCGCCTTTAGCAATCGCCAGGCACGGTGACGGTGGCGCGCAAGCGCGGGTATCGCGCTTGCTACGCGAGGAAGGAGCGCTTCATCGGGCGTCGTGGAGGACCGGAGAACAATGAATATTCCCCGCAGTGTGGTTGGATTTCTGACGTCGCGCGGCCTCGTGATCGCCACCGCGGAATCCTGCACGGCCGGCCTGATCGCCTCGCTGCTCGCCGACGTGCCCGGCAGCGGCGCGTGTCTCGACGTCGGTCTGGTGGTGTATTCGCCTTCGGGCAAATGCGGCTTTCTGAACGTGGAAGCGCGCACGATCGAACGCTTCGGCCTGACGAGCGAGGAAGTCGCGCGGGAAATGGCGGCGGGCCTGCTTGCGCAGGAAGCGTGCCACGCGCACATCGTCGTCGCCAACACGGGGCTCGCCGGGCCGCCGCCGGACGGCTCGGATCTCGCGCCCGGCACGCAATGCTTCGCGTGGCGCTACAAGCAGCGCGAGCGCCAGTATGCGTTCAGCGAAACGCGCGTATTCGACGGCGACCGCGTCACGATCCGCCAATGCGCCGCGCTTTACGCCCTCTCGCGGGTCGAGCATTATTTCAACGAGTTGCCGAACGTCAGGCACGGGCGATCTCTTGCGGCGCTTTGATTGCGACAGGCCGAACGCGCGCCGATGCGCGGCGCGCTGAATCCGATGAGCCCGCATCGACCTGTCATCCGGCGCCTTCTACCGCACGCACCGCACCTACCGCGTGCCTGTTTTCCGCCCGCAGTCCTTGAAGGTCTTCCAGAACATGAGCCGATCGTTCTTCAATCTCTACACTCACGATTTCGCCCGCGTCGCGGTGGCGGTGCCGGTGTGCCGCGTCGCCGATCCGCATTTCAACGCCGCGCAAACGCTCGAACTGGCCCGCGAGGCCGCGCAACACGGCGCGCTGCTCGTGGCGTTTCCCGAGCTCGGCGTGTCCGCCTATACCTGCGACGACCTGTTCCATCAGCGCGCGCTGCTCGATGCCTGCGAAGACGCGATCGGTGAAATCATCGCGGCTTCCGCGAAAATTGCCAGCGTGCTCGTGATCGGCGCGCCGCTCAAGGTCGAGCACAAGCTGTTCAACTGCGCGCTCGTCATTGCGGGCGGCAAGCTTTGCGGCGTGGTGCCCAAGAGCTATCTGCCGAATTACGGCGAGTTCTACGAGGCGCGCCAGTTCAGCGCCGCCGAGAACGCGTCGTGCACGCGAATCGCGTTGTGCGGACAGGAAGCGCCGTTCGGCGCGTCGCTGTTATTCGACGTGCCCGCCGCGCCGCTGTTGCGCTTTCATGTCGAGATATGCGAGGACGTCTGGGTGCCGGTGCCGCCCTCGTCGTTCGCGGCGCTGGCCGGCGCGACCGTGCTCGTGAACCTCTCGGCGTCGAACATCGTGATCGGCAAGTCGGGGTATCGCCATCAGCTCGTCGGCCAGCAATCGGCGCGCTGCCTCGCGGCGTATCTCTACTCGTCCGCGGGACGTGGCGAATCGAGCACCGATCTCGCGTGGGACGGCCAGGCGCTGATCTACGAGAACGGCGAATTGCTCGCTGAATCCGAACGTTTTCTGGACACGTCTCACGTGATCTACGGCGACGTCGATCTCGAACGGCTCTCGCGCGAACGCATGCGGCAAACCACCTTCGGACAGTCCACGCGCCGTCATACCGAGGAAGTCGGCAAGTTCGAGGTGGTCACGGTTCCGGTATCGCTGCCCGACGCGGAACGCTTGCCGCTCGCGCGCGCCGTCAACCGTTTTCCCTACGTGCCGGCCGACGCGGCGAATCGCGATGAACGTTGCGCGGAGGTCTACAACATCCAGGTGCAGGCGCTGATTCAACGGCTGGGCGCCGCGAAAATTTCGAAGGTGGTGATCGGCGTGTCGGGCGGTCTCGACTCGACGCAAGCGCTGCTCGTCTGCGCGAAGGCCATGGATCGGCTGAAGCTGCCGCGCTCGAACATTCTCGCCTATACGATGCCCGGCTTCGCGACCAGCAGCCGCACCTTGCAACAGGCGAAGGACTTGATGCAGGCCGTGGGATGCGCGATGGAGGAAATCGATATCCGCCCGAGTTGCCTGCAAATGCTCAAGGACCTGAGGCACCCGTTCGCATCCGGCAAGGAACAGTATGACGTGACCTTCGAGAACGTTCAGGCAGGCGAGCGAACCAGTCATCTGTTCCGGCTCGCCAACTTCCACCAGGCCATCGTGATCGGCACGGGCGATCTGAGCGAACTCGCGCTCGGCTGGTGCACGTATGGCGTGGGCGATCACATGTCGCATTACAGCGTCAACGCGAGCGTGCCGAAAACCCTGATTGCGCATCTGGTGCGCTGGGTGGCGGAGTCGGAGCAGATCGGCGCGACGGGTTCGCGTGTGCTCGAGCAGATCCTCAGCACGGAGATCAGCCCCGAGCTCGTGCCCGGCAAGGTCGAGAAAGTGCTCGATCAGAAAACCGAAAGCGTGATCGGCCCGTATGAATTGCAGGACTTCAATCTGTATCACATCCTGCGTTTCGGCTTCGCGCCGTCGAAGGTCGCGTTTCTCGCGCTCTCCGCATGGGGCGACCGCGAACGCGGCGTGTGGCCGGCCGGGCGGAACGTGGTGCGCAACGAGTACGGCCTGGCCGACATCAAACGCAATCTCGCCATTTTCGCGGAACGGTTTTTCCGCACCAGCCAGTTCAAGCGCTCGTGCATTCCCAACGCGCCGAAGGTCGGCAGCGGCGGCTCGCTGTCGCCACGCGGCGACTGGCGCGCGCCGAGCGACGGCGAGGCGACGGTGTGGCTGGAAGATCTCGGGCGTATTCCCGACTGAGCGTTTGAATGGTGTGTTCGGGCTGTGTATTGGGGCTGGGGGGCTGGGGTGCTAGGTATGCCAGGTGTTCGCGCAGTCCCTTCGCTCGCTTTCCATCACTTCGCTCGCGGCGTCTCCAGATGCTCGTCCGGGTTCGTGCGTCCCGCGCGGACCTGCCGTACCGTCTCGGCCAACGCCCGCGCGACGTTCGCCACTTCGCGCTGCACGTCGTGGTCCCGGTCGAGCGCGGCGTGGCTCGTCGCATAAGGCTCGTAGTAGCCGATGAAGCGATCCAGACGCGACTTCGCGCCCGCTTCGACGAATCCCATCCAGTCGAGCCAGTCGGTCAGCGCGCGCCGCGAGTCCTCGATGCCTGCCACGTCGCCATGCACGACGACGCCATACGCGCGGCCCGCCAGATGTTTCGGATAGTCCCAGCCGTCGAGTTCGAGGCGCTTGGCTTCGTCGACGCGCTTGCCGTGCGTGGAGGTCGGGTCCGGGTTGCCGCCGTCCGCGCAGACGAGCCGGTCCATCATCAGCTTCAGCGGGCTGCTGACCTGATACCAGTAGACGGGCGTGACGAACAGCACGCCGTGGCAGGCGGCGAAGCGTTCGTAGATGTCGTTCATCCAGTCGTTGACCTGGCCCAGCGAATGGTTCGGATAGCAGCTACACGGCCAGTGACACAGCGGCATCGCGGTCGACACGCAGCCCTTGCACGGATGAATGTGCAGATCGCGATCCGACGCGAGGCGCGAAAGGTCCAGCAGATCCACTTCGAATGACTGCTGCTCCAGCGTGGCCTGCGCGAGTTTCGCGAGCCGGAAGCTTTTCGACATTTCGCCGGGACACGTATAGTCGTTTCGCGACGATGCGTTGACCACCAGCACCCGCGCGGGCGATGCCGGATCGCGTTGACGCGCTTGTGCCGCCTTGATCCGCTCGCTGGCCGCGCGCCATTCGACCGAAAGATCGTAGCCGGGGTCCGCGAAGCCGGGGCCGGCCTTTTCGTTGACCGGCGACTTGCGCGCTTGCGAGTAGGCGTCCCACGCAATGTTTTCGAGCCGCGCCAATGCTTCGTCTTCGCCGCGAAACGCAGGGTCGTAAAAGCGCGCCATGAAGCGCGCGCGAAACGCGTCGCGCGACATTTTTTCAGTGACCTGCCCTTTTCTGACGTCGAGCTTCATGTCGATCTTCTGTGCGGCAGGCTCGTTGGCGGGCGATGGCGGGGCTTGGGTTGGGTCCATGAGTTGGCTGTCTGTCGTCACGAGGGCGTATTAATCGTGCACCGCGAATCATGCACCGCGAATCGTGCGGCGCGCGTCGAATTGCGCACGGTCACGGCACAGCGAACCACGCAGCAAAAAACATTCCGCTGTTGCCCCGGGCAAACGCGGCGGTCCGCTTCGGACGTCATGGCGGTGCGCCCGGCCAATCGCCGCGACCAGGTACACCGCATGCGGGATTCGTGCCGCGCAGGCTAAATCGGTCCCCGTGTTCTCCTGCCCATTGCTTGCCACACACCATCCGTCTTTGGTCGCGCCGCATTGGCCTCGCCTGCCGGTGCCCGCAATACCGGCGTCAATCATGGAGAAACGCCATGTCCACCGATACGTCCAGAATGTCCCCCAGCATCACCGCGATGATTCGCCTCGATCACATGCACGCGCTTGCCGCGTTCCATCGTTATCACGCGACGAGCCCCTGGTGGCGCAAGCAGGCGATCGTCAATTCCACTTGTGCGGCGCTGGAGATTCACGCGCAACTGGAGGAAGAAATTTTCTATCCGGCCCTGGCGGCCGTGATGGGCGACGACGAAACGCTCGCCAAAAGCGCCCCGGAACACAACGAAATGCGCGCGACGATCAACCGGCTGCGCGCGATGGGCCCGGAAAACGCGGCCTACGACGCGCTCTTCATGCAACTGATGCGCGAGGTCATCCATCACGTCGCGGACGAAGAAACGGTCCTGCTGCCGGCCGCGGAGCGCGCCTTGCAGACGCAGCTTCATTCGCTCGGCGCCAGCATGACGCGGCGCAGGCTGCAACTGCTGGGGCAGCGTCCCGCGGAAATCGCGCTCAATACGATGGGCACGTTCCCGGTGGCGAGCTTTCTGATCGGCGCGATGCTGGTGCTCGGCGTCACGCATTGCGTGCCGAAAGCGCGCGAACCGCGGCGGGCCCGCGAGCATTGAGCGACGCTGAGCGACATAGAAGACGGAGCGGCGGCACGCTCACGTCGTTTCACGCTGCCGCCCGGTCTCCACGATCCGCACCGGAATGGATTTCGCGCCCGGCACCTTGCTTTCCTTCGCGCAGTGCCAAAGCGGCAGCAGCGGATTGCATTCCGGGTAGTAACCGGCGATGCAGCCCGGCGGAATCTCATACGTCTTCACGGAAAAGCCGGTCACACGCCGGTCGACGCCGTCGTCGGCAATGGTCTGCAACGTCACGGTGTCGCCTTCCGCGAGGCCGCGCGCGGCCATGTCGCCGGCGTTCATCAGGAGCGTCATGCGGTTGCCCTTCACGCCCCTGAAGCGGTCGTCGTGATGATAGATGGTCGTATTGAACTGACTGTCGGAGCGCAAGGTCATGAGCCGCAGCGCGCCGGGTTCGGGCTCGGGCATGTCGGGGTCCTCGCCCAAGGTTTCGGGCACCATGAATTCCGCCTTGCCGCTTGGGGTCTGCCACTTGCGCTCGCGCGCCGGCAAGGGCCGCAAGAAACCGCCCGGCGTCCACATGCGCGCGTTGAAGTCGTGAAAAATGTCGGGATAGGTCCTGGCAATTTCTTCCCGCACGATCGAGTAATCGTCTTTCCAGGCGTCCCAATCGACGCTCGAACGGTCTCCCAAGGTCGCCTTCGCCATGCCCGCCACGATGAACGGCTCCGAGCGCACTTCGTCGCCGGCCGGCTCGACCATGCCGCGCGAGCCATGCATGCAGCCGGTGCTGTCCTCGATCGAAACGGCTTGCTCGCCGCTCGCCTGCCGGTCGATTTCGATGCGGCTCAGGCACGGCAGAATGTAGGCGATCTCGCCGTGCACCAGTTGGCTGCGGTTGAGCTTGGTGGCCACGGTCACGGTCAGCCGCAGCTTGCGCCACGCGGGCTCGATCCGCGCGCGGTCGGGCACCGAACGCACCAGATTGCCGCCGAGGTTGAACACCGCGCTCACCTTGCCCGCGATCATCGCCTCGAAAGCCTCCACGGTATTCATGCCCGTTTCGCGCGGCGGCTCGAACGAAAACTGGCTCGCCAGTTTGTCGAGCGGCGCCAGTTCCGGCTTTTCCGTCACGCCTACCGTGCGCTGGCCCTGCACGTTCGAATGACCGCGCACCGGCGAGGGGCCCGCGCCCGGCTTGCCGATGTTGCCGCGCAGAAACAGCAGATTGCACAGCATGCGCACGTTCTGCACGCCGAGCCGGTGCTGGGTCAGGCCTATGCCATAGTGAATCATCACGGCGTTGGCCTTCATGTATTCGCCCGCGGCGGCTTCGAGCGCGTCGCGCGGCAAACCGCTGATGGCCTCGATGTCGCGCCATGCCGCGTCGCGCGCGTAACGGGCGAATGCCTCGTAGCCCCGCGTATGTTCCTCGATGAACGGCACGTCGATGATCCGCTCGCGGCCTTGCTCGCGCGCGAGGTCGTCGGCGGCGATCACCGCCTTGCAGATGCCGAGAATCGCGGCGGTGTCGCCACCGTTCTTCACCTGGTGATATTGCGTGCTGATGAGCGTGTCGTCCGGCGTGAGCATCTGACGCGGCGACTGCGGATTGGCGAAGCGGATCAAACCCGGCTCGCGCAGCGGATTGAAGGTGATGATCGGCACGCCCCGCTTGCGCGCGTCCTGCAACGGGTGAAGCATGCGCGGGCTGTTGGTGCCGACGTTCTGGCCGAAAAAGAACATCAGGTCGGTCTTCTCGAAGTCGTCGAGCGTGATGGTGCCGACGCCCGCGCCGATCGCCTCCTTCAAGCCGACGCTCGTGCTCTCGTGGCACATGTTGGAGCTATCCGGCAGATTGTTCGTGCCGTACATGCGCGCGAAAAGCTGGTACATGTATGAGGTTTCGAGCGAGGCGCGCCCCGACGTATAGAACACGACGCGCTCGGGCCGCATGCTGTTGAGCTCGCGGCCGATTTCGTCGAATGCGTCCTGCCAGCTCACCTTGACGTAGCGGTCGGTGGCCGGGTCGTAACGCAGCGGCGCGGTGAGCCGGCCGGCCGCTTCCAGATCGTGGTCGTGCCAGGTGGAAAGCTGGGCGACGGTGTGCAATTCGAAAAAATCCGGCGTGACCCGTTTCGATGTCGTGTCCCACGCGGTCGCCTTCGCGCCGCTTTCGCAGAACTCGAACAGGTGCGGCTCGGCCGGCTTCGCCCATGAACAACTGACGCACATGAAGCCGTCGGGCTTGTTCTGTTTCGCGAGCACGCGGCCGTCTTTCAGCGCGACATGCTCCTGCGTGAGAATCCTCGTCACCGCTTTGAGCGAACCCCATCCGCCGGAGGCGTAGGGATAGGCTTCGGTGTTGCGCTTGGTGGTCATCGCTCGCTCCGGTCAAGACGCTATCGGCACCACAGCACAGCAACCGCAATGCCCGCGTCGCGATTTGCGCGCCAGGGATCGCCCGGTTTTCGATGGCACAGCCGATGCTGCTGCAGCGATAACGAGGGGTGAAGGCAGCGATAAAGCGCACGCCTTGCGCTTGCGCACGCAAGCATCCCTCTGACCTATCGGCCATGACGGCCGTGACCCACCACCGTCGAAAGCAACCCTCGCACAGATCGAAAGCAACGATGAAAATCGCCCAGGTCGCCCCGCTCTATGAAAGCGTCCCGCCGCTCGCCTACGGCGCGACCGAGCGCGTCGTTTCGTATCTCACCGAGGAACTCGTGCGGCGCGGCCATGACGTCACGCTTTTCGCGAGCGCCGATTCGACTACGCGCGCGCGGCTCGTGCCCGTCTGCGAACGCGGACTCTGGCGCGACGCCGGCGTGTGGGACACCCTCACGCATCACGTGAGGCAACTGGCGCGCGTCGCGCATCTCGCGCACGAGTTCGACGTCGTGCACTTTCACGGCGATCCGCTGCATTTTCCGCTGGCGGACTCGTTGCCCGTCGCATCGCTCACGACGCTGCATGGGCAGTTGCTTCCGGTCGACCACGGTCCGCTGTTTCGTGAATTCGCCGCGGCGCCGCTGGTCTCCATCTCGAACGATCAGCGCGGGCCGGTGCCGTGGGCGAACTGGCGCGGCACCGTCTATCACGGCTTGCCCCTCGACGAGTTCGAATTGCAGCCCGAGCCGGGATCGTATCTGCTGTTTCTCGGCCGCATGATGCCCGGCAAGCGGCCGGATCTCGCGGTGGAAATCGCACGGCGCGCGGGCTGGCCGCTCAGGATGGCCGCCAAGGTTCATCCTGGCGAGCGCGACTATTTCAGTCAGCAAGTCGAACCGCTGCTGAAGCAATCGGCGCATTTCACCGACTATCTCGGCGAGGTCGGCGGCGGCCTTCGCCGGGCGTTGATCGCGAACGCGCGCGCGTTGCTGTTCCCGGTGGAATGGCCCGAGCCGTTCGGCATGGTGATGATCGAGGCGATGGCGTGCGGCACGCCGGTCATCGCGTTTCGCCGCGGCGCGGTGCCGGAAGTGCTGGAGCACGGCGTCAACGGGTTCATCGTCGACGGCGTGGACGAAGCCGTCGACGCGGTGGCGAACATCGCGCGGATCGATCGCGTTGCGTGCCGCCGATCGTTCGAGGCGCGCTTTACGGCCGAACGCATGGCCGCGGATTATCTGAGCATCTACGAAGGCTTGCTCGAAGACCGGCGCGCGGCGGCGCAGCCTCCCCTCGCACACTATTCGATGTACGGGCGCTGAGCCGTTGCGGCGCTTGCGGCGCTTACCACTGCAACCGCCGCACCGATGCTTCCCTCGCGGCCACGCCGCTGCCGGCGTTCGAACATCGCATACGCGGAACTGCGCCGTCGCTCCGGCGGGCGCGGCATGATGGAGCATGACGGAAGTCGCCGGCGTCGCGCGCCGCTTCGCAGCGAGCGCACCAGGGCGACGCGCTACGGCAACCTGTACGCGATCACGTAGTCGCCCTGCTTCGTGCCGAGCGATCCGTGGCCGCCCGCCGTCACCAGCACGTACTGCTTGCCGTCGCCGCCGGCGTAGGTCATCGGCGTGGCCTGGCCGCCCGCGGGAAGGCGCGCTTGCCACAATTTATCGCCGGTACGCACGTCGTAGGCGCGCACATAGTAGTCGAGCGTGCCGGACAGGAACGCGACGCCGCCCGCCGTGGTCACCATGCCGCCGAGGCTCGGCACGCCGAGCGGCATCGGAATCGGCAACGGCGCGCTGTCGCGAATCGTGCCGTTCTTGTGCTGCCACACGATCTGGTTGCTGCGCAGATCGACGCCCGCGACGTAACCCCACGGCGGTGCCTGGCAAGGAATGCCGAGCGGCGAAAGAAACGCGTTCAACTCGAAGCCGAACGGCGTGCCCCGCGCCATCTTGATGCCGCTCGTCTCGCTGCCTTTCTTCTCGCCGTTGTCCACGGGAATCTGCGCGCGCGGAATGAGCTTCGACGTGAAGGCCATGTAGCTCGGATTGGCGATCAGGATTTGCCGCACCGGATCGACCGCGACGCCGCCCCAGTCGAACACGCCGAAGTTGCCGGGGAACACCAGCGAGCCCTGTTCCGACGGCGGCGTGAACGCGCCGTCGTAGCGCAGCGAGCGAAACTTCACGCGGCACCACAGTTGATCGAACGGCGTGGTGCCCCACATGTCGCGCTCGCGCACCTTGGGCGGATTGAAATTGAGCGCGGAAACCGGCTGCGTGGGCGACGTGTGGTCGCCGGTTGCCGCGCCTTGGGGAACCGGCGTTTCCGTGATCGGCACGATCGGCTTGCCGGTTTCGCGATTGAGTACGTACAGACTGCCTTGCTTGGTCGACGCGATCAGCGCCGGCTGCACGCCGCTCGCGGTTTGCAGATCGATCAGGCTCGGCTGGCCGCCTACGTCCATGTCCCACAGATCGTGATGGGTGAACTGGTAATTCCAGCGCATCTTGCCGGTCGCCAGATCGAGCGCGACGACGCCCGCCGCGACTTTCTCGGAAGCCGGCGTGCGCAGCCCGCCCCACTGGTCCGGCGTCTGATTGCCGAGCGGCAGATACACCATGCCGAGTTTTTCGTCGACGCTGAACACCGACCACATGTTCGGCGAGTTGCGCACGTAGGTCTGGTTCGGCGCGAGCGGTTCGGTGGCGTCGGGCTTGCCGGCGTCCCAGTTCCACACGAGGTGGCCGTCGCGCACGTCGAACGCGCGCGTGACGCCGGACGGCTCGTTGGTCGATTCGTTATCCGTCACATGGCCGCTGACGATGACCAGGTCGCGCGTGACCGCCGGCGGCGACGTCGAATAGTAGCCGCCCGGCGTGAACGGTCCGATGCTGGTGCGCAGATCGATCTGACCGTTGCTGCCGAAGTGCGCGCAGGGCCGGCCGGTGTCGGCGTCGAGCGCGATGAGGCGCGCGTCGGCGGTGGGCAGGAAAATCCGCCGCGGGCATTCGGCGGCGAGGCTCGGCGCGGGTGCGGCGGCGGACGGCGCGGCGGGTTCCGATGAAGCAGCCGGCGCGGCGGATTCCGAGGCGGGCGTGGTCGCGAACGTGGCGGAAGCCTTGGGACCAAGCGCGGCGGCAAGCGCGGAAGACGCCTCGATGCCGGAAGCGGCGGCAGGCGTGGCGGAAGCCGCCGCCGAAGTCTCGGCGCCCGACGCAGCCGCAGCCGCTGAAGGCGCCGAAGCTTCAGAACCGGAAGTCGCAGAAGGCGCCGAAGAAGCCGAACCTTCAGACGCCGAAACCGCCTCCGACGCACCGCCCTGTGCCCCCGCGACAGCAGCGTCAGAAGCCCCCACTTCCCCCTTCGCCGGATAAAGACTGTCGTCGTGATAGGACACGCCGCGGCAGGTCATGTGCTCCCAATGCTTGAAGCCCGCCGGACTCTGAATATGCGGATCGAAGCGCCAGATTTCCTTGCCCGCGACCGGATCGAGCGCGATGACGATGCCATGCGGCGTGCACAGAAACAGCTTGTCGCCGACCTTGATCGGCGTGTTCTCGGCCGTGGTCTCGGTGGGGTCGTCCGGGCCGGGCTTGTCGCCGGTCTGGAATTGCCACGCCACCTTCAATTGACCCGCGTTGGCCGGCGTGATCTGCGCGAGCGGCGAATAGCGCTGACCGAGCGGTGAGCCGCCGTAATCGGTCCAGTCGCCCGTCTGCCGGTTCGCGTCGCCGGCAAGCGGTGCGGCGGGCGGGGCCGAGCCGACCTCGATCGAACCGGCACGGTCGTAAGGATGATTGAACGCCGTGCCGATACCCAGCAGCACCGTCAGCACGACGGCGGCCGCGAGCGGCAACGCGCCTTGACGATGCGCGCCGGGCGGCCCGAACACCAGCCTGCGGGTCACGGGCGGCAACAGCAGCCATAGGCCCAGCACGAGCCACACCCACAGACGCGGCAGCAACTGCCAGAAGTCGAAGCGCGCCTCCGTGACCGCCCACACGGTCGAGCCGAACAGCACCAGCGCGAACAGCAGCAGCGCCGAACGCCGCCGGATCGCCACCAGCAGCCCCGTCAGCGCGATGCCGATGCCCGTGAGCAGGTAGTACCAGGAGCCGCCGAGCGAGATCAGCCAAACGCCTCCGACGGCCACCACCAGGCCGATGAGCATGAACACGATGACGGGAAGCGCGAGAGCGACTGGAAAGCGGCGCGGCGTCGACATAGCAGTGACCTCGGCAAAAGGTATTCGAAGAAAAACTCCAGGCAAGCCGGAGACGTTCGAAAACGCAGGCGGCGCGAATGACGCGCAGCGTCAGACAAATTGCCTTGGAAGTAGCACATGCGGTTCCTGCTCACGGCACGCCGCATGCTTGGGTGCCAGCAAACCCGCCCAGCAAACTCGCTGCAAACCCGGCCTGCCAACCACTCCATCGCCGCCATGAAACACAGAGCCACCGTTCTCTGCGTCCGCGCCAACCGGATTCTCCTCGTCGCCCGGCCCAACGGAAGATGGGCGTTGCCCGGCGGACGCTGCAAGACCGGCGAGCCCGCGCACGCGGCCGCCCTGCGCGAGTTGGCCGAGGAAACGCGCCTGAGCGGGATCGCGCTCGATTATGTGTTCGAGTTCTGGGGCGCGCGGACTCGCCATTACGTGTTCGCCGCGCATCTGCCGCCCACGGCGGTCGCCCTGCCCGACCATGAAATCAGCCGGTGCCGCTGGATTCGCGCAAAGGACGTGGGCGTGACATGGGTGAGCATCTCGACGCGCGGCATCGTGCAGGTGCTGCTCGGCGAGAACAGTCCGGTCGGTCCGGGGCACCGTTCGAGCCCGCTGCACGCGTTGCCGGCGCAACGTGGCCGATGAGCGATCGGAGCGGCCCGATCGCCCACGCCCCGCTTCCCGTCCCGCCTCCCGCTTCGCGGTCAGGCGCGTTGCTGCCCCGAGCCCAGGTCCGCGCCGGTGACCGGGTCGGCCGTGACGTCGGATGCGGTGCGCCCCGCCATCGCCCGCAAGGTCTCGGCATCCGGCGCGCTCACGTTCACCGAGGCCAGCCCGTCGCCGCCATCCACCGCCGGTTGCGGCGACTCCACGTAATCCCAGTTCGGACCTTCGTTCCACGGCCCGCGCGGCGCGTCGTCGCCCGACGACATGTTGTAGTAGACGCTGGCGTACTCGGCCACGCCCGGCAGCTTGCCTTGCGGGAAATTCGGCTGGACCGAATGGAGCGCTTTTTCAAACGACTTCTGATGCGCGATCTCGCGGGTCATCAGAAAGCCGAGCGCGTCGCGTATGCCGGCGTCGTCCGTGACGTTGATGAGGCGCTCGTAGATGATCTTCGCGCGCGCTTCCGCCGCGATGTTCGAGCGCAGATCGGCGGTGGGCTCGCCGATCGTGTCGATGTACGCCGAGGTCCACGGCACGCCGGCGGAATTGGTCAGCGCGGGGCCGCCGCCGTAGAGCAGCGCCGTGATGTGCGAGTCGTTGCCGCCGCCCGTCAGCGAGCGGTACAGCTCGGCCTGCTCGTCGACGCCTTCGGCCAGTTTGCCCTTCCCGCCCTTGTTGAGCATCGCCACGATCGAGCCGATGACCTCGAGGTGGCTGAGCTCTTCCGTTGCGATGTCGAAGAGCATGTCCCTGCGCCCCGGATCGTCCTCGCCGACGGCCTGCGTGAAATACCGGCATGCCGCGGCAAGTTCTCCCTGCGGTCCGCCGAACTGTTCGAGAAGCAGATTCGCGAGGCCCGGATCGGGCTCCGCCACGCGTACTGTGTATTGAAGGCGCTTGTTATGAACGAACATGATCTCTCCATTGAAAAGTAGAACAATCGCCATTGCCTCGGCGTCGATGGTGGACGTGCCGCAAGCGGGTCATGCCGGCGGGACATCGCCTGCGGATATGCGCGTGAGCGGCGCAAGCCCCCGGCTTCGTACGCTTGCGGCGACCGCTCACGGCCGCTCGCTTGCCGCATGCGGCATACCTGGCGGTGACATCACGAGGCGGCGTCGTTCGACGGCGACGCCTTTCTCATGCCGATCGAATCGCCCGCGAATCGCCCGCGGATCGCCCTCGAATCGACCCGCAAAACTCGACCGCGCGGACCGTGCACGATCATTGCGAGCCACTTAGCGCATACGCCCGAAAAGCCCGCTCGACGCGCTCCACGGCGCATACGTCTGTTAAAAGTTCAAGCCGTGCATCCACAAATACAATCGCCAGAAGTCGTGGGGAACGCCGTTCGATAGCAAGACCTGGTTCACGAAACTCACAGGAGGTGCGTCCATGTCCAGTCGACATCCGATCATTGCGTTTCTCGCGGGATTGCCGCAGTTCGAGGCGCTTTTGCATGAGGACGCGGTGCTCGACCTGAGATCCGGCTGCATCGTGTCGCGATGCGAACCCGCGACTACCGAGGCCGGCTTGCGGTTCCGGCTGAACGTGCGTTGGCCGGGCCACGCCGCGCCGAATCCTCATCCGGTCGATGCCTATAAATACGTGGCCTTGCAGGTTCAGGAGGCGTCGCATCTCGGCTTCGATCTGAAGCTCACCGCCGAGAGCGCGGAACTGGCGATGATCGCCGCGAGTGATTGGCCGCACGAGGAGGCGTGAACCCCGATGGGCAAACCCGAGCTGTCCGCGTCGGATTCCTTCGATACGTCCGCGCCCCACGCGCCCCACGCGCCCGACGCGCCCGACACGCGGAAGGCGCTGCGACGCGCGAAGCAATACGATGCGCACGATGAAGCGCACGAGCCCGCGCCCGCCGATGCCAACGACGCCAACGACGAACTGCTGCGGCCTCGCGAGACTTGCGAGTGGCTGGTTCGCGCGCGGCGCGCGGCCGTGCTCATCGACGCGGCGCGCTATTACGCCGTGTTGCGCGAGGTGATTCCGCGTGCGCGCCATTCGATCTTCATCGTGGGCTGGGATATCGACAGCCGCATCGAACTGGTGCCCGGCGGCGCGGGCGACGGACTGCCCGACGGTCTCGCCGACTTCCTGTGCGCGGTGGTCGACGCCAATCCGCACTTGCGTATCCACGTGCTCGGCTGGGACTTCGCGATGCTCTACGCGTTCGAGCGCGAATGGCTGCCCTCGTATCAGCCGAGCTGGCACACGCACCGGCGGCTGTCGTTGAGGCTCGACGGCCGGCATCCGCTCGGGGCATCGCATCATCAGAAGATCGTCGTCATCGACGACTGCCTCGCGTTCACCGGCGGCATCGATCTCACGAGCGCGCGCTGGGACACGCCCGCGCACGCGCCCGACGACCCCGCGCGACGCAATCCCGGCAAGACCCGCTATCAGCCGATCCACGACGTGCAGATGATGTTCGACGGACCCGCCGCGAGCGCGATGGCGCGGCTCGTGCACGAACGCTGGCAGCGTTCGCGCCGCTCCCGCACGGCGCCGCGACCGTTCCAGCCCGGGCCCGCGAACCCGCAACTGTGGCCTTCCAGCGTGACGCCGGACTTCGTCGATATCGACCTCGGCATCGCCCTCACGGAGCCCGTCTACGAGGGACGCGAGGCCGTGCATCAGGTGCGGGCGCTGCACGTCGCGGCGGTGGCCGCGGCGCGCCGCAACATCTACATCGAGAACCAGTATTTCACCGCCGGGGCGATCGGCACCGCGCTGTGCGAGCGGATCGGCCGCACGCCCGGCCCGGACGTCGCGGTGGTCTGTCCGTTCAAGCAGAGCGGCTGGCTCCAGGAGGCGACGATGGGCGTGCTGCGGGCGCGCCTGCACCGGCTCATCCAGGACGCCGATCCGAACGGCCGCTACGCGATGTACGCCCCGGCGATCGATGCCGGGCGCGGCGTCTTCGTCAACGTGCACAGCAAGGTGATGATCGTCGACGAGCGCGTGCTGCTGATCGGCACGGCGAACCTGAACAACCGCTCGATGGTGCTCGACACCGAGTGCTGCGTGGCGATCGACGCGCGCGGCAATCCCCAGGCGCAGGCGACGATCGCGCGCATCCGCAACGCGTTGCTCGCCGAACATCTCGACACGAGCGAAGCCGAGGTCGAGCAGGCGCTCGAACGGCACGGCCGGCTGAACCCCGCGATCGCGAGCCTGAAGCACGGCGCGCGCACGCTCGTCGCGCTCACCCCCGAGGTCGCCGAGGAGTTTCGCGATTTCGCGGACAAGGTCCACGTTCTGGATGCCGAAGCGCCGATCGCGCCGGACGAACTGATCCGCCAGTTCCTGCCCGAGCCGACCCACCGGTCGCTCACCGCCAGGCTGCTCGTGCTGGGCGCGCTCGCGCTCGCGGTGGTCGCGCTGGCGATCGTCTGGCGCTTCACGCCGGCGGGCCATCCGCTGAGCTTCACGTCGCTCACGCACGGCGTGGAGCAACTCGCGGCTACCCGTCTCGGACCGGCGGCGGTCGTGGCGGGCTATGCGTTGGCGGCGCTGTTGTCGGTGCCCGTGACGCTGCTGATCGCCGTGACCGGCTTCGTGTTCGGCGCGCTCACGGGCGCGGCCTACGCGATGGCGGGCACGCTGATCGCCGCCGCCGCGGGGTGGGCCGTCGGCGCGTGGCTCGGACGCGACGCGGTGCGCGAACTCGCCGGACCGAAACTGAACCGGCTGAGCGAACGCCTGCATCAAAAGGGATTGCTCGCGGTGATCGTGTTGCGGCTCGTGCCGGCCGCGCCGTTTTCGATCGTGAATCTGGCGGCCGGCGCGTCACGCATCCGCTTTCGCGACTTCTTCGCCGGCACGGCGATCGGCATGGCGCCGGGCGTCGTGCTGGCCACGTCGTTCGCGCATCAACTGGTGTCCGCGGTGCGTCACCCGACGCCGTTCTCGCTGATGGTGGTGGCCGCGATCGGCGTCGCGCTGGTCGGCCTCTCGCTGCTGCTGCGGCGCATTCTCGCGGGGCGGCGATGAGCCGGCGCGAAGCGGACGTGATCGCCCTGGAGCGCCCGCAAGCGCGGTCCGCGCCGGCGCACCAACATGCGAGCGACGTGTTGCGCATCGCCACCTACAACATTCACGCCGCCGTGGGCACGGACGGGCGGCGCTCGGCCGAACGCATCGGCGAGGTGATCGCCGCCATGAACGCGGACATCGTCGCGTTGCAGGAGGTGCCGCTCGGCGGCACGGGCAGCCTCGACGTGCTGCCCGTGCTGAGCGACATCACGGGCTTGCATGGCGTGCCGGGGCCGACGCTCGACACGCCGCAACGGCGCTACGGCAACGCGGTGCTGACCAATCTGCCGGTGCGCGCGGTGCGCACGCTCGACCTTTCGTTCGGCAGCCGGGAGGCGCGCGGCGCGCTGGACGTCGACGTGGAAACCGGCAGCGGCGTGCTGCGCGTCGTCGCGACCCATCTGGGCCTGTCGTCGCGCGAACGCCGCGCCCAGGTCGACCTGCTGCTCGATACGTTCGACACGCCCGAACTGCCGGTCATCCTGCTCGGCGATCTGAACGAATGGTTCGTCTGGGGCCGTCCGTTGCGCGCGCTGCTGGCGCACTTCCGGCCGGCCGCCGCGCCGCGCACGTTTCCGTCGCGCTTTCCCGCCTTCGCGCTGGATCGCGTGTGGGTGCATCCGGTGCAGCGTCTGGTCGACGTGCAGGTGTTTCGCAGCGATCTGGCGCGGGTCGCCTCGGATCATCTGCCCGTCATCGCGCGCGTGCTGCGCTGAGGTTGATAGGCTCGCTGGGCCGCCGCCGCGCGGCGCGAGTGAACGAACATCTGGCGAGGGTGGCGAAACCCTGTTGCGCGCGTGCGATTTCAGAGGACGTACAGTCTCACGCGAGCGTTTTATCGATTTCGGCGATCCATTTGTGAACCGTTTCCAGCGTCTTCTGAACGTGACGCCGTTGCCGCAACGTTTCCGCGATGTCCCGATCCACGGCGCGAAGCTGGCTGACCGGTATCCCGGGATGGCCTTCACGGCCGAGCTGGCGAACTGTTTTTTCGTCGACGGCGGCTGAGCCGCTTTCGTTCAGTAAACGGCCGAGCGCGGCGGCATGTTGCTGCAACTCGCCGCGCTTGCCTTCGAGGATGGCCCGTTTCTTTTTCGTGCTTGCGAAAAACGGGATTCTGGGTTGCGTCAATGCGTTTTGCGCCTGCGTGTTCGCGCTCCGAAGCTGCCGCATGATGCCGTCGTAATGCGCCCCGAGGGAGCTGAGCGGGCCGCTGCTATGTTTTTCCTCGTGAATCGTGGCGAGGTCCGGTTTCCAACTGCTGCGGGCGCGCTGCGGCCCAAGCGGTCCATGGCCTGGCTGACGGTGCGCGGCGCCTCGCGCGCTGCCCGGTGGCGTTTGCGTCACGGCGGACCGCAGCGCGGGGGCGACCTTGCCGCTTGCCGTATTCAGCTCCATCAGATCGTCGTCATCGTCGAGGTGGACGGAAGACGCCGCGTTGCCGGCTCGCGGAGGCGGCGGCGGTGCGCGCGTCGGCACGGGCTTGCCTGCTGCCAGGGCCTGCTCGCGCGTCAACTTCGGCGTGCCTTGCGGCCGGGCGGCGGCGCTACGGTTGATCCACTTGACGGTATCGCCGACGAGATCTTCCTGCACGGTCGAGGAAGCCGGCGGCAGGCTGGCGAACGGTGCCCGCTGCGGTTTCACCGATGAAGAGCGCGACCAGCCGGTCATCTGCTTCAGACTTTGCAGCACAGCGCCACCCGCCGAAAGACGCTTCGACCGGCCACGCGCGCCGCTGGTCCCGCGGCTCGCGTCCGGTGAATCGGACCGCCCCTGCACGGCATCGGGCGGCGCGTTGCGACGAATCTGGACGGCCATGGTAGCGACTCCCTGAGTAGGTCTTCCCATTCTGCATACGCGTTACTGCCGGACCGGTGCGTTGCGCCGAACCGGCTCGTCTCCAGGCGAAATGAAGAAGCGCGGGCGCCATCGACGGACGGGCCCGGCAAACCGTATCCCGCATGCCGCCACTACATGTGAGCACCGCATGTGAGCACCGCATAGGCGCACCGCATGGGAACGGGATTTGCGTCCGCAGACATGCTCATTCGCGTATTCGCCAAGGAGAGACATTCATGGCTCAAACCGTCAGCGACTTCATCGTCGAGCGACTTCACGCCTGGGGCGTGCGCCGGATTTACGGCTATCCGGGCGACGGCATCAACGGCATGTTCGGCGCGCTCAACCGGTTTCAATCGAAACAGAAGCATGACAGGAACGACAAGACCAGTGATTCGGATCAGGGCATCGAATTCATCCAGGTCCGCCACGAGGAAATGGCCGCGTTCATGGCCGCCGCGCACGCCAAATTCACCGGCGAACTCGGGGTCTGCATCGCCACCTCCGGCCCCGGCGCGTCGCATCTGATCACCGGTCTCTACGACGCCAGGATGGACCACATGCCCGTGCTCGCGATAGCCGGACAGCAGGCGCGCGCCGCGCTCGGCGGCCACTATCAGCAGGAACTGGACCTCGTCTCCATGTTCAAGGATGTCGCGGGCGCTTTCGTCGAACAGGCCAGCGTCCCCGCGCAGGTGCGCCATCTGGTCGACCGCGCGGTGCGCACCGCGCTCGCCGAACGCAAGGTCACCGCGATCGTGCTGCCCAACGATCTGCAGGACTTGCCGTATGAAGCGCCGGGCCGCAAGCACGGCACGCTGCATTCGGGCGTGGGCTTTCGCGCGCCGCGGCTCGTGCCCTATCCCGACGATCTGCAGCAGGCTGCCGACGTGCTCAACGCCGGCAAAAAAGTGGCGATTCTCGTCGGCGCGGGCGCGCTGCATGCGACCGACGAAGTCATCGCCGTCGCCGAAAAACTCGGCGCGGGCGTCGCCAAGGCGTTGCTCGGCAAGGCCGCGCTGCCGGACGATCTGCCGTGGGTCACCGGCGCGATCGGCCTGCTCGGCACCAAGCCGAGCTACGACCTGATGACGGAATGCGACACCCTGCTGATGATCGGCTCCGGCTTCCCCTATTCGGAGTTTCTGCCGAAGGAAGGCGCCGCCCGCGGCGTGCAGATCGACATCAAGGCGGACATGCTGAGCCTGCGTTATCCGATGGAAGTGAATCTGGTGGGCGATAGCGTGGAGACCTTGCGCGCGCTGCTGCCGCTGCTCGAACACAAGCAGGACCGCGCGTGGCGCAGGACGATCGAGGGCTGGACCGAGGACTGGTGGCGAACGCTCGAGCGGCGCGCGCACGAAGCCGGCAACAACGCGGTCAATCCGCAGCGCACGGTGTGGGAGCTGTCGAAGCGCATTCCCGCCGACTCGATCGTGACGAGCGATTCCGGTTCCTGCGCGAACTGGTATGCACGCGATCTGAAGGTGCGGCGCGGCATGATGTGCTCGCTCTCGGGCGGGCTCGCGTCGATGGGCGCGGCCGTGCCCTATGCAATCGCCGGCAAGTTCGCGTTTCCCGAGCGCCCCGTGATCGCGCTGGTGGGCGACGGCGCGATGCAGATGAACAACATGGCCGAACTGATCACCGTCTCGAAGTACTGGCAAGACTGGGCCGATCCGCGCTGGATCTGCATGGTGCTGAACAACCAGGATCTGAATCAGGTGACGTGGGAGCAGCGCGTGATGAATGGCGATCCGAAGTTCGAGGCGTCGCAGAACATTCCTTCCGTGCCGTATCACAAGTTCGCGGAGCTGATCGGCCTGAAAGGCATTTACGTCGACGACGCCGAACAGATGGGCGCGGCCTGGGACGAGGCGCTCGCGGCGGACCGACCGGTCGTCATCGAGGTGAAGGCCGATCCCAACATTGCGCCGTTGCCGCCGCATGTCACGCTCGCCCAGGCCAAGGCATTCGCCACGACGCTGATGAAGGGCGACCCGGAGCAAGGCAACGTGATTGTCGAGACCGCGAAGCAGGTGCTCGGCGCGGTGCTGCCGGGGCATCGCGACAAGTGATGCGGGTTGCCTTACCGCTTGAGCTCGATGACGCTCACGTATGCTGACGTGAGCCGACGTGAGACAGGGACTCGCCCGGCCCCGGCGCCGTTGCCGGCGCGAGACTCGCGGTCATCGCGCCGGGCAGATTGTTCAGCATGATGACGAGTCGGTGCAGTTGTTCCATCGGCACTTCGTCGAAAAACAGCGTGATCGACTCCGTGCGGTCCTGGAGCTTGACGTGCATGCTCGAACCGCACGCCGGCGTTTCGCACGCGCGCAGGCACTTCCAGATTGCGATGACGTGCAAGGCGCCGACCGCGGCGGACACCGTAATGCGTTGCGTCGTGATCATGGTCGTCGAGAAATGGGGTTGCCGTTGCGGGGGGCCAATCCAACAGAAGCACCCGATTACAAGCTTAGTCCACCCCGGCAGAATCGAAACCCCTTCACGTCATACATAACCCTGGCATTAATCCTGGAATATCGGACGTTCGAGCCGCCTTGCACGCCAACCCGGCCAATCCGGCCAATCCAGCCAACCCCGCAGCAATCGTGCCCGCTAGTGCTGAACGCCCCATTTGCGCACGGTCACGCGCTCCAGCGTATCGAACACCAGATGCTCGATCAGCAGGCCGATCACGATCACCGCCGCGAGCCCCGCGAAAACGCGGTCCGTGTAGAGCTCGTTGCGATTCTGGAAGATGTACCAGCCCAGGCCGCCGCTGCCCGAACTCGCTCCGAATACCAGTTCGGCCGCGATCAGCGTGCGCCATGCGAACGCCCAACCGACCCGCAGTCCCGCGAGAATCGACGGCAACGCGGCGGGCACCAGAATCAGCAGGACGTGGCGCATGCCGGTCAAGCCATAGTTGCGCCCCGTCATGCGCAGCGTCGCCGGCACCGACTGAAAACCGGAGTACGTGTTGAGCGCGAGCGGCCACAGCACCGCATGCACCAGCACGAACAGCAGACTGCCGGTGCCGAGGCCGAACCACAGCAACGCGAGCGGCAGCAGCGCGATCGAGGGCAAGGGGTTGAACATCGCCGTGAGCATCGACAGAAAATCGCGGCCCACGCGCGTCGACACGGCCAGCGACGTCAGCACGAAGGCGAGCGCGGCGCCGAGCAGATAGCCGCGCAGCAGCACCGACATCGACACGGCAGTCTTGCGCAGCAGTTCGCCGGACCACACGCCCTGTACGAACGCGCTGAACGTCGCGCCGAAGGTCGGCAGCAGCAGATCGTTGTCGACCGCGCGCGCGGCGATTTCCCAAATGCCGATCAGCACCAGCGCGATCAGCGTCTTGCGCAGCCAGGCTTGCGCGAGAAGGCGCTTGCCGAACGGCAACGGCGCTTCGAAAACGAGTTCGCCGAGCGGTTCGAGCGGGCGTTCGTACTCGTCGCGAATGGGGGGCAAAGCGGGCGGCAAAACGGGCGGCAACAAGGCGGCGGGAGAACTCATTGCGCGGCCTCCGTCTCTTCGAACAGCAGGTGATGAATGCGCGCGACGCTGCGCTGAAAATCGCCGCGCCCGAAACTGTCCTGCGAATACTGGTGGCTGTTGAGTTCGGCGCGCACGCGGCCCGGATGCGGCGACAGCAGCAGAATGCGGTTGCCGACCACCAGCGCTTCCTCGATCGAATGCGTGACGAACAGCAGCGTGAAGTTCACCTCCTCCCACAGGCGCAGCAGTTCCTCCTGCATCTTGCGGCGCGTGAGCGCGTCGAGCGCGGCGAACGGTTCGTCCATCAGGAGCACGCGCGGCTGCATCGCGAGCGCGCGCGCAATCGCGACCCGCTGCTTCATGCCGCCCGACAAGGTATGTGGATACGCATGAGCGAACGAAGCCAGCCCCACCTTCTCCAGATAGTGCAGCGCGCGTTCGTTGGCTTCGGCACGCGAGAGCTTCTTCGCGACACGCAGTGGAAAGGCGACGTTTTGCAGCACCGTCTTCCACGGCGGCAATTGATCGAACTCCTGGAACACGACGATGCGATCGGCGCCGGGCCCGCGCACGGTTTGACCGTCGAGCGAAATGCGGCCCGAGGTCGGTTCGATGAAGCCCGCCACCGCCTTGAGCAAGGTCGACTTGCCGCAGCCCGACGGCCCGAGCAGCACGAAGCGGTCGCCGCCGTAGACGTCGAAACTCACGTCATGGGTCGCGCGAACGATGCGCTCGCGAGTGCGGTATTCGAGGTTGACGTTTTCGACCGCGAGCAAGCGCTCGCTGGTCGCGCCGCGAGTTTGTCCGCTGCGTTCAGGAAACAGAAGCGTGGGATTGGCCACCATCAGAGCGCTCCTTCGAAGCCGGCCACGCGGGCCGATACATATCCTGCGAGATGAAAAATCAGATGCGTCATGCTCAACTGCCCGCCGCGGTCGCCGGGTCGTCGAAGAAATAATCCTTCCACGACTTCGGCTCGTTTTTGATCACGCCGACGCGATACATGAATTGCGCGAGCCCGAGCGTGTTCTGCGGCGCGACCTTGAATTGCACCTGCGGATTCTTGATTACCTTCAGCAGCAGATCGCGGTCGATCTTCGACTGATTCGTGCGGATATAGATGTCGGCGGCGGCCTCGGGATTCGCCGCGACGAAGCGCGCGGCGTCGGCAAGCGCGTCGACGAACGCGCGGTACGTCTTGGGATTGTTGTCACGGAATTTTTCGGTGGCATAGAGAACCGTGGCCGAACTGGGGCCGCCCAGCACGTCGTAGGAATTCAACACGATGTGCGCTTTCGGATTGCCCGCGAGTTCCTGTTCCTGAAACGGCGGATTGCCGAAATGCCCGGTGATTTCCGTGCCGCCCGCGATGATCGCCGCGGCCGCGTCGGGATGCGGCAACGCCTGGGTGAATTTGTCGAGACGGTTGTACTCCTTGTCGCCCCAACGTTTCGCGGCGGCATACTGCAACACGCGCGATTGCACCGACACGTTCACGGCTGGCAAGGCGATGCGGTCCTTCTCCGTGAAGTCGGCGATCGTCTTCACGTCGGGATTGTTGCTCACGAGGTAGTACGGCAGATTGCCGAGCGAGGCGACGCCCTTCACGTTCTGCTTGCCGCGCGTGCGATCCCAGATCGTCAGCAAGGGGCCGACGCCCGCGCCGGCGACGTCCACCGCGCCGGACAGCAGCGCGTCGTTGATGGCCGCGCCACCCGAGAGCTTCACCCAATCGACCTTGATGTCGAGCCCCTGCTTGCGGCCTTCCTTCTCGACGAATTGCTGATCGCGCGCCACGTTCAGCAGCAGATAGACGATGCCGAACTGTTCGGCGACGCGGATCTGTCCTTCGGCGTGGGCGGGCATGGCCGTGGTCAATCCCGCGCTGGCGATCGACAAGCCCAGCAGTGTCGTGGCGGTCGCGGCGGTCGTGGTGAAGCGTCGGGCAAAAAACGACCGCGCGGCGGTCGGGCGAAACCTGGCAAGCATCGGAACTCCGGTCAGCGTGTGATTGAGGTCAAGGCGGGCGGCGTTGCCGTCAGAACGGCACGTCGCCTTCGATCGTCGTGCGATAAAGCTTGCGGCGCAGATGGTCGGGCGTGCCGGCCGCGAGATGCATCAGCGAGCGGTTGTCCCAGAACACCATGTCGTGCGCGGACCAGCGATGCAGGTACAGATGCTCGGGGCGCACGCTATGCGCGAAGATCGCTTCGAGCAATGCCGCGCTCTCGTCCTCAGGCAAGCCGATGATGCGAGTCGTGAAATGCTCGCTGACGAAGAGCGCGCGGCGCCCGGTCTCGGGATGCGTGCGCACGATCGGCTGCACCACCGGCTTGACCTGCGCGATCTGCTCGGCGGAGAGATTGGGCCGCCACTGGCTGCGTTTTTGCAGTTCCGCGTACTTCGCGAGATACGTGTGTTCGGCGAAGCGCCCTTCCACCGCGCGGCGCAAATGCGCGGGCAACGTGTCCCACGCGAGGTGCATGTTGGCGAACAACGTATCGCCGCCTTCCGCGGGCAACTCCTGCGCGTGCAGCAGCGAACCGAGGCTCGGCTTGTCCTTGTACGACAGATCGGAATGCCAGTAATGACCGGCGTCGCCGAGACCGATCGGCTTGCCGTTCTCGACGATGTTCGACACCACCAGCACCTCGGGATAGCCCGGCAACTGGAATTGATGCAGCACATGAATCTGCAGCGGACCGAAGCGCCGGCTGAAGGCGATCTGCTGATCCGGCGTGATGCGCTGATCGCGAAACACCAGCACGTGATGATCGAGATGCGCGCGATGGAGGCGGGCGAAGTCGTCGTCGCTCAGCGGCTCATCGAGATCGAGGCCCAGCACCTCGGCGCCGAGCGGGCCGTCGAAGGCGCGAATCTCGATGCGCCGGGAGGGGTGGAGCGTGCCGGCGGCGCTGGCCGCGTCGATGTCGGGTGCAAAGGCAGTCGTCACAGGAAACTCTTCGTCGAATCTGTTCGGAGGACGCCGTCGAAGGCGTAGTCAGAAGAATTTACTGGCGCGAAGGCCCGGACACAACGAAGGAAATCCGATACGGTTATCTGCTGAAGTGATAAACCCGTTGCTTTAACGCGAGGCGGACGGCGATAGCACGTTGGATGCCTCCGCAGCCGCGGCCCCAATGCGCGGGTCCGTGGGTCCGCCGTCACGCGTCACAGCCGCCCAGGCCGCGGATCGGGCACGAAGCCGTCGCGATTGGGCATGACCACGCGCGGCAGCGACGCCGCATCGAGCCGCGTGTTCGCCGGCACGATGCCGTTCTGATTCAGCAGGAACGCGCTCACCGCATACACCTCGTCGGCGGACAGCGATTCGGGCGCGTTATACGGCATCGCGCGGCGGATATAGTCGAACAGCGTGGTCGCGTAGGGCCAGTAGCTGCCGACCGTGCGCTTCGGCTTCGCGCTCGCGAGCGTGCCGTGGCCGCCCACCAGCGGGTCGCCGAGACCGCCCTCGCCTCGCGCGCCGTGGCATGCCGCGCATTGGGCGGCGAAGACCCGTGCGCCCGTCGCGACGTCGCCGCTGCCGGCCGGCAAGCCGCGACCATCCGGCGCGACGTCGATGTCCCACGCGGCGAGCTGCGAGTCGGTGAGCGGCGTGCCGATGTCGTGAGTCGTGGTTGAATTGCGCGCGTCGGGCGTGATCGACGCACAGGACGCAAGCGCCAAAAGCGCTAGCGATGCGGCGAGCCGAACGCGCGCCCTCATCCAAAACCCCGTTCGCACCCGCATCCGCAACGCACCGTTCGCGCCGAACCGCTTCTCAAGCATTGCGCACCTCGCCGTTTTCGCCGACGCGCCATTGCTGGATCGCGTTGTAGTGGTACTGCGAATTCAGGCCGCGCGCGGCGACGAGTTCGGCGCGCGTGGGTTGCACGTAGTCGGTCGAATCGGTGGCGCGCGAAAGCAGCGCGGCGGGGCCGCCGTTCCAGCGCCAATCGGCCTGAAAGCGCGTGAGCGCGCGATCGGCTACGGGGCCCTCCAGACGCGCCAGCTGCCAGGTCGCGCCGCCGTCGGTGGAGACCTCGACCTTGCGGATCGTGCCGCGCCCGGACCACGCGAGCCCCGTGATCGGGTAATAACCGTGCGTGCTGAGCCGATGTCCCGGCGAAGGCCGCGTGATGACCGACTTCGCATCCATCTCGAACGCGAACTGACGCGCGCTGCCGTTCGCGAGCAGGCTCGTGTACTTCGACGTTTCCTCGCGCGTTTGCAACGGCGCGTCGACCACCTTCAGCCGGCGCAGCCACTTCACGTTCGTATTGCCCTCGAAGCCGGGAACGATCAGGCGCAACGGATAACCGTTTTCCGGGCGCAAGCGCTCGCCGTTTTGCGCGTACACCACCAATGCGCTATCGAGTATCCGCTCGAGCGGCAAACTGCGTGTCATCGCGGCGGCGTCCGCGCCTTCCGCCAGGAGCCAGCCGCTTTGGGGCTTGAGCGGGTTCGACAGGCCGCCCGCTTCCTCGAGCAAGGTCGACAAACGCACGCCGGTCCATTCGCAGCACGACAGCAAGCCATGCGTGAGTTGCACGGGCAAACCGCTCGGCCCGTTCCACTCGCTGCCGGTATTGCCCGAACATTCGAGAAAGTGAATACGCGATTCGGACGGCAGGCGCAGCAGGTCGTCCATCGTGAACAGCTTCGGTGCGCGCACGAGGCCATGAAGCGCCAGCCGATGCTGCTCGGGATCGATGTCGGGCACGCCGCCGTGATGCCGCTCGTAGACGAGTCCGTTGGGCGTGAGCGTGCCGTGCAGATCGGCGAGCGGCGTCATCGACGACGCCGCGCCCGGCAGCGGCCATGCGCGCGCGCTGCGCCGCACGACGTTCGCCTCGCGCGGCGACGGCACGCCATACGGATGTTCGAGTGTCGGCGCGCCGGGCGTGCGGCTCCACGGCGCGACGTCGAGCGGCAGCAGTTCAGCGGCCGCCGTCGCCTGCGAAGCGGCGAGACCGCCGGCCGCGAGACCGCCGAGCAGGCGACGACGGCCGCGTGACGGCGGCGGATCCGGCTGGGGCTTGCGCGAGTTCATCATGACGGCGGCGCGTGGTGGGCAAGCGGGCTATCGTAGCGATGCGCGAGGCGCCGGCCAAACGATGAATTCTCATATCGATTGGAGTAAAGCTATCGAAGTGAAGCAGGCTAAAAGCGGGGCTGAAAACGGGCCCGACCGTGCGCGCCGGCGCGCGAAAAACACTTCACGTCATGGGTAATCGCTGAAGCGCGACGCCGGCTCGGTCACGGTCGTGGCCGGCGTATAACCCGGCACATTCGCCGCAGCGCGTGGCAACCTGTACTTCGATCAATGCCGCCACGACCCATGCGGCAACTCCACCTCCCGCTGCGCCGCCGCCAGCCCTTCGAGCAGCCCCGCGCGGTCCAGCGCGATGCAGTACACCGGCTTCGCGCGCTCGAAGCGCCAACTGTCCGCGAGCGCGCCGGCATCGACGGGATCGAAGCCGAACTGATCGACTAGCGCGCTCACCACGCGTTTGGCCGGCTCGTCGTCGGCGGCGAGCGGCAGCGCGCGGCGCTTCGGCGTGCCGGCCGGCTTGCCGTGCGTTTCCAGGTCTTTCGCCAGGATCGCGCTGAAGGCCTTCACCACTTTCGCGCCCGGCAATGCGGCGGCGAGCAACTGACTGGTGGTGGTGGCGCGCGTGTCGAGCGCTTCGATCTGGCCGTCGCGCTGCGGATAGTAGTTGCAGGTGTCGATCACGATCTTGCCGTCGAGCGCCGCCGCCGGCAGCGCATGAATGCTGCTGAACGGCACCGCCGCCACCACCGCCTCGCCGAATGTCGCCGCCTCTTGCGCGGTGCCGAGCGCGCAGCCGGTCGCCGCCGCCGTGCTGATCAAGGTCCGCGGATCGCGGGAATTGCTGAGCATGACCTCGTGGCCGTTTTGCTGGGCGAGGGTCGCCAGCGCGCGGCTCATGAAGCCCGCGCCGAGAAAGCCTATCTTCATGTTTCACACTCCGTTGCAGGTTTGGGATTGCGCCGTCGAGCGCACGCTCATCGGTGAGACACACTATGATTCAAAACTTCAATGGGATAAATCGGCATAATTTGACGACTGTCGAAAACATGGATAGGGAATGATGGACCGTCTGACCAGCATGGCCGTGTTCGTCAAAACGGCCGATAGCGGCTCGTTCGCGGCGGCGGCGCTTGCGTTCGGCATCTCGTCGCAGATGGCCGGCAAGCATGTGAGCACGCTGGAGGAACGCGTCGGCGCGCGTCTCATCAACCGCACCACGCGGCGCCAGAGCCTGACCGAGATCGGCCAGATTTTCTACGAGCGCTGCAAGGCGCTGCTCGCGGATGCCGAAGCGGCCGAAGCCGTCGCGCAGGAACTGTCGGCGACGCCGCGCGGGCGCTTGCGCATCACCGCGCCGGTCACGTTCGGCGCCTGCTGTCTCGCGCCGATGATCGCGCGCTACCTCCAGGCTCATCCCGAGGTGCGGGTGGAACTGACGCTCACCGACCGCTTCGTCGATCTGATCGACGAAGGGTATGAGGCGGCGATTCGGCTGGGGCCGCTCGCGGATTCGTCGCTGATCGCGCGGCCCTTGATGCCGTACCGTTTGGTGGTATGCGCGTCGCCGGGCTATCTGGCGCGGCACGGCACGCCTGACACGCCGCAAGCGTTGACCGGACACGACTGCATGGGCTTCATCTTCACGAGCTTGCCGGTGGCGAGCGAATGGCGTTTCGCGGATGCGCGCGGTGAACACGCGGTGCCGGTCTCGGGCCGCTTTCAGGCCAACGACGTGAAGGCGCTGCTCGCCGCGGCGCTCAACGACGGCGGCGTGATGCTCGCGCCCGAAGTGGCGGTACGCGACGAGCTGGCGGCAGGCCGGCTGATGCGGCTGCTCGACGGCTACGAAGCCCCGGCGCGGCCCATGCATCTGGTGTTTCCGGCGAGCCGCGCCACGCCGAAACTGCGCACGTTCATCGATCAGGTGGTCGCGGAGTTCGGGCCGCACGGCGCGTGAATCATGTGTGAATCACGTGTCGGAACGGTGAGCGGTGAACGTTGAAGCAGGCGAAAGCGAGGCAAAGGCGGTGAAAAGCGTGCAAACCACCCAACGGGCGCGGCTGAAAACCGGCCCTTTCGATCCGCCAATCTCTGCGCATTGGACGCTCGATTCGCGGGCTTTGCCCGCGTTCGGCGCGTCACAAGGCAAAATACGGGTTTCGCGCGCGCGAAGCGCGCCGCGATTCTGGATGAAGCAACCGAAAACCCACACCTCGGCGGCCGCCGTGCCGCCGACCTTCGCCAACGCGCATGACGACTGCCCGTCCGTATTTCAGGCCCGTGGCGTGCGGCGCAGCCAGGACAGCTCGTCCTCGAACAGAGCCACTCAGGAGCATTGATGACCGATTCGAACCCATCCTTCCTCGGCAGGATTTCGCTTGCCGTCAGCACGTTCTTCCGCATTCTCGGCGACGGCGAATTCGCCGCTGGGGTGCTGCGTCTGCGTAACGGAGAGGCGGCCGCGAGCACGCCGCCCGCCCCCGCTGCGTCCATGCCCACGCCCGCTCCCGCTCCCGCGCCGCAACCCGCGCCCACGCTGAAAGAGGCCAGCCCCGACGCCGCGCTGCAACTGCTCGGCCTGCTGCAACGCGACGCGCGCTTCATCGATTTCGTCGAGGAAGACATCAAGCATTACAGCGACGCCGACATCGGCGTGGCCGCGCGCCTCGTGCACGAAGGCTGCCGCGCGACGCTGCGCGAGCACTTCACGATCCGTCCGATCCGCGACGAAGCCGAAGGCAGCCGCGTCACGCTGGCCGAAGGTTTCGACGCGAGCGCGATCCGCCTGACCGGCAATGTGGTGGGCCGCGCGCCGTTTAGCGGCAGCATCAGCCACCGCGGCTGGCGGGTCGACGAAGTGCGTCTGCCGAAGCTCACGGACAGCCACAACGCGAAGGTGATCGCCCCGGCCGAGGTGGAGCTATGAGCGACGCGCGCGAATCACTCGAACCACGCGAATCACGCTACGCGATCGGCATCGACCTGGGCACCACGCACTGCGCGCTGTCGTATGTGGACACCGCCGCCAGCGACGGCGAGCAAACCAGCGAGGGCGTGCTGCCGATCGCGCAGCTCACCGGACCCGGCGCGATCGACAATCTCGATCTGCTGCCCTCGTTCCTCTATCTGCCACATCCCGACGAACTGAGTTCGGGCGACCTCCATCTGCCGTGGACCGGCGAGCGCGAGTTCGCGGTCGGCGAGTTCGCCCGCGGCCGCGGCGCGGCCACGCCGATCCGGCTCGTGTCGAGCGCCAAAAGCTGGCTGTGCCATCCGGGCGTCGACCGGCGCGCGGCGATTCTGCCCAACGACGCGCCGCGCGAAGTCGCGCGCGTCTCGCCGCTCGAAAGCTCGGTGCGCTATCTGACGCACTTGCGGGAAGCCTGGGACCACGCGCATCCCGACGCGCCCTTCGCGCAGCAGGACATCACGGTGACGATTCCCGCGTCGTTCGATCCGGCCGCGCGCGAGCTCACCGCCGAAGCCGCCGAGGCCGCCGGCTACGGCCGCATGACGCTGCTGGAAGAACCGCAAGCCGCGCTCTATAGCTGGATCCAGAAGAGCGGCGGCCAGTGGCGCAAGCAGGTCGAGGTGGGCGACATCATCCTCGTGGTGGACGTGGGCGGCGGCACCACCGACCTCTCGCTGATCGCGGTGATCGAGCGCGAGGGCAATCTCGAACTGCATCGCGTGGCGGTCGGCGAGCACATTCTGCTGGGCGGCGACAACATGGACCTCGCGCTCGCGCATGGCGTCGCGCGCAAGCTCGCGGCGCAAGGCACCCAGGCCGACGCGTGGCAACTGCGCGCCCTCACCTATGCATGCCGCTCGGCCAAGGAAACGCTACTCAGCGATCCGGCGACCGACACGGTGCCGCTCGTCGTGCCGAGCCGCGGCTCGAAGCTGATCGGCGGATCGATCCGCACCGAACTCACGCGCATCGAGTTGACGCAAACCATCCTCGAAGGCTTTTTCCCGCAGGTGGACAGCGCGGCGCGGCCAGTGAGCCGCGCGCGCGCCGGTCTGACGCAACTCGGCCTGCCGTATGCGCAGGACGCGGGCATCACGCGGCATCTGGCGGCGTTCCTCGGCCGTCAGGTGGGCGCGCTGGCGGAACTCGAAGGACTGCGCGACGCCGCCGCGAATCCGAACGCAAGCGCAAACCCGGGCGCGCAAGACGCGAGCTTCCTGCATCCCACCGCCGTGCTGTTCAACGGCGGCGTGTTCAAGTCGCCGCTGCTGGTCGAGCGGATCATGGGCACGCTCAACAACTGGCTCGCGGCCGAAGGCGCGGCGCCGGCGCGGCTTCTGGAAGGCGCCGACCTCGACCTCGCCGTCGCGCGCGGCGCGGCCTATTACGGCTATGTGCGACGCGGCCGGGGCGTGCGGATTCGCGGCGGCACGGCGCGCGCGTATTACATCGCGATCGAATCGGCGATGCCCGCCGTGCCGGGGCTCGAACCGCCGGTGCAGGCGCTGTGCGTGGCGCCCTTCGGCATGGAGGAAGGCACCGAGGCCGAGTTGCCCGCGCAGGAATTCGGCCTCGTGGTCGGCGAGCCGGTGCACTTCCGCTTCTTCGGTTCGTCGGTGCGTCGTCAGGATCAGGTGGGCACGCTGCTCGATTTCTGGGGCCCGGAGGAATTGCAGGAACTCGAAGAAATCCAGGCGACGCTGCCGGCCGCGGGCCGCACCGCCGGTGAAGTCGTGCCGGTGAAGCTGCATGCGCGCGTCACCGAGGCGGGCACGCTCGAACTGGAAGCGATGCCGCGCGGCACCGACGAGCGTTGGAAAGTCGAATTCGACGTGCGCGGCAACGCCAATGCATGACTGAGATGAAGCGGTACAAGGTCGGCATCGATCTCGGCACCAGCAACACGGTGCTCGCCTACGCGGAGGCCGGCAACGCGTCGGAGCCGATTCGCGTGTTCGAGATCGAGCAACTGGTGAGTCCGGGGGAAGTGGCCGCGCGGCCGCTTCTACCCTCGGTGCGCTATCACGCGGCGGCGGGCGAACTGGACGCGGGCGATTTGCAATTGCCCTGGACGGCGACAGCGACAGCGACTGCGGAGCGCGCGGCGAGCGGCGGGCACGGGGCGGACGGCGGGGACGGTAAGGCGGCGCAATCGCCGATCGTGATCGGCCGGCTCGCGCGCACGCTCGGCGGCCAGGTGCCGGGGCGGCTGGTGGCGAGCGCCAAGAGTTGGCTGTCGCATGCGTCGGTGGACCGCGTCGCGCCCATCCTGCCGTGGGGCGCCGCCGCCGACGTCCTCAAGGTCTCGCCGGTCGAGGCCAGCGCGAGCTATCTCGCGCACGTGCGCGCGGCCTGGAACCAGCGCTTTGCGCAGGCGCCGCTCGAACATCAGGACGTGGTGCTCACGGTGCCGGCTTCCTTCGACGAAGGCGCGCGGGCGCTCACGGTGGAAGCGGCGCGCATGGCGGGTCTGCCGAGCTTGCGGCTGCTGGAGGAACCGCAAGCCGCGTTCTACGACTGGCTGTTTCATCACCGCGAGCGGCTTACGGCCGAACTCGCCGACACGCGGCTCGTGCTGATTTGCGACGTGGGCGGCGGCACCACCGATCTCACGCTGATCGAAGTGAACCTGCCTGAGAACGCCGAGCCCGAACTCACGCGCATCGGCGTGGGCAATCATCTGATGCTCGGCGGCGACAACATGGATCTGGCGCTCGCGCATCGCGTCGAGATGCGGCTATCTGGCGGCGACGGTGGAAGTCGTGGCGACGGCGGCGGCAGCAACGCGATCGAGAGCAGCGGCAGCAGCGCCAGCGCCAACAGCGAACGCAAGCGCCTGTCGGCAGCCAGCCTCTCCCAATTGGTCGAGCGTTGCCGCGCTGCGAAGGAACAACTGCTCGGCCCGCAAGCGCCCGATTCCGCCTCCATCACGCTGCTCGGCGCGGGCTCGAAACTGATCGGCGGCGCGCGCACCGCGCAGCTTACGCGTGACGAAGTCGAGCAGATCATCGTCGACGGCTTTTTCCCGGCGGTGGCGTCGAGCGAACGGCCAGGCAGGCCGCGCGGCGCGATCGTCGAGTTCGGTCTGCCTTACGCCACCGATGCCGCCGTCACGCGTCATATCGCGGCATTCCTGAGCCGCTTCGCGGCGCAGTCGCGCAAGGCGCTAGGTCGCGCCGCTTCCACCGATTCGGACCAGTCCTTGCCGGTGCCCGACACGCTGTTGCTGAACGGCGGCGTATTCCGCGCCGAGGCGCTGACGCGACGCCTCGCCGACACACTAGGCACGTGGCGTGGCGAGCCGCTCAACGTGCTGCACAACGACAACCCGGACGTCGCCGTGGCGCGCGGCGCGGTCGCCTATGCGCTGGCCCGCGCGGGCGGCGCGCCGAAGATCGGCGGCGGCTCGCCGCGCAGCTACTTCCTCCAGCTAGACGAAACGGGCGACGGCAAGCGCGACGCCGACGCTTCGCCACGCGGCATCTGCCTGCTGCCGCGCGGCACCGAGGAAGGCCACGAGATCCTGATCGAGCAGCGCACCTTCGCGCTGCGTCTCGGGCATCCGGTGCGTTTTCACCTGGTTTCGTCGAGCGCGGACACGGTCTATCAAGCCGGCCAACTGATCGATCTGGCGGACGGCGATTTCGTTCGCCTGCCGCCCATCGCGACGATCGTGCAGCCGCGCGATCAAGCCCGCGATAGCACCAGCACCGGCACCCGCACCAGCACCGCGCGCGAAACCGCGGTGCGCATCGCGACCTCGCTCACCGAAGTCGGCACGCTCGAAGTCCACTGCATCGAACTCGACCATCCCGCGCAGCGCTGGCTGCTCGAATTCCAGTTGCGCCGCGAGGACGCGCAGGTGAATCTGGCCGGCGATGCGAGCGAGGCCCGGCATCCCGCGCTCGATGAAGCGATCGACCATATCGACCGCAGCTTCGGCTCGCGCTCGCAAAACGTCGGCCCGAAGGAAATCAAGCGGCTGCGCGCGCAGCTCGAACAACTGCTCGGCCCGCGCGAGAGCTGGAACAGCGCGCTGCTGCGCGAACTGTTCGGCGCGCTGTGGGAACGCGCGCGGCGTCGGCGGCGCTCGGCGGATCACGAGCGGCTGTGGCTGAATCTCGCCGGCTATTGCGTGCGGCCGGGCTTCGGCTATCCGCTCGACGCATGGCGCGTCGAGCAACTGTGGTCGCTGTTCGACGACGGCATTCAGTACGTCAACGAGAGCCAGGTGTGGTCGGAATGGTGGACGCTGTGGCGCCGCGCCGCGGGCGGTCTCGACGAAAGCGCGCAACTGCGCGTGCTCGACGCGATGGCGTATCTGCAAACGGCCGCGCAATCGCGCCACAAGTTGCCGTTCGACGTGTCCAGAACCGGCTTTCCCGACATGCTCCGGCTGAGCGCGTCGCTCGAACGCATTCCCGTCGAACGCAAGATCGAACTCGGCGAATCGGTACTGACGCGGCTGAAGAAGCCCGCTGAAAATCATCAAGGCTGGTGGGCGGTGGGCCGTATCGGCGCACGGCGGCCGTTCTACGGCAGCGCGCATGGCGTGGTGACGCCGGAGGTCGCCACGCGCTGGCTGGACGCGATACTCGCGCTCGACTGGAAGAAGGTCGATCCCGCCGCGTTCGCCGCTGTGCAGATCGCCCGCATGACCGGCGATCGTTCGCGCGACTTGCCCGACGCCGCGCGCGATGCGGTGGTGCGCCGGCTCGAAGCGGCCAACGCACCGCGCGCGTGGATCACGATGGTGAGCGAGACCGTGGAACTCGATAACGCCGACGAAGGCCGCGTATTCGGCGAGTCGCTGCCGGCGGGCCTGAAGCTGATCGCCGGTTGAGCGTTATCCACCACGCCGGGCCGCTCAGCCAAACGCCCCGCTCACCTGGCGGCGCGTCGGCATCGCTCGACGCCTAGCTCGTCACCGCGTCCTCCTGAGCCCGCTTTCTCGTCAGCATCGCGTTGATGTCCTGCGCGCGGATCGGGCGCGCGAGCAGATAGCCCTGCACCAGATCGCAGCCGGCCCGTTGCAGCCAGTCGAGTTGCGCGCGGTTCTCGACGCCCTCGGCCACGACGCACAGATTGAAGCCGTGCGCGAGCGAGATGATCGCGCCGGCGATGGTCGTGCCGGCATCCGGCAAAAGCTGGATGAAGCTGCGGTCGATCTTCAACTGGTTGATCGGAAACGACTGCAGATACGACAGCGACGAATAGCCGGTGCCGAAGTCGTCGATGGCGAGCCGCACGCCCAGGTGCCGCACCGCGTGCATGAATTCCATCGCGGAATCCATGTCCTCCATCAGCAGGCTCTCGGTCAGTTCGAGTTCGAGCTGCGTCGCCGCCAGACCGGTATCGTGCAGCGCGTGCCTGACCGCGTCGATGAAATCGCCGTCGCGCAACTGCCGCGCCGACACGTTGACCGCGACGTTCAACGCGACGCCCGTCGTGCGCAGCCACGAAGCCGCATCGGAACACGCGCGCAGCAGCACCCAGCGGCCCAGTTCGCCGATCAAGCCGCACTCCTCCGCCACCGGAATGAACTCGGACGGCGCGATGAAGCCGTTCTCAGGATGCGGCCAGCGCAGCAGCGCCTCCACCCCCACCATGCGCTCCGAATCGCAACGGAACTGCGGCTGGTAATACACGTCGAGCTCGCCGCGCTCCATCGCCTTGCGCAGATCGCGTTCGAGCCGCACGCGCCGCTGCGTGCGCAAGGTCATCTCCGGCCTGAACTCGGCCAGCCGGTTCTTGCCCGATACCTTCGCCTGGTAGAGCGCGATATCCGCGTTGCTGACGAGTTCGGTCAACGCGGTGGCGTCGTCGGGAAACATGCTGATGCCAACGCTCGCGGTGGCCAGCATGTCGATGCCGTCGACGTGAAACGGCCGCCGCAGCGCTTCGGTGATCCGCTCGGCGATCGCCAGCGCTTCGGCGTTATCGCGCACCGGCGCGGCGATCACCGCGAATTCGTCGCCACCGATCCGGCCCACGACGTCGTGTTTGCGGACCACGGAAACCAGCGTGGCGCCGACCTGCCGCAGCAGCCGGTCGCCGGCGCCATGCCCCGCCGTGTCGTTGACGCCCTTGAAATTGTCGAGGTCGATCAGCAGCAGCGCCAGTCTGCGGTCGGCGCGCGCGTGCACTTCCATCGCGCGTTCGAGCGTTTCGTAGGTCGCGCGCCGGTTGGCGAGGTCGGTCACGGGATCGGTGTGCGCGAGGTAGTCGAGCTCGCGTTCCGCCTTGTCCATGCGCGCACGCGCGCGCCGCATGACGAGCGCCGCCACCAGCATCGCGCCGAGCGACGCGACCCCAAGCAAGCCGGCGAAGCGCAGAATGCCGGTTCGCACGTCGGCCGTGCTGGCGACGAACTCCACGACGCCGAGCTGATGACCGCGATAGCGAATCTCCTGATGCACCGTGATGGTCGACGACAGCCACTGAAACGCCGCGGCGGACGGCTCTGGAGGCGGCGCGGCGTTGCGCGTCAGATACTGCGCATAGAGAAAGCCGGAGCGGTCGTACACGGTGACCGAGAGCAGCGACGGGTCCGGGCGAAACGCGCGCAGGATTTCCATCGACGCGTCGTGGTCCTCGAACATCACGGAAGCCGAAATATTGTCGGCGACGATCGCCGCTTCGATCTCGACATCCTTGACGAGCGCCTGGCGCAGCGAGACGAACTCGTAAGCCAGCATCACGCAGCCGACGATCACGAAGGCCGCGATGGCCGCGATGAGTTGGCCGGTCTCGAACGTTTTGGAGAGCCGCGAAGGTTCCGGTCGTATCTGGCTTTTCATTGAACGTTCCTTGCGAGGCGCAGCAGCTTCGAACTGAATTTCAGGCCGCAGTGGGCCGCCTCTTGCGTATCGATGTCGAAGCGCACGTGTTCGTCCTCGGTGACGAGCGTGATGGCCGCACTGCTTCTGCCGGACAGGCCGCCGTCGCTCACGAGCAGCGCGCTCGCCTGGCCGCAGGATGGCGGCGCGGGCGCGCCTTCCGGCAGCACCGTGATGTCGCATTTGCCCAGCCTGGGCGGCGCGGCGCTGTCCACCGTCGTCCACGGCCGGCCGTCGATGATCTTGCCGTCGAGCTTCTGCAGGCTGTTCCACAAGGGCTTGCCGCGCGTCGCGCAGACATTGAACGAGGCCGCGGGCGCGGCGCTCGCGGGCCACGTCGTGAAGAGCGCGAAGTTGTAGATGTAGGCGGCCTTCAGCGCGACGTCCTGCACCTGGCCCACGCACCACAGCGGCATGAGCAGCCACCACGGCAACACCGCCATCGCGAGACATACGTTTCGGGTCGGTCCCATGTCAGAACCCGTACACCATCTTCGCGTACACGGTGCGGCTCTGCTGCTCGATCGTCTGCTGGACGAACGCCGGCCCGGCCGGATCCGCGTAGCGTTTGTTGAACGCGTTGTAGACGCTCAGCGAGACCTCGGCATGACTGATGAGCCGCGACGAACCGAGCGTGAGATTGGCGATGCAATAGCCGCCCGTCGTGGACGCTCCGGTCGAACGCGACGAGGTGCATTGCACCTCGGTGCCGAGACGCGCGGCGTGATGGAACAACGGCACCAGCAGGTTCATCTTCGCCAGATGACGCGGCGAATTGGCCAGCACCGCCGACTGACCGTCGCGCGCGAGTTGCCACGAATAGCTCGCGCGCACACGGACGCCGCCGAAGAAATCGCGCTCGACGGCCAGCTCCGCGCCTTTCACGTCCGCGCGATCGATGTTCTGAAACACCAGCAGGCCGTTGTCGGGATCCACCGTCTGCGAGATCAGGTCGCGCACCGCGTACTGGAACAGCGACAGCGTCACGCGGCCGCTCGATTCGAACAGATGCTCGAGCACGATTTCGCGCGTGGAGATATGTTCCGGCTTGAGGTTCGGATTCGCCTCCTGGCCGCCCTCACCGGGCACGTTGTAATACAGTTCGTAAGCGTTGGGCGCGCGATACGCGGTGCCGTAAATGAGCTTGGCGGTGTCCTGCGCGGTGATCTTGTAGATCAGCGCGAGCCGCGGGTTGAGGTTGCCCGCCGTCACGCTGTCCCAGTCGTAGCGCAAGCCCGCGCTCAGCGTGAAGTTCGCCGGCAGCCGGATTTCGTCCTCGATATACGCGCCGGTCTGATTGCTGGAGCGTTTGTCGTTCAGTTGCGACGAGTACGGGTCGACGATGTAGTTGTACTGGTCGCGATGCGCGTCGCGGCGAAAATCCGCGCCCACCACGATCTTCTGCCGCGGCAGGCTCGTGATCGTGGCGTGCGTGTCGGCGCCGTACCAGAGCGCATGATCGCCATCGACACTCGCCACGGCGGTGCCGGTGTCGTACGGATACGTGCCGAGCCCGCGATAGTCGGCGCGGCCCCAATAGGCCTGAGCGGAGACCGCGAGTCCCGTGGTCAGTTGACGCGAGAACGTGCCGTTGATGAAGCCCTGCGAATCGTTGGTCGAGTTGGGCGCGTTGAACACCGCGCCGAACGATCCGGTCGGTACGCCCTTGGTGCGATTCACATAGGCGGCGGAAAAAGAGAAATCGCCATACGCGGCCTTGGCGAACAAGCGCTGCGCGCGATCGTAGTCGAGGTTGCGCGCGATGCCGTGGTTCTGCTCCGGCGTATCGAAGTCGGGGAAATACAGGTCCTGTCCGTTGCGCACATACGAGCTCGCCGACAACACCAGGTCCGCGCCGTTCTGGCCGTGCCAGCCGTAGGTGGCACGCGCCTTCTTTTCGCCGAAGCTGCCGACGGCCACGGCGGTCTGCGCGCCGTCGATCGCGCTGCCCTTCTTCGTGATGACGTTGACCACGCCGAACAGCGCGTTCGATCCATAGACGGCAGAGCCGGGACCGGGCACGTATTCGATCCGCTCGACGAGGTCCATGTCGACCAGCGCCTCGGTGCCGATCACCGCCTGGCCGTAGACCGAATCGTTGGTGCGCACGCCGTCGATCAGCAGCAGGAAGCGGCTGTCGTAATCGCCCGGACGCAGGAAGCCGCGCGCGCCCACATAGGCGTAGTTGCGGTCGTAGCTGACGTAGAGTCCGGGCAGCGACGCGAGCGCGTCGGAGAGCGTGCGCCAGCCGAAATCGCGGATGTCCGCCGCGCTCAGCACCACCACGGCGGAAGGCGCGTCGCTCACCGACTGCGTGAATTTCGACGCGGACGTCACCACCTGAACGCTCATCAGCTTCTCGAGCGGCAGCGTGGCGAGCGTGTCGGCATCGGCGTCCGGCGCAATGTCGGCGGCTTCGCTCGCGGGTAGGTCACCTGCGGGTACGTGGCGGGCGTTACGTGCGTTACGCGCGTCGAGCGGATCGACGGCCGCGGCTGCGTCGGTTTGCACCGACAACGAGACGAAAATAACGGCGGCGGCAAAATGTACCGCCAGGTGTCTGGAATTGGCGCGAGTCATAGTGTGAATGCGGTGAGCGCCTTTGCGCCTTTCCTTCACACTAACGACAATTTCAGCAGCAACTTAAGCGGGGGCGGACGGGGTTCAGGACAAACCCTATGCAACGCACATACGGTTGCAGTGCTTCATACGCGGCGGTAAAACATGCCGCATGTGAAGCATGCGCCGCGCGCTGCGATACCACACAGCGACGCGGCAAATGCCTCTACTTGAACGCCTTAACGCGCGCCGCCGCTGGCAATCAGGGTTTCGCCCGTCATCCAGCGCGAGTCGTCCGACGCGAGGAACACGGCAACGTCGGCGACCTCGTCAGGCTGGCCGATGCGGCCGAGCGGCGTCGTGCTGATCGCCCACTGCTCCAGATCGGAGCCGACGATGCCCGCGCTATGCGTGCCTTCGGTCGCGATCATGCCCGGGTTCACCGAGTTCACGCGAATCTTGCGCGGACCGAGTTCGCGTGCCAGCACGCCGGTGATGCCGTCCACCGCGCCCTTGGTGCCCGTATAAACCGCGCTGCCCGGCGGCGTGAGGCGCGTCACCACCGAACTGACGTTGACGATGCTGCCGCCTTCTCCCAGATGCTTGACGGCCGCCTGCGTGGTCAGCAGCAGACCCAGCACGTTGACGTTGAAGTGCTTATGGAAATGTTCTTCGGTGATCTCCTCGATCTGCGCGAACTCGTACACGCCCGAGTTGTTGACGAGGATGTCGAGGCGGCCATACGTTTCGACCGCGGCGTCGATGATGCCTTGCGCGTCCGCCGCCTTGGAGACGTCGCCGCCGACCGCCACCGCCTTGCCGCCCGCCGCCGTGATCGCGGCGACCACGCTGTCCGCGCCCGCCTTGCTGGACGCATAGTTCACCACCACCGAGGCGCCTTGCGCGGCCAGCGCCTTCGCAATCGCCGCGCCAATGCCTTTCGATGCGCCCGTTACAACCGCGACTTTGCCTGTGAGCTTGCTCATGATCGTTTCCTTTCGATTGGGTTGCGCCGACGTAGTGCGGCGATGATTCGCGAGTTGGCGCCCATGAAGCCGATGCAGCTTCCGATGCAGCGACGCCGCCACTGCATGCAATGTAGGGATTCAGGCGGCGGGGATAAAGCGGCTGAAGGCGAACAGATACGTCGGGAGGCGCGAACAATCGAAGCGCGGCGCGCGCCAGCCACGCGGCGCTGATGGAATACATGCCGCGCGCATGCCATGCACGCCGCGCGAGAAGCCGATCTCAGCGCCTGCGCCACAGCATGATCTGCACGGACAAGCTGGCCAGTACGGCTATTGCACCGAGCGTATCCAGAATGGTGGCCCACACGATTCTTGCCCTCCTCGCTTTGCCTGTCGCCAATGCCTGATCAAACGAATGCGCGCGCCATCAATTGAATGCCGAGGCCGAGCAGGCAAACAAAGAACCAGCGGCGGAAGGTGTCGGCGCTGATGCGCCCTCGCACACGCTGTCCAATCCACATACCAATCAGCGCCGGCGCCACCGCGAGCAGCGAATGGCCGAGGTCGTCGACGGCAAATGCACGCTCTTTGGCGAGCCCGATCGCGAGCGCGATGGTGGAGACCGTGAACGACAGGCCGAGCGCTTGCACGAGGTCCTCTTTCTTCAACGCGAGTCCCTGAAGATAAGGTACCGCAGGCACGACGAACACGCCGGTGCCGCCGGTGATCACGCCCGTGACCGCGCCGATTGCCGGCGACAGCCAGCGCTCATGCCGCCTGGGCACGTCGAGACGCCACGCCGTCAGGCCCGCGCCGGCGTACAGCGTCAACGCGGCGCCCAAACCGACGACCGCCCATTCGCCGCCCCCGCCCGCGATAAACGACGCGGCGGCAATCGTGCCGCCGACGATGCCCGCCATCATCGGCCACAAGCGCCCGACCAGCGCCCGCACGCTCGGTCCCGCGAACAATTGCCAGAGGTTCGTGACGAACGAGGGCAACAGCAGCATCGCGGCCGCGTGAGCCGGCAGCATCAGCGTGCCGAGCACGCCCATCGCGACGGTGGGCAGACCCATGCCGGTCACGCCCTTGACGAAGCCGGCGACGACGAAGGTTGCCGCGACCAGACCCGCGTGCATCGCAAGGGAAGAACTCATCGGGAGCCTGTTCATGGTTGTGATATTGACGATTTTCGATTGCCGCAAGCCCGGCCACAATGCGTAAGATACTTACCGTGGCTTAGGCTATGGCTTAGGCTGGAACCCGAACCGAGACAACGCAAACGCCCCTCCATGCGCTTCGATCTGATCGACCTGCGGCTCTTTCTGTATATCCTCGAAACCGGCAGCATCACGCACGGCGCCGCGCGCGCGAACATGTCGTTGCCGTCGGCGAGCGCGCGGCTGCGCGGCATGGAAGACGCCCTGGGCATGCCCTTGCTCGAACGCGGCCGGCGCGGCGTCGAATCCACGCCCACGGGCGACACGCTCGCCCATCACGCGCGGCTCGTGCTGGGCCAGATCGAACGGATGCAAGGTGAACTGGGCGAGCATCAGGAAGGACGCAAAGCCTGCATCCGCCTGTGGACCAACACCGCCGCGATCACCGAATTCCTGCCCGCGGCGATCGGCCTTTTTCTGCGCGATCATCCGAATGTGCAGATCGATCTGAAGGAACGCCAAAGCAGCGAGACGGTCAAGGCGGTACTCACCGGCGCGGCGGAGATCGGCATCATCTCGGATGCGGTCGAGCATGGCGCGTTGCAAACGCTGCCCTTCGCCGTCGACAAGCTGGTGCTGATCGCGAGCCGCGACGACGCGCTCGCCACGCGTCGCCGCGTCACGCTGGCGGAGGTGGCCGACCGCGAATTCATCGGGCTGAGCGCGGACAGCGCGTTGCAAGCGTATCTGGGCGAGCGCGCGCTACTGGCTGGCGGAACGCTCAACTTCCGCACCCATGTGCGAACTTTCGACGGCATCTGCCGCATGGTCGAGCAAGGCGCGGGCGTCGGCATCGTGCCGACCACGGCGGCGAAGCGTTATCGCGGGCGGCCGGGCATCCGCATGATCGAGTTGACCGATAGTTGGGCGACGCGCCAGTTGCTGATCTGCATGCGCGACATGAACGCGATGCCGCGGCCGGAGAAGGCGTTGGTGCGGCATCTGGCGGACGGTTCTGGTCAGTCGTCGGGCAGTTCGCGGGTTCGTTGAGTTACAAAGCGCTGCCCGACGTGGGCGCGCGTCGCGGGACACAATCACATCTCCGTGGTCCACTCGTTCAACACCATCGACGATGAAGTCGGCGCGGCATTGCTCGCATTCATGCAAGCGGAGCGGTAGCGGTTTAGTTGTGGCCGGCCCATGGATGAAGGTGCGTAGCACGTCATTGCGCGCTGCAGAAGATGACCGTGAGCACAAGGGGAATGACCTGCCGCACGACAGCGTCGCTGCCGGCCTTCCGTACGCGCGCTTCCACGTCCTCGGTCGAGCCCACCACCACCGCGCCATAGGCGGAATCTGTAATGGGCTGGCCGCTTCCCTGTTTGAATATCGTGTCGCCGTGTTCATACCCGAGAACGGCGTAGACGCGAAAACCGAAAGCCGTCAGGTTGCCGTCGTGTGCCGGTTTGAATGCATTGACCGAGTTCGCTTCGACACGCATCGGCTTTGGATCGATATATCGATCGGTCACGAGCGGAGCGATGAACGCGTGCGCGTTCGATTTGCAGTCGAGCTGAGCGTCGAGCGCGTAGGCGCGGCACAGGACTGGGGTAAACCCAGCGCCTATTGCAATAATCAGGGTGAGCGCAGTGAGGACGGACTTGGTCATGATGGTGGCGCCGTGGGTCTGTCTCAGTCCACCTTGTCACGGCCGATGGGAGAGGTCTGTACGGTAGCAGCCAATGTTTTTTATTCAATTCCGGGTGAAGGGCTTGCGGCGCTGGGCGGGTGTCTTTGCTCCCCCGATGCTGGACCGTGCCGTTGTTTTCAATGGGGCGTATAGCGTTCAGATGAGCGCTCGGCCTTAGTTGGATTTGCTCGACATGGCCTCTGTCGAGAAGAGGTCGATTTCGGCTGGTAAGCGGGCGTTCGCGGATGACAGATATCCGGTGCCCTGGTGTAGCCTGCATCTCTCTCGCAGCTAATCGCGCGGATAGCCCTGAGCTTGAGCGGTAGCTCAGGTCGGCAGCGTTACCATCGGCGCTTCAGCCAGGCGCCAGGGAGCCATCATGACGGTGAAGCGTATGGACAACGTCGGCATCGTGGTTGAAGACATCGATGCCGCCATCGAATTTTTTGCCGAACTTGGACTTGAGCTCGAGGGGCGTGCCCCCATCGAAGGAGACTGGGCAGATGGCGTCACTGGATTGCGCGGCATGCGCGTCGAAATTGCCATGATGCGTACGCCGGACGGTCTCAGCCGGCTCGAGATATCCCGATTCCTTGCGCCACCTGTGGTCGCCGATCACCGTCGCACACCGGTGAACGCCCTTGGTTACCTACGCGTCATGTTTACCGTGGAGGACATCGACGATACGCTCGCCCGTCTCGGTAAACGCGGCGCGGAACTCGTCGGCAAAGTGTCCCAGTACGAAAACGCGTATCGGCTCTGCTACATCCGGGGCCCCGAAGGGATCCTGATCGGGCTCGCTCAGGAGCTGGGGCATGGCGCCTAACCCCTCCATCGAGCGGAGGTCGAACGTTAGAGATCGGTTGCTTCCTGAAAGGGAAAGTCGGAGCGCTGGTCGACTGCTATGGGTCTACAGCGTTATGGTCGACTTGGGCGCTCTCGGGCTGCGCGCGGCCATTTTGAGACATTCGACGGCACCGCTTAGACTGTTGACAATCATTGGCTCCCTGACTCGTATCGAACAACATGAGCGCAATTGAACTGTTGACACCTAAGACCGAATTGTTGCCAAGCTACGTTGAGGCCCGTGAGGCGGGACGGTCGGCGGTGCCTTATCACGTGCCCCAAGGAGGCAGCGCATGTCTTAGACTATCGCCCCGATAATCGTTTGACGGGTGGGAAGTCCACAAACCTGCTTCCTTAGCGCGGGACAACATCGTCACTGTCCATCTTAACGGCACCGAGCAAACCTCGAAAAATTGCGCACTGAAATGGTCTCGCGCGGCTGCTACTGGTCTACACGTCCTTCGCGGCGAAGTCGACTTAAAGATTAGAAGAATCCTGAGAGCGTCATATGGCAATCAAGTTGTCGTTTGAAGTCCTGGAAGTATTGGACACCATCGAGCGAGCCGGCACATTCGCCGAGGCGGCCGAACTGTTGCATAGGGTCCCGTCGTCGATCACTTACCTCGTCCAGAAAATTGAAAGCGACATGGATGTTGAACTGTTCGACCGTAGCGGCAGACGGGCGACGCTCACGCAAGCCGGCCGGGCCGTGGTCGATGAAGGCCGTCGACTTCTGAGAGCGGCCCGGCATCTAGAGGTGGCCTCGCTCGTTCGGACAGTTTTCTGAGATTTTTAAGTGGAACGTCCGGGGCGGTCATGCTGCCAATTTGATCGCAGGCAGCGTCGCGAAGTATGCCTCATCCGGCGTGCGG
>NZ_JBQEPU010000027.1:0-99063 GCF_052045835.1 Paraburkholderia sp. 22099 | reverse complement strand
ATCGGCTGTTAGTTTTTAAAGATCACTTACGCATTCACCACCGTCACGACGCCCACTTCAACCACCCGGCACCGCTTCGTTCTGCGTCGCTGCATCTGCAGCAGAGAAACGAGATTATGAGACATCTCTTTCGTTTCGTCAAGAACATTTTTTCGCTTTCGCTTAAAACTTCTTTCTTGGCGCTACGCGCCGCTGGTTTCTACCGCGGCCCTCGTTTGCAACGAGGAGGCGAATCATAGGCCAACCTCAGCCATGTGACAAGGGTTTGACCAAATTCTTTTTTTGGCGGCTCACTTTAGGGACGAATTCACTACTGCAACGATAGGAACCGCATCCGCCATTGCGGCATAACCCGCATCGCTAGGATGAATATGATCGCCGCTGTCAAAAGCGCGCTGCAAGCGCTCCGGCTGCGCCGGATCGCGTAGCGCCGCGTCGAAATCCACCACCCCGTCGAAACCGCGGCTGCTCCGAATCCATTGATTGACCGCAAGCCTGATGCTCTCTCGCTGCGCCGGCAACGACGCAGGCGTCAGCGTCGAGCCGAACACCTTTACGCCACGCTGCCGCGCGGCGGCTACCACTCGTTGATATCCGGCGATCAGACCCGCAGCCGTGACCGGCGTATGCGGGAAATCGCAGTCGAGACCATTGCGGGCCGGCATCGCCGCGAAATTGATGTCGTTGATGCCAATCAGCAGAATCGCCGCCTTGACGCCAGGACGCTCGAGCACGTCGCGATCAAAACGCCGGACAAGCGCCTCGCCATAGCACGGCGAATCGCTTAGCAAGCGATTGCCGCTGATGCCGAGATTGACAACCGCAATCGAGCGCTCGCCGCTGCCGGCGAACCGGCGCGCTAGCGCGTCCGGCCAACGCTTGTTCTGATTGAGACTGGAGCGCATGCCGTCGGTGATGGAGTCGCCGATCGCGGCCACGGCCATCGACGCAGGGGCGTCCACGGACAAGCCGGTCACCCACACATATTGCGTAAACCGGCTGCGAAACGAATCGGCCGAAGTATCGGCCGTGTGATTGCCCGGTGCCGAAACATAGTTCACCTGGCTCGATACACGGTGCCACGCCACGATTCGTTGCTCCGCCCCCACGAACGCGCTGATCGCATAAGGCGCACCTTTGGCGACTTCGATTGCGACGGGATCGCTATCCAGCTCCGCGCCGGGCGGAATACTCACCGCTGTCTTCCCGCCGAACGTGACGCGCGTTTCGCTGCCGCCCAGAGCCGCGGCACCGCCGGCCGAGCGCGCGATGCGCAGTTCGTCGATGACCAACGCCGTCTTGCCGTACTCATTACTCAGATGGATCCGCGCCGATTTGCCGGACAGCGTCGGATAGACGATCTGGCGCACCGTGCGCCCCGCCACTTCTGGCGCGCGGTACAGCGAAGGCAAATCCGCACGTTGAGGAATCGGCTGCAGCGCCGTCGCCCACGCGGCCACCCAATGCGCGGAGGCGTCGGCGGCAAAACCGCTCGGGGAAACGGCAAATTGTGTCAGCAACGCCGCAGCGCATGCGGCAGCCAGAGTGCGAATGGTCATTCGGTGGTCGGTTCGAGGCGAAAACGTGCATTGTGCCCGATCGCAATGGCGGTCACGGGCGGCTGCGTACGCCCGTCGCCGACTCAGGCGGCCGCCCGCGCTCCGGTCATCTTCAATGCCAGCGCTTCCGCCACTTCGATTCCGTCGATCGCCGCCGAATAGATTCCGCCTGCATACCCGGCGCCCTCGCCAGCCGGATACAGACCGTCCACATTCATGCTCTGATAATCGTCCCGGCGACGCACGCGAATCGGTGACGACGTTCTCGTCTCAACGCCCGTCAGCACCGCGTCATGCATGGCAAAGCCGGCTATCTTCTTGTCCATCTGCGGCAAGGCTTCGCGAATCGCCTCGATCACGTAATCAGGCAGCGCGGTGCTGAGATCGGTCGGATGCACGCCGGGTTTGTACGACGGCACCACCGAGCCGAGCGAGGTGGACGGCCGTCCGGCGATAAAATCGCCGACGAGTTGGCCCGGCGCCATATAGTTGCCGCCGCCCAGCTCGAACGCCCGCTCCTCCCACTTGCGCTGGAACGCGATGCCGGCGAGCGGGCCGCCCGGATAATCGTCCGGCGTGATGCCGACGACAATCCCCGCATTGGCATTGCGCTCGGCCCGCGAATACTGGCTCATGCCGTTCGTCACGACGCGCCCAGGCTCCGAGGTCGCCGCCACCACGGTGCCGCCGGGGCACATGCAGAAGCTATACACCGCGCGCCCGTTGCTGCAGTGATGCACCACCTTATAGTCGGCGGCGCCCAATTGCTTGTGCCCGGCGAACTTGCCGAACCGGCTGCGATCGATCAAACCCTGAGGGTGCTCGATCCGGAAACCGAGCGAAAAGGGCTTCGCTTCCATATAGACGCCGCGCTCATGCAGCATCTCGAACGTATCGCGCGCACTATGACCGACCGCCAGCACGACATGATCGCAACGCAGCGTTTCACCGGTCGAAAGCTTCAGGCCGCGAACTTTGCCGTGGTCGATTTCGATGTCGTCGACGCGCGTTTCAAAGCGCACTTCACCACCCAACTCGTGGATGGTCGCGCGCATCTTTTCGACCATGCTGACGAGACGGAAGGTGCCGATATGGGGCCGGCTCAGATACAGGATGTCTTCCGGAGCCCCCGCGCGGACGAATTCGTCGAGCACCTTGCGACCGTAGTGCTTCGGATCCTTGATCTGGCTGTATAGCTTGCCGTCCGAGAACGTACCCGCGCCGCCTTCGCCGAACTGCACGTTCGATTCGGGATTCAGCACCGACTTGCGCCACAGGCCGAATGTGTCCTTGGTGCGCTCGCGCACGGCCTTGCCGCGCTCGAGGATGATCGGACGGAAGCCCATCTGCGCGAGGATCAGTCCGGCGAACAGGCCGCACGGCCCCATGCCGATCACAACCGGGCGCAATGTGGTGAATTGCGCCGGGGCCTTGGCGACGAACCGGTAAGTCATGTCAGGCGTCACGCCGCAATGCGGCACTGCGCCGAGCCGCCTGAGCGCGGCAGCCTCATCCGTTACCTCGACATCGATGATGTACGTGAGTTTGATGTCGGCGCGCTTGCGGGCATCGTGAGCGCGGCGAAAAACGGTGTATCGGATGAGCCCGTTCGCCGCCACGCCGAGTTCCGCGAGGCGCGCGCGGACCGCGGCTTCGAGGGCACTGTCGGGATGATCGAGCGGGAGTTTGATTTCGCTAAGACGTAACATGAGTACCGGGGATGCAGGAAGGCCGCAAATCGCGGCCAATTCGCAATTTTATAGGTTAAGCGTCGACGCGGGGCGTCAGCGAGCGTGACTGCGGCCACCAAGGGCCCGCCAGCACCTATCGACGGCAAGGATCCGTCGCAAAAAAGTTATTAACCGACCGGTCGGTTGTCTTATACTGTGCAAACACAGAAACTTCCGCAGAGAGCGTCCCCATGTACACGCAATCCCTGGATATTCCCGGCAACGTCGCTCCGCTCGACTCGGGCGCGAATTCGCCTGAACAGGCGCGATTCGACGCAGTCATGACCGACGACGGCAAAATTGAGCCGCAGGACTGGATGCCGGACGCTTACCGCAAAACGCTGGTCCGGCAAATCTCGCAGCACGCGCATTCGGAGGTCGTCGGCATGCTGCCGGAGGGCAACTGGATCACGCGCGCGCCCAGCCTCAAGCGCAAGGCGATCCTGCTCGCCAAGGTGCAGGACGAAGCCGGCCACGGCCTCTATCTATATAGCGCGGCCGAAACGCTCGGCGTGTCGCGCGATGAGCTGATCGCGGCGCTGCATTCCGGCAAAGCCAAATATTCCAGCATCTTCAATTACCCGACGCCCACATGGGCCGACGTCGGCGTGATCGGCTGGCTGGTCGATGGCGCGGCGATCATGAACCAGATTCCACTGTGCCGCTGCACGTACGGCCCGTATGCGCGGGCGATGATCCGCATCTGCAAGGAAGAGTCGTTCCACCAGCGCCAGGGTTTCGACGCGCTGATGTCGATGATGTCCGGCACCGAAGCGCAACGCGAACTGGTCCAGCAGGCCGTGAACCGCTGGTGGTGGCCGGTGCTGATGATGTTCGGCCCGAGCGACAAGGATTCGATCCACAGCAATCAGTCGTCGAAATGGGGCATCAAGCGCATCTCGAACGACGATCTGCGCCAGAAATTCGTCGACGCCACCGTCGACCAGGCCAAGGTGCTCGGCGTCACGCTGCCGGACCCGGACCTGAAATGGAACGAGGCGCGCGGCCACTACGACTACGGCGACATCGACTGGGAAGAGTTCTGGCGGGTCGTAAACGGTGACGGCCCGTGCAACCGCGAGCGTCTCGCCACCCGCGTCAAAGCCCACGACGACGGCGCCTGGGTGCGTGAAGCCGCCCTCGCCCACGCGGAAAAGCAGCGCCAGCGCGCGCAACAGCACGCCGCCTGACAAACGCGGCAAGAGCCAGGCAAGGAATCAGGAGATCAGCATGAACAAGGAATGGCCGATTTGGGAAGTCTTCGTGCGCAGCAAGCAGGGACTCGACCATAAACACTGCGGCAGTCTGCACGCCGCCGACGCCCCAATGGCGCTGCGCATGGCGCGCGACGTCTACACGCGCCGCCAGGAAGGCGTGAGCATCTGGGTGGTGCCGTCATCGGCGATCACGGCCTCCGCGCCGCAAGACAAGGCGGAACTGTTCGAACCGGCTGGCGACAAGATTTACCGCCATCCGACGTTCTACACGCTCCCCGACGAAGTCAATCACATGTAAGCGCGGCCATGCACACTACGCCTGAACATCTGCAATACGTGCTGCGCCTCGCGGATACCGCGCTGATCCTCGGTCAGCGCAATACCGAATGGTGCGGCCACGGCCCGGTCCTCGAAGAGGACATCGCGCTCTCGAACATGAGCCTCGATCTAATCGGCCAGGCGCGGCTGCTGTATACGCATGCCGCCTCGCTCGAACAGCAGCTCACCGGCAAAACCCGCACCGAAGACGACTACGCCTACTTCCGCGCCGAACGCGAGTTCGCCAATTACACGCTGGCCGAGTTGCCGCACTACGGCCCGCTGACCGGCACCGCGCAAACCGACAAGGACTACGCGGTCACGATCGTGCGCAATTTCCTCTACTCCGCGCTAATGGCGCACTTGTGGACGGCGCTCACCTGCTCCGCCGACGCGCAACTGGCTGCGATCGCGTCGAAGTCGATCAAGGAAACCAGCTATCACCTGCACCATGCAAGCGAATGGCTGATCCGTTTCGGCGACGGCACCGACGAATCGCACCGCCGCGCGCAAGCGGCGCTCGACTACCTGCTGCCGTACACGCGCGAGTTTTTCAGCACGGACGCCGTGGAAGAGACGATCGCCGCCGCCGGCATCGGGCCGCTGACTTCGGACCTCGAACCTGCGTGGCTCGAGGACGTCCGCGCCACGCTCGACGAAGCCACGCTGAAACTGCCCGAAGCGGTCAAGCACATTACGACCGGCAAGCACGGCGAGCATTCGGAGCACATGGGTTTCGTGCTGGCCGAAATGCAGAGCCTCGCACGCCAGCACCCCGGCGCCACCTGGTAATCCGACGATGACGACCTCGACTGCCACACACGCGCCCGATGCCGCGCTCGCACGCGCGTGGGACGTGCTCGAAACGGTGCCCGATCCGGAGATTCCGGTCGTGTCGATCCGCGAACTCGGCATTCTGCGCGATGTGCGCCGCGCCGCCGACGGCGCGCTCGAAGTCGTGATCACGCCAACCTATTCCGGCTGCCCGGCCATGTCGCAGATCGCGGAGGACGTCGCCCATGCGCTTGACGTGGCGAACCTCAAGCCGTACCGGATCGCCACCGTGCTCGCGCCCGCCTGGACCACCGACTGGATGACCGCCGAGGCGCGCGAAAAGCTCCGCGCCTACGGCATCGCGCCGCCCACGGGCAATTGCGGTTCGGCCGCGCCGCCGCGGGAAAACGTGCTGCGCTTCGTGCCGCGAGCGCTGCCCGCGCCGCCGTGCCCACGTTGCGGCTCCGCGCACACCGAGCGTCTCGCGCAATTCGGCTCGACGGCCTGCAAGGCCTTGTATCGCTGCCTCGACTGCCGCGAACCCTTCGACTACTTCAAACCGTACTGATATGGCCACCCCGCAATTTCATCCGCTGCGTATCCGCGAAGTGCGGCCCGAAACCGCCGACGCGGTCTCCGTCGCCTTCGAAGTCCCCGCCGAACTGCGCGATCAGTACCGCTTCACGCAAGGCCAGTTCGTCACGTTGAAGACGCACATCGACGGTGAGGAAACGCGCCGCTCGTATTCGATCTGCGTCGGCGTGACGGACTACGATCGCGACGGCGAACTGCGCATCGGCATCAAGCGCGTGCGCGGCGGGCGCTTCTCGAACTTCGCCTTCGATACGCTGCAGCCCGGTCACACGATCGACGTGATGACGCCCGACGGCCGCTTCTTCACTCATCTGAACGCCGACCAGGGTCAGCAGTACATCGCCTTCTCAGGCGGCTCGGGCATCACACCCGTGCTCGCGATCATCAAGACCACGCTCGAAGTGGAACCGCGCAGCACCTTCACGCTGGTGTACGGCAACCGCAGCGTCGACCAGATCATGTTCGCGGAAGAACTCGAGGATCTGAAGAACCGCTTCATGAACCGCTTCGTGCTCTACCACGTGCTGTCCGACGACTTGCAGGACGTCGAACTCTTCAACGGCGTGCTCGATCAACAAAAGTGCGCGGCCTTCATCGAGAACCTGCTACCCGCCGATGCCATCGACGAAGCGTTCATTTGCGGCCCCGCCCCGATGATGGATGCCGCCGAGGCCGCCTTGAAAGCCGCGGGCGTGCCGCCGGAAAAGGTGCATGTGGAGCGCTTCGGTTCGCCGCTGCCGCAAGCGGGCGTGCCGCCGGTCGACATCACCGAGGACATGCCGGCCGCCGACCTCGAAATCGTCCTCGACGGAAAAAGGCGCAAGCTGCGCCTGCCGTACGAAGGCGTGAGCGTGCTCGACGTCGGCCTGCGAGCCGGCCTCGCGCTGCCATATGCGTGCAAAGGCGGCGTCTGCTGCACCTGTCGCGCGAAGGTGCTGGAAGGCGAAGTGAAGATGGAAAAGAACTACACGCTGGAGGAGCATGAAATCCGCGACGGTTTCGTGCTGACGTGCCAATGCCATCCGGTCAGCGATCGGGTCGTGGTGAGCTACGACGAACGTTGAACCGCGCGCCGCGGCCGGTCCGTGCGACGCCCGCCGCGCTTTCAGCAGGTCCGCGATCCGCTTACACTAGGGGCCGCTCGCGATCGGACGTCCGTTCCGTTCGGCGAGCGGCCCCTTTTTGTTATCCCCGAGCGAAGCCACTGCCGATGAGCACGATCCATCTCACCAACGGCGATGTTGCCGCGGAATCACTACGCGCCGCGCTTAAGGAGTCGGGCCGCGACGATCGCGTGCAAGCGCTGCGCGATGACCTGGCGGTCGGCCCCTTGCGCGGCATCGACGAGGCGCCCGAGGTGCGAGCCAACTTCTGGGATCGGGTCAGCGCCGACACGAAGCGGGATTTCCTGCGCGACTTCCGCGAGCAGGCGGCGACACTGGAAAAGATCGCTAGCGGCGATACAAATCTGGTGGCCTGGCATGGTGAAAGCGCATCGGATCAGTTAATGCTCCGCCGGGTCTGCTATCACCTGCGCAACAGCCCGCAGCGCCTGAACGAAGTACGTCTGTCGATTCGCGACCTTACCGACCCCAGCGCCTGGGCGCACAGTCGCAAGGACCGCGCGACCTCCGTCGGCATGTTCGCGCCGACCGTGCTGCAAGCGCGCCTGTCCGACGCCGCGCCGATTTCGGTGCTGCGTATCAGCCGGCTCGCGCTCGAATGGCAGGAAGTCAAACACGCGAACGGCGAGACGCGGCGCTGGCGCGACAACTCATTTACAAGCGGCAACTTCGCCGACCTGGACGCGCAAATCCTCGACCACGTCACCGAGGACTGGCAACCCGCCGCGCGCGTTGCCGCTGAGTTGATGACCGCCGACCTCGGCTTGCTGGTCAGCGACAGCATCGCGCTATGGCGCTTGCACGAACTGGCCGCGACCCGGCGCATCAAGCTGCGCGGCGACGCGCGCGCGTGGCGCACGCTGGAGTTGTGCGCAGCGCTCTCCCACTGTCCACACTAATAGAAGAACAGACGACCATGGCCCGCACCCGAGCCCCCGACCACGAAACCCAGCGCGAGCAAATTCTCGAGTTAGCTGCGGCGAAATTCGCCCAGACCAGCTATCCGAGCACCTCGATGGCCGATCTCGCCGCCGCCAGCGGCACCTCGAAAGCGCGCCTGTACCACTACTACGCGAGCAAGGAAGCCATCCTGTTCGATCTGCTGGACCGTTACACCAAGCGGCTGATGCTGATCATCGCCGAGGTGGAGGGCGCAAGCCAACGCCGCGGACTCACGGAGCGGGAAACCTTCGCCGAGCTGATTCGCGCATTTCTATCCGAGTACGAGACGTCGCACAGTCGGCACGTCGCATTGCTGAACGACGTGAAGTATCTGGAGGATACGCAGCGCGAGATCATCCTGAACCGCCAGCGCGACGTGGTCGCGGCCTTTTCGCGGCAACTGGCGCGCGCTTATCCAGAACGCGCCAGGCGCGAAAATCAAACCGCCCTCACGATGATGGTGTTCGGCATGATCAACTGGACGTTCACCTGGCTGAAGCCGGATGGCCGCATGGGCTATCGGGAGTTCGCCGAGCAGGTGGTCGGCATGGTCGATCATGGGCTGGGCTCAGCGCCGGATTGATTGCGCAGAGCAACAATAGTCAGGAGATACACGCCGACCTTCAGTTGCCTTGCCGCGACACCGAGGCGCGAACGCCCGTTCATTTTATTTATTGTTTAAAATCAATTGTTTGCGAGGACAATGCGGTCTTTTTAGGTATCTTACTCGGAATTGGATACGGGTTTTCCCTAGTATGCGGTTAGCATTTCCGCTAAAATCGTTTTTGCGGTGCACCACGCCGCTCGATTAAAAGGAGAACCCGACCATGAATCCGATTACACCCCGCGCAGCCGAGCCGATCATCGCGCACGATCGGCTGTCGCAGCCAGCCGGTCGTGCACCCGCTCTGGTCCGTGAACTCACCGCTGCCGACCGCGAACGGCTGCTTACCCACTTCCTCGCGCTCGACGAAGATGATCGCCTGCTGCGCTTCGGCCAGATCGTGCCGGACCATGTCATCGAAAATTACGTTCGCGCCATCGATTTCAAGCGCGACACGGTTTTCGGCGTATTCAACAGTCAGTTGCAACTGACCGGCGTCGGTCACCTGGCTTATCTGCCGGTGGAAGGCGACAAACGCACCGCCGAATTCGGCGTATCAGTGCTGGAAAGCGCTCGCGGGCAGGGCATCGGCTCCAAGCTTTTCGAGCGCGCCGCCATTCGCAGCCGCAATACGCACGTCAGCATGCTCTACATGCATTGCCTGTCGCGCAACTCGACCATGATGCACATCGCGAAGAAAGCCGGCATGAAGATCGAGTACGCATACGGCGAAGCCGACGCCTATCTCACGCTGCCGCCGGCCGACCAATCCAGCATCATCGCCGAGATGTTGCAGGAGCAAGCTGCGGTGTTCGACTACGCGCTCAAACGCCAGGCACGTCGCACGACGCAGTTGTTCGAATCGTTTTTGCCGACGGCAGAGGCGGCCTGACAGCCACGCGCTTCGGTGACGCAAGAAAAGGGCGGCCTCAAAGCTGCCCTTTTTTGTTTCACCGCTGACAGTCGCCTCGCGCGGCACGGCTTACACAATCGGCAACGCCGTCGTTTCCTTGAACGTTTCGAGCGAGAAACTCGTCTTGACGTCGATCACCGACGGATGGTGCAGGAGCTGCTCCTGCACGAAACGCGAAAAGTGCGCCATATCCGCTACCTGGACGCGAAGCAGATAGTCCATATCGCCGGTCATCGCGTAACACGCGACCACCTCCGGCCAGGTCTGAACCGCCGCGCGAAACAAATCCGCGTGCGTTACGTCGCCGCCTCGGGGACTGAGCGCCGGCCCACTGCGCTTTTCCAGCCGCACGTTCACGTAAGCGAGCAAGTCGAGACCTAATAGCCGAGGGTCGAGCAGCGCCACGTAGCCGCGAATCACGCCGCTCTCTTCCAGTCGACGGATACGCCGCAGGCACGGGCTGGGCGAAAGATTGACGCGCTCCGCGATCTCCTGATTCGACAGCCGGCCATTCTCCTGAAGGACGGCGAGAATGCGCCGGTCGATCGCGTCCATCTCTATTTTGGTCATTCTCTGCCCTCAAAAAGCGAAGCTGCGCAAGAAGATAGCGCAAGCGTATTCACGCGCGATTAAGTTCGCAAGTTTTCGTTGCGACCGGACCTTTACACTTGGCTCACTCGGTCGCGCTCAATCGCACACCCTGCACCGGCGCAAATCAGGAGACAGACAATGCAAGTTTCAACTTGGGACAACCCGCTCGGCACCGACGGTTTCGAATTCATCGAATACACCGCGCCGGATCCGAAAGCGCTCGGCAAGCTGTTCGAACAAATGGGCTTCACCGCGGTAGCGCGACATCGTCATAAAGACGTCACCCTGTACCGTCAGGGCGGAATCAACTTCATCGTCAACGGCGAGCCGGATTCGTTCGCGCAGCGGTTCGCACGCCTGCATGGCCCGTCGATCTGCGCGATCGCCTTCCGCGTGCAAGATGCGGCGAAGGCCTACAAACAGGCGCTGGATAAAGGCGCCTGGGGCTTCGACAACAAGACCGGCCCGATGGAACTGAACATCCCGGCGATCAAGGGCATCGGCGACTCGCTGATCTATTTCGTCGACCGTTGGCGCAGCAAGAACGGCGCCGAGCCGAACAGCATCGGCAACATCGATATTTACGACGTCGACTTCGAGCCGATTCCCGGTGCGAATCCCAATCCCGCCGGGCACGGCCTGACCTATATCGACCACCTGACGCACAACGTGCATCGCGGCCGCATGCAGGAGTGGGCGGAGTTCTACGAGCGTCTGTTCAACTTCCGCGAAGTGCGTTACTTCGACATCGAAGGCAAGGTGACGGGCGTGAAATCGAAAGCGATGACTTCGCCCTGCGGCAAGATCCGGATTCCGATCAATGAAGAAGGTTCGGAGACGGCCGGCCAGATTCAGGAATATCTCGACGCCTATCACGGCGAAGGCATCCAGCATATCGCGCTCGGCAGCAACGACATCTACCGCACGGTGGACGGTTTGCGCGCGGCGAACATCTCGCTGCTCGATACCATCGACACCTACTACGAACTGGTCGATCGGCGGGTGCCGAATCATGGCGAGCCGCTCGACGAACTGCGCAAGCGCAAGATTCTGATCGACGGCGCGCCGGACGATCTGCTGCTGCAGATCTTCACCGAAAACCAGATCGGGCCGATCTTCTTCGAGATCATTCAACGCAAGGGCAATCAGGGCTTCGGCGAGGGCAATTTCAAGGCGTTGTTCGAATCGATCGAACTCGACCAGATCCGTCGTGGGGTGGTGCAGGACAAAGCATGACCGCAAACGTCCCGCGCGGAATTTGAGGTTCGCGAGTCAATAAGAAAGGGCGAGGATCTTGCGATCCCCGCCCTTTGTCATGTGTCATTTGCGCCGTTGCCCGCACGGGTGCAGCGGCCGGTTTTCAATCGACACGCCGCATCGGCGGCGCATCACGAATTCTGTCCTACTCGCCGGCTTTGGCGACGCGGTCTACCGCAATGCGCGCGGGCGCGACTTGCGCTACACGAGCCACCGCGGCTGATAGCGTCCCTGCGCTGCCGGTATTCGAGCGCATCGGGGCGCTCATGGCGAAGAATGCGGCCGAAACCATCAGGAATGTCTGGATGTTTCTAGTGTTCATGCGTACTCCTTGTCTGACTGCCCTGTTGTCGTGAACCTCCACCGAATGCGGAGCGTTTCGCCGACATTGCTCACAGGTGCGGGATTAGACAGGGATTTCATCGTCGGTTCCGAGAATTTGTCGCATTTACAGCTTGTTACAGCACCGGCGCCGAGGCTCCGCAACAGCTCAGCCAGGCTGCCATCGATCGTTATCGACCCCACTGCATTCGCGATTGCCGACATGCTGCGGCGGGTTTTCACCAGTGCTACCATCACTTAAAACACGTCAATATGGCGACCCCGGCCCCAAGCATTCACAAGATGCCGCGGCCCAAAAAGTTTTGGCGATCCCAAACTGGGTGGAGGAGTACACATAATGAATGCCCCGCTAGACGCAGGTCAGCGAGCCTCGCTAGAAGCTGCGCTCTCGTCCGTCACGCTCGACGACAAATACACCCTCGAACGCGGCCGCGCGTACATGAGCGGCATCCAGGCGTTGGTGCGTCTGCCCATGCTGCAACAGGAACGCGACCGGACCGCCGGACTCAATACCGCCGGCTTCATTTCCGGTTACCGTGGATCGCCGCTCGGCGCCCTCGACCTGTCTCTGTGGAAGGCGAAACAGCATCTCGCCGCGCATCAGGTCGTGTTCCAGCCCGGCGTCAACGAAGACCTCGCGGCGACCGCCGTGTGGGGTTCGCAACAGGTCAATCTGTACCCGAGCGCCAAATACGATGGCGTGTTCTCGATGTGGTACGGCAAGGGTCCGGGCGTCGACCGTTCCGGCGACGTCTTCAAGCACGGCAATTCGGCGGGCTCATCGCGGCATGGCGGCGTTCTGGTACTCGCCGGCGACGATCACGCGGCCAAATCCTCCACGCTCGCGCACCAGTCCGAACATATCTTCAAGGCGTGCGGCCTGCCCGTGCTGTTCCCCTCGAACGTGCAGGAATATCTCGACTTCGGTCTGCACGGCTGGGCGATGAGCCGCTATTCCGGCCTGTGGGTCGCGATGAAGTGCGTGACCGACGTCGTGGAATCGTCGGCTTCGGTCGATATCGATCCGCACCGCACGAAGATCATCCTTCCGGACGACTTCGCGATGCCTGAAGGCGGCTTGAACATCCGTTGGCCGGATCCGCCGCTCGTGCAGGAAGCGCGTCTGCTCGACTACAAGTGGTACGCGGCGCTCGCCTACGTGCGCGCGAACAAACTGGATCGCGTGGAAATCGATTCGCCCGATGCGCGCTTCGGCATCATGACCGGCGGCAAGGCTTATCTCGATGTGCGTCAGGCGCTGACCGACCTCGGTCTCGACGACGATACCTGTTCGCGCATCGGCATTCGCTTGTACAAGGTGGGTTGCGTCTGGCCGCTCGAGGCACAAGGCGCGCAGGCCTTCGCACGCGGCCTCCATGAAATCCTGGTGGTCGAGGAAAAGCGCCAGATTCTCGAATACGCGATCAAGGAAGAACTGTACAACTGGCCGGACGCGCAGCGTCCGCGCGTGTTCGGCAAGTTCGATGAGAAAGACGGCGCGGGCGGCGAATGGTCGGTGCCGATGGGCAACTGGCTGCTGCCGGCGCATTACGAGCTCTCGCCGGCGATCATCGCCAAGGCGATCGCCACGCGGCTCGACAAATTCGATCTGCCGTCCGACGTACGCGCTCGCATCGCCGCGCGCATCGCGGTCATCGAGGCGAAGGAAAAGGCGCTCGCGCGGCCGCGCGTGGAAGCCGAACGCAAGCCGTGGTTCTGCTCCGGCTGCCCGCACAACACGTCGACCAATGTCCCGGAAGGCTCGCGTGCGATGGCCGGCATCGGCTGTCACTACATGACTGTCTGGATGGACCGCAGCACCAGCACGTTCAGCCAGATGGGCGGCGAAGGCGTCGCGTGGATCGGCCAGGCGCCGTTCACCCACGACAAGCATGTGTTCGCCAATCTGGGCGACGGCACTTACTTCCACTCGGGCCTGCTCGCGATTCGCGCGGCGATCGCGTCGAAGGCGAACATCACCTACAAGATTCTCTATAACGACGCGGTCGCGATGACGGGCGGCCAGCCGGTCGACGGCGTGCTGACCGTGCCGCAGATCACGCATCAACTCGCCGCCGAAGGCGCGACGAAGATCGTCATCGTCACCGACGAGCCGGAGAAGTACCACGCGAATGTGGGCCTCGCGCCGGGTATCGACATTCACCATCGCGACAAGCTCGACGAAGTGCAACGCCAGCTACGCGAGGTTCCCAGCACCACGATCCTGATCTACGACCAGACCTGCGCGACCGAGAAGCGCCGCCGCCGCAAACGCGGCACGTATCCGGATCCGGCACGCCGCGTCGTGATCAACGAGGCCGTGTGCGAAGGCTGCGGCGATTGCTCGGTGAAGTCGAATTGCCTGTCGGTCGAACCGGTCGATACCGAATACGGCACCAAACGTCAGATCAACCAGTCGACGTGCAACAAGGACTTTTCGTGCGTGAACGGATTCTGTCCGAGTTTCGTGTCGATCGAAGGTGGGCAGTTGCGTAAGCCGAAAGCCGCGTCGGGCATCGTCGCCGATGCCATGCCGCCGGTGCCGGAACCCGCATTGCCGTCGATCGGCCGCCCTTACGGCGTGCTGGTGACGGGCGTCGGCGGCACGGGCGTCGTCACGATCGGCGCGCTGCTCGGCATGGCCGCGCATCTGGAGAACAAGGGCGTCACCGTGCTCGACGTCACCGGCCTCGCCCAGAAGGGCGGCGCCGTGATGAGCCACGTACAGATCGCGCAGAAACCGGGCGATATCCACGCAACGCGCATTGCAATGGGCGAGGCGAGTCTCGTGATCGGCTGCGACGCGATCGTCACGGCAAGCGACGAATGCGTCTCGCGGATGCAGGCAGGCCATACGCGCGTTGTGCTGAACAGCGCGCACACGCCGACAGCGGAACTGATCAAGAACCCGAACTGGCGCTTTCCCGGCAGCAGCACCGAAGCCGACGTGCGCGCCGGAGCGGGCGACGAGTGCGTCGATACGGTCGATGCGAACCACTTCGCCGTCGCGCTGCTCGGCGACGCGATCTATACGAATCCGTTCGTGCTCGGCTACGCATGGCAGCGTGGCTGGGTGCCGCTCACGTATCAGTCGCTGATGCGCGCGATCGAGTTGAACGACGTTCAGGTCGAAAAGAACCGGGCCGCCTTCGAGTGGGGCCGTCGTGCAGCGCACGATCTGGCTGCGGTGCGCAAGCTCGCGCAGTCGCAAGGACGCGGCGCCGCTGCTGAAACGGCAAGCGGCAAGATCATCTCGCTACATACGCCGAAGGCGCTCGACAGGCTGATCGACAAGCGCGCCGACTATCTTGCCGCGTGGCAGAACGCGGCGTACGCCGAGCGTTATCGCGCGTTGGTCGCTCAAGTGCGTGCAGCCGAGTCGGCGCTCGATTCGGCCGACGATCAGTTGCCGTTGACCGAAGCCGTGGCGAAGAATCTGCACAAGCTGATGGCGTACAAAGATGAGTACGAGGTTGCGCGCCTCTACAGCGACCCGGCGTTCATCGACAAACTGAAGGCGAGTTTCGAAGGCGACTGGAAACTGCATATCCATCTCGCGCCGCCGGCGTTCTCGAAGAAAGACGCTCAAGGTCATCTGATCAAGAAGAAGTATGGACCGTGGGTGTTCAGCGCGATGCACGTGCTGGCCAAGCTCAAGTTCCTGCGCGGCACTGCGTTCGACCCGTTCGGCAAAACGGAAGAGCGCCGTACCGAACGTGCGCTGATCGGCGAATATGAAGCGCTCGTGCGTGAACTGATTGGCGGCCTGACCGCGCAGAAACGTGAGCTGGCCATGGAACTCGCGAATCTGCCGGACGGCATTCGCGGCTACGGTCACGTGAAGGAAAACAACCTGAAGGGCGTGCGCGTCAAGTGGAACGAATTGCTGACGCGCTGGCGCTCCACCGAGACTGGAAAGACGCAACACGCGGCGTAATCCGGCTGGCCGCGTCGGCCCACATCATGGGCCCCGGAAACGGAAAAGGCGGCTGTCCTCTCGGACAGCCGCCTTTTTTTGCTTGTTTCGACACATGATGCGTGTGTACGAGAACAAGCGGTACTGCCTCTTGCAACAACACAACAACACAACAACCAATCAAAAACAAACAACAGGAACTGCTAACTTCTACTGCAACTACGAACTTCTACTGCAACATCATCAAATACAACTACCAACTACCAACTACCAACTACCAACTACCAACTACCAACTACCAACTACCAACTACCAACTACCAACCAACTACCGAGACGAAGCGCCGCGCCAGACGATCCACGGATTGAACTGCCGACTATTCCGTTGTCATCGCGGTGTGCTGCGCTTCGGGAACAACTTTACAAAAGTGTCACAGAAAATCGAATAAGAGCACTCTTAAAAGACGCTCATCACATTGAGATGCATTAGGACGACAAGTCGCACAGACCGAACCTGCAAATAAAAAACGCCACGGAATCAACTCCCGCGGCGTTTTCGTCAGCTTGTCGCGAACGCCGCGATGCGGCGCCGCTTCACCATCAAACTACCTGCATTACTGCGCGTTGACCTTCTTGCGTGCGTTAGCCGAAGCCACCGCCGTCATGTTGATGATCCGGCGCACGGTCGCAGCCGGCGTGAGGATGTGCACCGGCTTTTCGGCGCCGAGCAGGAACGGTCCCACCGTCACGCCTTCGCCGCCGACCATCTTCAGCAGGTTGTACGTGATGTTCGCCGCTTCCACATTCGGCATGATCAGCAGATTCGCTTCGCCCGTCAGTGTCGTGCCGGGGAACGCGGCCTTGCGGACCGCCTCCGACAACGCCGCATCGCCGTGCATTTCACCGTCGACTTCGAGCGACGGCGCGCGCTCCGCAATCAGCTTGCGCGCCGCGGCCATACGCTGCGACGACGACGAAGGCGCGCTGCCGAAGTTCGAATTGGACAGCAACGCCACCTTCGGCGTGATACCGAACTTCTCGATTTCGCGCGAAGCCAGCATCGTCATGTCGGCGAGTTGTTCGGCGGTGGGCGTTTCGTTCACGTACGTATCGCAGATGAACAGATTGCGGCCCGGCAGCATCAGCAGATTCATGGCGGCGAAATTCTGCACGTTTTCGGCCTTGCCCAACACCTGCTCAATAAAGTTCAGATGCGTGTGGTACTGGCCGATCATCCCGCAGATCATGCCGTCCGCTTCACCAAGGCGCACGAGGATCGCGCCGATCAGCGTATTGAACTTGCGCATCGCGGCCTTCGCGACGTCCGGCGTGACGCCTTCGCGCGCGCCGAGTTCGTGGTACGCCTGCCAGCATTGCTGATAACGCGGATCGTCTTCGGGATCGACGACCTCGAAGTCTTCACCGCACTTGAGCTTCGAGCCCACCTTCTTCAGACGCATCTCGATCACCGACGGACGGCCGACCAGAATCGGCTTGGCGATCTTTTCCACCAGCACGAATTGCGCGGCGCGCAGCACGCGCTCGTCCTCACCTTCGGCGAACACGATGCGCGCCGGCTCCGACTTCGCCGCGGCGAACACCGGGCGCATCACCATGCCGGTGCGATACACGGTCGTGCCGAGTTCTTCACGGTACGCGTCCATGTTCTTGATCGGACGGGTCGCGACGCCCGAATCCATCGCTGCTTGCGCGACGGCCGGAGCGATCTTGATGATCAGGCGCGGATCGAACGGCTTCGGAATCAGATATTCCGGGCCGAATTCGAGCGAGTGACCTTCGTAAGCCTTCGCGACTTCATCGCCCTGATCGGTTTCTTCCGCCAGTTCGGCGATGGCGCGCACGCACGCGAGCTTCATCTCTTCCGTGATCGTGGTCGCGCCGACGTCCAGCGCGCCGCGGAAGATGAACGGGAAGCACAGCACGTTGTTGACCTGGTTCGGATAGTCCGAACGGCCCGTCGCGATGATGCAGTCCGGGCGCACTTTCTTGGCTTCCTCGGGGCGGATTTCCGGCTCCGGGTTGGCCAGCGCGAGAATCAGCGGCTGCGTGCCCATTTCGGCGACCATTTCCGGCTTCAGCACGCCGGCGCTCGAACAGCCGAGGAACACGTCGGCGCCGCGGATCGCGTCAGCCAGCGTGCGCGCGTCGCTGTTCGCCGCGTAGCGCTCCTTCGACGGATCGAGATTGCCGCGGCCTTCGTAGATCACGCCCTTCGAGTCCGCGACCAGAATGTTGTGCTTCGACAAACCGAGATTCACCAGCAGGTCCAGGCACGCAATCGCCGCCGCGCCCGCGCCCGAACACACCAGCTTCACTTCGTCGAGCTTTTTGCCGACCACTTTGAGGCCGTTCAAGATCGCCGCCGAAGCGATGATCGCGGTGCCGTGCTGGTCGTCGTGGAAGACCGGAATCTTCATGCGCTCGCGCAGTTTCTTCTCGATGTAGAAGCATTCCGGCGCCTTGATGTCCTCGAGGTTGATGCCGCCGAGGGTTGGCTCAAGCATCGCGATCGCTTCGACCAGTTTGTCCGGATCGGACTCGCTGAGCTCGATGTCGAACACGTCGATGCCGGCGAACTTCTTGAACAGACAGCCCTTGCCCTCCATCACCGGCTTGGCGGCGAGCGGGCCGATGTTGCCGAGACCGAGCACCGCCGTGCCGTTCGTGATCACGCCGACGAGGTTGCCACGCGAGGTGTACTTCTGCGCGTCGAGCGGTTCTTCGTAGATCGCCATGCAGGCTGCGGCGACGCCCGGCGAGTACGCAAGCGACAGGTCGAGCTGGTTCGACAGCGGCTTGGTGGGCGTGACCGAAATCTTGCCGGGTTTCGGGTTCTGGTGATAGGCGAGAGCGCTTTGCTTCAGTTGTTCGTCCATTTTTTGGCCTGCGAGACGTAAGAAATTGGGCCCGGCACACCGCACCGTTGGCGTCGCTTGCATCTATCGAATGAATGATCGACTGAGGCGGTTTTCGCATGCGCCGGTTGGGCGCGGCGTCGAACCTCGGCGGAGGACAAGACGGTGCGGAAGTGCTGCGCGGGTCGGTTAGTGTACACCCCGGATGCGTCGATGCACTGGGTGGTTAACGCGCCGCGCCATTGGCGAAACAGCGGCGGACAATGCTGCAACGCCGCATCCAGCGGGCATTCGGCGCGTTGTCATGCATCGGCATTTGGGCGTCATTGGTGGTCGGCCAAACTCACTGAAGCTCGGCGCCGCGCCGTTCGGGAATCAGAAAAAGCGTCGCGAAGATATCGAGCAAATAGATCGACGCGAGCACGGCGAGCGCGGCGCCGAACGAATAGCGCGCGGCCAGCGCACCCACCGCGACCGGCCCAAAACCGCCCATCGCCCGTCCAATGTTGAACAACACGTTCTGCGCGGTGGCGCGCGCCTCGGTCGGATAAAGCTCGGAGATCAACGCGCCATAACCGCCGATCATCCCATTGACGAACACGCCCATCGCCGCGCCACCGATCAGGAGCGTCATGGGCGTCGTCAGATGGGCGTAGACGAATACCATCACCACCGCGCCCGCCTGATAAAACAGAAAGGCCGGCTTGCGGCCGAAGCGGTCGGCGGCCATGCCGAACAGCCAGATGCCGCACGCCATGCCGAGAACCGTGACCGCGGTCCACACGCCGGATTTGGTCAGCGAGTAGCCGAAGGTTTTCGACAGATAACTCGGAAGCCAGATCATCAGCCCGTAATAGCCGAAGTTCTGCACCGAGCAGAGAATCGCGACGCCCATGCTCGCGCGCGCAGTCCTTCCATCGGCCACCAGCAATTTCAACGGCAGCCTACGCATGCCGCGCGCCGAACGCTCGGTAAACAGCGTCGGCTCCTCGACCCGCCGTCGCACAAAGAAAGACACAACGGCGGGCAGCAAGCCAAGCGCGAACATGCCGCGCCAGCCGATCACCGGCAACAGCAGCGGCGTCAGCAAAGCGGCGCCGAGCACGCCGAACTGCCATCCGAGCCCGACATACGACGACACGCGCGCCCGCTGCGACGCCGGCCACGCTTCGGCCACCAAGGTCATCCCGATGCCGAACTCGCCGCCTAGTCCGATGCCGGCGATGGTCCGGTAGGTCAATAGATCGGCGTAACCTTGCGCCAGCGCGCACAAACCCGTGAAGACGGCGAAGATCAGGATGGTCCACGTCAACATTCGCACGCGTCCGAAATAGTCGCTCAATACGCCGAAGATCAGACCGCCCGCCACCGCGCCGATCAGCGTCCACGTGACGAGCGAGCCGGCCTGCGCGGAACTCAGATGCAGGTCGGCGGCAATGGCCGGCAGCATGAAACCGAGGATCAGCAGATCGAAGCCGTCCATTGCATAGCCGAGCACCGAGGCGATCAACGCGCGGCCGGCGTAGCCATTCCTGATGGATGCACCGGCGGCGGCAGCGGGGGAAACGGCGGTCATCGAAGGTATTCCGTAGGTGGGACGGCCGGCAACGATAAACCGGCGCGCAGGAAATTCGCGTGAGTGTAAAGGCGCCCCAGCCTGCTCACAAGCTGACCAAAAAGCCTATGCGAAACCGCCGGACAGCCGCTCCCGCCACCGCCCCGGCGGCCCGCCCGGCGCGCTCCCCACGACCGCCATTCGCCGCCGGCGCCCACCACCGCCTCCTCGAAAGTGCTCATTTCGAGTAAAATGTCGGCCTACGCGCGCAGCAAAAACCGGCCTGCACTCCACTGACCGGTTGCGTATTCGCCCATCAAGGCGTGCCTATCGAGGCGCCGCCCAGCATGGCGCGGCATACGTCGCTCGCTGCGCCACCGGGCCCCGCGTCCGCTTCTCCCCGCTCACACCCAAGGATTCGCCCATGACAGGCTTCGATCGCCAGACGATCTCCGACACCACCGCCAAGATGCTGCTGGAAGTCCAGGCAGTGCACTTCAACGCGGAGAAACCGTACATTTTCACGTCCGGCTGGGCGAGCCCGGTTTATATCGACTGCCGCAAGCTGATTTCGTATCCGCGCGTGCGCCGCGGCCTGATGGAAATGGCCGAAACCACCCTCCTGCGCGACGTCGGCTATGAGCAGATCGACGCCGTCGCCGGTGGCGAAACCGCCGGCATCCCGTTCGCCGCATGGCTTTCCGACCGCCTGATGGTGCCGATGCAATACGTGCGCAAGAAGCCGAAGGGTTTCGGCCGCAACGCGCAGATCGAGGGTCTGCTGACCGAAGGCCAACGCGTGCTGCTGGTCGAAGACCTGACCACGGACAGCCGCAGCAAGATCAACTTCATCAATGCGCTGCGCGGCGCGGGCGCCACAGTGAACCACTGCTTCGTGCTGTTCCACTACAACATCTTCAAGGAAAGCGTGTCCGTGCTGAAAGACATCGACGTCGATCTGCACGCGCTCGCCACGTGGTGGGACGTGTTGCGTGTCGCGAAGGAAAACAGGTACTTCGACACGAACACGCTCGACGAAGTGGAAAAATTCCTGCATGCGCCGGCCGAATGGTCGGCAGCCCACGGCGGCGCCACCTCGGCGCCGCAGTAAGCACCCCGGCAACGAACGCGGCCGCTTATGCGGCCTGAATGACAAGGCCGCCTGTCTCATCGACAGGCGGCCTTTTCTTTTTACTCACGAAAAGCACGTGAAATTAATGCAGATCGCCCTTGTCTTCCACGGAGTGAGACGAGAGATTCAGCAGGCCGTTGCTCTGCGCATACTGGAACAACTCGGAATCGCGATCGATGCCGAGCTTGCGCATCGCCGTATTTTTCTGCGTGCTGATGGTCTTGATGCTGCGATTGAGTTGCTCCGAGATTTCCTTGATCGTCATGCCCGACACGAACAGGCGCACGACTTCGAGTTCGCGCCTCGACAGCATCACCTCTTCGTTCTTACCACCGGCGTTCATGCGCAGCGCATCAAGCGACGCCTTGACGGACGGACTCATGTATTCGAGGCGGCGGCTCACATGCTGCACCGCGAGGCCGATATGACTCAGATCGTCCGACTTGTTGACGACCGAGGTCACCCCAATTTCACTCAGCCGCTTAAGCAACGCGGCATTCTCCAGCATCGTCAGCACGACGATTGGCAGATCGGGAAAATTGCGGCGCAGATAGCCGATCAGCGGCAGCCCATCGCCATACTGGCCGCCAGGCATGGCCAGATCAGTGACCAACACGTCGCAAGCAACTGTTTGCAGCACCTTGATCAGTTCCGTTGATTGTCGCGCCCGTGCGACGACCTGCAATCCGGGGAATTTGAGCAAGGCTTGCTCGGCGCCGAACAGAATTACCGGATGGTCGTCGGCGACCACGACCCTGACTGGATCTTGCATTGCGCTCCCCTCTACGAATAAACCACTCTCCAGAACATCGGACATGTCTTTTTTCTTCGTACTTAGACTGATCGCTTATACGGCCCCGCTCCACGCGGATAATCCTCGGACTATAGCTGATTTCGGGTGGGCAAAGGCGCCGAAGCACAACAATGATGCGCAGAGCTAATGTTAGACTTGATCCGACCCTGGGGCACGGAATAGGGACAATAACCATCGCGCGGCCACCGCCTCGCGCCCTGACAGGAGAACCGGCACATGCGCTCGCGTTGCCTGGTTGTTTCGCTCGCTTCGCCATTTCGCCGTATGCCGTCGTTCACTTGCGCGATGCTGGGTCTCGCGTTAGTGGCGGCGAACGGCCCTCATGCGCTCGCCGAGGGTGCATTCGCGCTGACCAGCGCCAGCTTTCGCTCCGGCGGTACCGTTGACGCCGCACAGGTTTTCAATCAGGACGACTGCAAGGGCGGCAATCGCTCGCCGCAGTTGACGTGGCGCGACGCGCCGCCCGGCACCCGCAGTTTCGCGGTCACCATGTTCGATCAGGATGCGCCGGGCCGCGGCTGGTGGCATTGGGCGGTGGCGGGCATTCCGGCCACCGTCGGAAGCGTGCCGGAGAACGCCAGTTCCTCCGGCTTCCTGAAGAAACTCGGCGCGGTGGAGGCCCGCAACGACTTCGACATCGACGGCTATGGCGGCCCTTGCCCGCCGCCCGGCAAACCGCATCGCTACGTCATCACCGTTTATGCGCTGAACACGGCCGACCTCCGCCTCGCGCAAGGCCGTCCCGCGCTGATGTTCGATCACGAGATCGGCACCGCGACGCTTGGCAGCGCGCGGATGGTCGTCAATTACGGGCGGTAGCTTCGGCTAGTGCGTCGTGCGTCGACCGGATGCGCCGCTGGGCGACCGCAGCGATGCCCGGCCGTCAGGAGGCCCAGGGCGGACCGGGGACGGGCAGACTGCTGCGATCAGATTGCCCCGCCGCGAACTTCCCATCATCCGCGCGAGCTAATGTGTGCAGCCGGACTAGAAGCGGCATGCATCCAGATGTCCTGCGCCGCAGCATCCGCGTGCGGTCGCTGAATCCACGTTCTCTTTCACTTGCCGGAGATTGTCATGTCGAAGATCGTCATCGCGTATCACAGCGGCTACGGCCATACGAAGAAAGTAGCGGAAGCCGTACTGGCGGGCGCGCTCGAAGCTGGAGCGGACGCGAAACTCCTGCCGGTCGGCGAGCTCGACGACGCGTCGTGGGCCGAACTCGCCGCGGCCGACGCCATCATCTTCGGTGCGCCGACGTACATGGGCGGCCCGTCCGCCGACTTCAAGAAATTCGCCGACGCAAGTTCGAAGCCGTGGTTCGGCCAAACGTGGAAAGACAAGATCGCGGCCGGTTTCACCAATTCGGCGACCATGAACGGCGACAAGTTCTCGACGATCCAGTACTTCGTCACGCTGGCGATGCAGCACAGCATGATTTGGGCGGGCACCGGCATGATGCCGTCGAACACCAAGGCGGCGACCCGCAACGACCTGAACTATGTCGGCGGCTTCACCGGCCTGCTCGCGCAGTCCCCGGCGGACGCCTCGCCGGAAGAAGCGCCGCCCGCAGGCGATCTGGAAACAGCGCGCATGTTCGGCGCGCGCATTGCCGGCGTGACGGCGCGTTGGATCGGCGCGGCACGCTAGGCAAGCACACGATTCGCCGCGAACCGGACGGCATCGGCCCGCATCTGCCCGACAACAGGTCATGCCGACGTCACGTTCGGCGCGCATCGTCGTTTTTTCACCCGTTCTGCACGCCCGCGGCCATGAAGTCTTAAAATAACGTTCCCGCGCGGCGTCGCGCCCCGTTTCCAGCAAGCCAGTGAGATCGAGATGAGCACGAAAGTTTTTGTCGACGGACAGGAAGGCACGACCGGCCTGAAGATTTTCGAATACCTGTCGCAACGCGCCGACGTGGAGATCCTGCGTATCGAGGAAGCGAAGCGCAAGGACCTCGAGGAGCGCCGCCGTCTCATCAATGCTTCGGACGTCACGTTCCTGTGCCTGCCGGACGTCGCCTCGCGCGAATCGGCTTCGCTGGTGGCAAACGAGCGCACGGTGCTGATCGATGCCAGCACCGCCTTTCGCACGGCCGCCGACTGGGCCTACGGCTTGCCGGAACTGGCGCGCTCGCAGCGCGAGCGTCTGCGCACCGCCAAACGCATCGCCGTGCCGGGCTGCCACGCGTCGGCCTTCGTGCTGGCCATGCGCCCGCTCGTCGAAGCAGGCGTGGTGGCGCCGGAGTTTGCCGCGCACGCTTACTCGATCACCGGCTACAGCGGCGGCGGCAAGAAAATGATTGCCGACTATGAAGCGGCCGGCAACCAGAAGCTCAAGAGTCCGCGCCCGTACGCACTCGGTCTCACGCACAAGCACCTGCCCGAAATGGCCGCGCATACCGGCCTGAAGGCGGCGCCCGTCTTCACGCCGATCGTCGGCGACTTCTACAAGGGTCTCGCGGTCACCACCTTCTTCTCGCCGAGCCAGTTCTCCAAGAAGACGACGCCGCAAGACGTGCAAGCGCTGCTCACCGAGTACTACTCGGGCGAGGCTTTCGTGCGCGTCGCGCCGTTCGATGCGGAAGCCAACCTGGACAGCGGCTTTTTCGACGTGCAGGCGAATAACGACACCAACCGTGTCGACCTGTTCGTGTTCGGCAATGAAGAGCGTTTCGTGACCGTCGCGCGCCTCGACAACCTGGGCAAGGGCGCGTCGGGCGCGGCGATTCAGTGTATGAATCTGGCGATCGGCGCCGACGAGGAAGCCGGTTTGAACCGCTAAACAAGTTTGCTTATATGCGCGGCAATTCGCCGTCGATTCGTAAAGAAAGCCGGTCTCTAAAAGACCGGCTTTTTGTTTTAAAAGCAACCTCCGTTTAAATGACATTCGCCTGCAGTTAATCAGCAGCAATCCGATTTCTTTCAAAATGAAATAAATAGTCTGCCGATCAATGCGACGGTAATTGTTTCTGATTTCGACCTATGCAGCATAGTTTTCCGCGTAGGGTAACTCCGGATTTTTGGCCGAACGGTCGTTCGAAGATGATAGAGCCATTTTGCTCAAAGGCTTGCCTGCAAAGGACATGCGGGGAAGCAACGGTATCGCGCCCAACGCGAAATCTCCTTTTCTGTTTAAAAGGACGGCCATCGTCCGCACGGTGCGCGTCCGGCAAAAAACCGTGCTGTTTGAATCGGCCTTTTTAGACGGCTCATTCAATTGACAGGCATTAACCTCCCGGCGAAATTACTTCGCACAATTACACGAAGGGAGACAACAGCATGTCGCACGCCATTATTAGAGGCCTGGCGATGGCCATTGCCACGGCCCCAATCCTGATCGCTTGCGGCGGCGGCAAGGCCGACAATCCAGGCGCTATCGACACGCCCCAATGCTCGGGTTCGAGTTGCGGCGTGCAAGGCCCGCCCGCCTCGGGCGCTCAGGCAGCGGGCTTGTGTCCGGCCACCGCCGACATCGCAAAGAACACCTTCCTCGGCGGCGCCGGCAGCGGCGAGGTGGTCCAGTTGAACATCGACGCAACGGCGATGACGTACACGCTGAAGTGGCTCGAGTCACCGATTCCGCTGCGCACCGGCACCGTCACGCCGACGCGCGCCGGCACGCAGATCACCGGCGCGGTGATCCACCCGCCGACCGGCACGCTGCCCACCGCCGAACAGACGCGCTGCGCGTTCATACTCGGCGCGGGCACCGGCACCGCCGCAGGCGACGGCCAGCCTTATACGACGCCCGATTTCGCCCACAACCCCAATCCGCCGATGATCCTCGTCGGACTCGGCGTGGCGGGCGGCGGCATTCCGGGAGCCACGGTGCAGTTTGACGGACTGGACATTCCGCTGGTCGGCTCGGGTATCGGCGCGGTGCCCAGCCGCCATTTCGACTTCTATCCGTTCCTCGGCTTCGCCAGCACCACCACCGACATCACGAAACTTCCCGGCACCTATAACGGCTTGCTGTATCACCTCGCGCCGTCGGGCAACTATGCGACGGTCGCGACCAACACGGTCGAAACGTTCGACGCCAGCGGCACCTGCACGAGCAGCAACACGGCTAATCCGAACTACTCGCCGAATGCCGGCGGCTGCCTGAGCACCGGCAACCCGTGGACGCTGAACGGCAACGGCTATTTCGACAGCCAGCAAGCGCCGCAAATCGTGCCGCAGTTCAAGCTGCCGATCATCGGCGCGACCGGCAAGTCGGCGACGGCGCACATGATCCTCGGGCAGATCAACGGCGCGACGGTGCCGCTCGTCGTGCGCACGGGCTTTATCAACCTCGGCACCGCGCCATTCCATCTCGACGCGAAGGTCGACGACGAATCCGGCATCGCGATGCTCGCCGCGGCCACGCCGCTCGCATCGGGCGGCTTCGACGGCGGCTACGCCGGCGCGGATTCGAACTTCAAGTACACCGCGACGCTGATCCGGGGGAACGTCGGCACGTTCATCAACCCGAGCACGTCGGCGGCGGAAAGCGGTTTCGGTCTCGGCTATGGACTGCAGAGCCCGGGGCTCGTCGGCGTGCAGGACAGCAACGGCAAGACCGGCTTCGCGATTGCGTCCGGCGGCCTTTACGCCATCGAAATCCAGGGCGCGGAGAACGGCGGCATCGCATCGACGTCGGCCAACGCCGATACGCCGAGCACGCCCTACTTCGGCATCGGAGCGCAAATCAGCAAGTAAGCGGCGAAGGCTTGCCAGGGGCACTCAGAGACATCACTAAAGCAAAGGTGGCGGGACAGGGAGCCGGCCACACACAACGAGAAAATTCAGGAGGCGGTATGACATGGAGAATCCTTTCGGTGCTCGCTCTTGCTGCACCGTTGCTGGCAGCGTGCGGCGGTGGTGGCGGTGGCGATGGCCCAGTGACCGAAGTGCGCCTTTGCCCCGCATCGCTCGACTACGGCACCGTGTTTACAGGCGGTGGCGGTGACGGCGAACTGGTCAAGCTGCAACTCGACACCAGCAAGATGACCTGGCAGGTCAGCTACATCGAGTCGCCCGTCCCGGCGACCACCGGCACGGTCGTGCCGACGCGCGCCGGCCTGACCGCCAGCGGGACGCTCACCCAGGAAACCCTGCTGCCGACGAACAAGCTCAACCAATGCGCGTTCCGGCTGAACGGCGCGAGTCTCGATCCGGCTCGTCCGGCGCGGATTTTCGTCGGCGAAGGCGTGGCGGGCGGCACGATTCCGGGCGCCGAGATTTCGTTCGGCGGGATTCTCGGCGTGGGCGCCGTGCCCGACACCAAGTTCCCGTACTACCCGTTCATCGGCTTCTCGTCGATTGAAACGAGTCTCGCGAACGTGGCCGGCACTTACAACCAGTTGGGCTATCACCAGGTTCCGTCGCAGAACTTCGCGCCGGTCGCGGTCGACTCCAGGATCACGATCAATGCGGACGGCACGTGGAGCGAGTGCGACAACACCGGCATCAACGCCGGCAAGTGTCAGCAGCCCGGCACGAACTTCGCGCAGGCCGCCGACGGCAGCGGCGCGTTCCAGACCAACAACTTTCTCGGACAGGCGAAGCCGACGCTCGCCAGCACGCCGAAAGCGCGTGGCTACATGATCGTCGGCAAATTGCGCAACCAGTTGGTGCCGATCCTCGTGCGAACCGGCGCGGCGAACTCGTCGGTCACGGTGCCGCAGAACGGCGAACTCGGACCCTACGCGGACGACGAATCGGGCATCTCGATCCTGGCGCCGCAAAGCGCGGTCGCGGTGAACGCCCCGAACGGCGAGTACATCGGCGTGGATAGCCAGTTCGACTATCGCACCACCGCGCTCGAGGGCAAGCAGGCCACGTTGCTGGATCCGTTCAACCCATCGCAGGCATCGCTCGCCACCGCGCTCGATCTGGACTTCACGCAAGCCGTCCCCGGTCTGGTGACGACGACGCACGTGGGCGCATCCACGGGCGCCACGCCGACCGGAAAGATGATCTTCACGGGCGGAGTATTCGGCTACCTCGATATGACCAACGCGGCCTCGCCGTACTTCACGATCGGCGCGTTCGTCCAGTAATCGACGCATCACGCGCCGCCCATTGGCAATCAGGCGTTCGGGCCGCGGCCGACGCGTAGCGTTGCAACGCGGCAGCCCGCGCTCGCCCGGCGTTCAGCGCGCCGGCGGGTAGACAACCGCCGCCGCTCGCCGCGCGATCACTGCGACGAGCGTCCCAGGAGGAGCAGCATGAAAAAAATCTATCTCACGATATTGGCCACCTGCTTGTCCGCGGGCGCGCACGCCCAGCGTGCGGGCGACAACGTCGCCACGCTTGGCTGGTTTCACGTGATGCCGCAGGACTCGAGCACGCCGCTCACCACCAACGTCGCGCCGACGCCGATCAATACGCCGTTGCGCCTGCCAAATTCGTTCACGTCGGCCGGCACGAGTTTGTCGACCAATAACGCGAACACCGTCGGCCTCGTGTTCAGCCATTACCTCACCGATCACATCGCGGTAACGACCGTGGCAGGCGTGCCACCGGTGTTCAAGATCTACGGCCACGGCACCATCAGGCCGCCCGGACCGGCGGGCGCGCTCGGCCAGCAGGACCTGGGCGACCCGCAAGCCAATCCGATCGTGAAAAGCGTGCGGCAGTGGAGTCCGGCGCTGCTGTTCCAGTACTACTTCAATGCGCCGACGGCGAAGTTTCGGCCGTTCGTCGGCATCGGCGTGTCGTACAACTGGTTTTCCGATATCCAGTTGAGCCAGAACTTCGTGCAGTCGACGCAGAACAATCTCGGCGCCGTGCTCGCCGCCGGTGCGGGCAAGCCGGGCAAGACCCAGGTGTCGGCGAAAGCGTCGTCGTCGTGGGCGCCGGTGTTCAATGCGGGCCTGGCGTACAACATCACGGAGCATTGGGGCTTGGTGGCATCGGTCACGTACATTCCGCTCAAGACGACGTCGTCGGTCATCATCAAGGCGGCGGACGGTACTGAACTGGGCGTCTCCCGGGCGGACCTGAAGGCCGATCCGATCATTTCGTTCCTGGCCGTCTCGTACAGGTTCTGAATTCAGCGCGGGTGTGTGGCAAAGCCGGCGGTCTTGTGCAAAGGCCAAGCCGGCTTTTTCATTTATAGGGGAGCTGGAAAATCGGGGCAAAAAAAAGCCCGCCTAAGTTGGCGGGCTGAATCCATATCAGAGGAGACATGGAGGAGACAAGGCAAACTATAGCAAATCGTTTGGTGCGGCGCAACATTCAAATAAGGGTTGACCCTCTGCGTTGCTAAAATGCAACACGTCGCGCGAGGCTCGCAAGGCGCAATGACTGCGCGACGGATGCCTAGCGCCCGGCCCGCCGCGCCGCGACCTGCCCAAGCACGGCGAAGTCTTTCTCGCCGTCGCCGTGAGCGACCGCTTCGAGCAGACTGTCGCGCACCACGCTTGCGATCGGGAGCGGCGTCGTCACGGCATCGGCTGCGGCGAGCGCGAGACGCAGGTCCTTCAGCCCGAGGCGCGCCTTGAAGAGCGCCGGCTCATAGCGCTGCTCCGCGATCATCTTGCCGTAGCCCGAATAGACCGGTCCGGTAAACAGGCCGCTCGTGATGATGTCGAGGAAATCCTGCATCGCAAGGCCGTGGCCGGTCACGAGCGCGCCCGCTTCGCCGAGTGTCTCGACGGCCGCGCCGATCATGAAGTTAGCGGCGAGCTTCATGACGTTCGCCTGCTGCGGCAGCGAACCGATGCGCCATGTTTTCTGACCGATCACGTCGAAGATGGGCTGAACCTGGTCGATCGCTTCGGCCGGGCCGCCGGCGACGATCGTCAGCTTGCCCGCCGCCGCGACATCCGGCCGCCCCAGCACCGGCGCGGCGACGTAGTGGACGCCGCGCGACGCGTGCGCGGTCGCGAGTTCCTCGGCCAGCGCCACCGAAATCGTCGCCATGTTCACGTGGATCAGGCCGCGTGGCGCATGTTCGAGCAGCGTCGCGGTCACGACTTCGCGCAACGCGGCATCGTCGGCGAGCATCGAGAATACGGCGTCGCCCGCGAACGCTTCAGCCGGCGTCGCGACGATCGTCGCGCCGGCGTCGGCGAGCGGCTGCGCGCGTTCCGGCGAGCGGTTCCACACGCGCACCTGGTGCCCAGCTTTCAACATGTTGGCAACCATCGCGGCGCCCATCTCGCCCAGGCCGATAAAACCGATGTCCATCTGTCGCTCCATCTTCTAAAGAACTGGAAGTAAAGCACACCCATGCAACACGTGCAGGAGAGCGCGCAGCGAAACACGGTGCGATACTGCTGCGATGGTGACCGCGACATTCCGCTTCTATGAGGAGCTGAACGATTTTCTCGCCCGGCCGCTGCGCCGGCGCGCGTTCAGCTACGCCTGCGCGCGCGGCGCAAGCGCGAAGCACATGATCGAGGCGCTAGGCGTGCCGCATACCGAGGTCGAGTTGATTCTCGTGAACGGCGAGTCGGTCGGTTTCGATCATCCGCTGTCGGACGGCGATCGCGTCGCCGTCTATCCGAAGTTCGAAGCGCTCGACATCCAGCCGCTCCTGCGCGTGCGCGAACGGCCGCTGCGAGTGATGCGCTTCATCGCCGACGCGCATCTCGGCGGTCTCGCACCGCTGTTGCGGCTTGCCGGCTTCGATACGCTGTTCGACAACCATTACGCCGACGCCGATATCGAAACCCTCGCCGTCGCGCAACAGCGCATCGTATTGACACGCGACCGCGAACTGCTGAAACGCCGCAGCATCACGCACGGCTGCTACGTTCGTACACTGAGGCCTCGCGAGCAGTTGCGCGAGGTGTTCGAGCGGCTCGATCTGGCGGGCAGCGCGCAGCCGTTCCGTCTGTGCCTGATGTGCAACGCGCCGCTGCGGCGCATCGCCAGGGAAGAAGTCGGCGCGCGCGCACCCGACGGCGTGCTGGAACGGCACAGCCAGTTCGTCACCTGCGACGTGTGCCGGCGCGTGTTCTGGGAAGGCACGCACTGGCAACGAATGCGCGCGTTGATGGATAGCGTGGCGGGCGCGCGGAACGCGTCCGCGTGAGGTTGCTGGCCGCGTCTTGCGCACCGTCCAGACGCGTAATCGGCGCCGCGCGCTCGACGCCTCGCGCGGTGCGTACAATGCGGGATTACTTATCTGGCAGAGGCCTTCCGTATGGCGATGAAAAAAACCGACCTTGAAAAGAACAAGGCACTCAAGCTGAACAACGCAATGAAGCTGTCGACCGCCGATCGCTTCGGAAAGGCCGCTGCCGCGGAGCCGAAGCTCGATCGTCGCGAGCAGCGCAAGCTCGATCAGGCACAGGGCCTGGTTGCATTCGCGTGCAAGCTGAACGGCGAGTTGGTCGCTGAGCTGAAAGAGCGGGCGGCCACCCATCCCGAAGGCATGACCGGACTGCTGAACGAAGTCATCAAGCGCGGCCTCGCGGGCTGAGCGGTGACAGGCCACGCTTAGCTAGCGTGGGTGCCGGGCTCGCGCTTTTCGAGCCGTGACAAGGCGCCGTCGAATGCGTCGCGCAAGCACCGATCTGCGGAAAACCCGCAAAAAACACCGCTGTCATGCAAAAAGGCCAGAGTACGCGCTCTGGCCTTTTTGCTGGCGATGCCTTAATCCGAACCACCCGGCAACCGCGCTTTGCGCGGCGCGCCGGGCGTCAGCTTAGTTCTGCGTGCCCTTGTCGTTCGTGCCGGCTGCCGACGCTGCGGCCGCAACCGGAGCGCGCTTGCCATGCGACTTCAGCTTCTTCACGTGGTGCTTCTTCGGCGCGCTAGCTGCAGCGGCCGGTGCGGCTGCGTCCGATGCCTGTGCGAAAGCTTGAACGGAAACCAGTGCGATCGATGCTGCTGCGAGCGAGACGATAACTTTTTTCATGTGTTGTTCCCCAAACCTGGACGACTGAGTCGATGTGAATGAATTAGCTGCACGGTGAAGCGGCTGCGGTTAGAACCCCCGCCGCTCCCCGCGGGAGAGTATTACCCAGTTGTAGGCGGTTTGTCATGCGCAATACCCGATATGTATTTTCCGCGAGACAGCTTGCTTTCGGGATGCTTTCACTCATTAAGCCCCTATCTCAAGAAAATTACCTGGCCGCAGTCAAACCAGGTTGCGCAGCAGACTGGCGGTTTCCTGCAAGGTCGGTAGGACACGATGCAGCGCGGCTTTCGCCGACTCGTCGCCGATCGGCATGCTGACGCTAATGGCCGCCACCACCGCACCATGCCGGTCACGCAAAGGCACCGCGACACCACGCACGCCCAACTCCAGTTGCTGATCGGTGACCACGTAGCCATTGCGGCGGATTTCGCCGAGCACTTCGCGCAAGCGCTCGATGGTCGAATAGGTGTGCGGCGTGAACACCTTGATGGGATAGGACGCGAGCCACTGCTCGATGCTCTCGGGCGCCTGAAACGCCAGCAGCACCAGGCCCGCCGACGACAACGGCGCAGGCGCCCGCGAGCCCAGCACGAAGCCGACCGCCATCGCCCGGTTCACGCCGTTGCGCGCGACGTAGACCACATCGTGTTCATCGAGGATCGCGACCAGCGCGGTTTCCTGAACCGTCGCGGTGATGCGCTGAAGAAACGGCTGCACGGTGCGCGGCAAGCGCGCCGAATCCAGGTACGACTGGCCGAGCCGCAACACACGCGGCGCGAGCCAGAACAGCTTGCCGTCGGTGTCGACGTAACGGAGTTCGTGCAAGGTCAGCAGATAGCGGCGCGCCGCCGTGCGCGACAGACCCGCGCGAGCGGCCACGGCGGTCGGCGTCATGCGCGCATGTTCTTCGTCGAATGCTTCGATGATCGCCAACGCCTTCGCGGCGCCGGCGATCCAGTCTTTCTCGTCCATTGCATGTGCCTGGAAGTCGGGCCGGCCCGGTGGTCGGTGGTGTCGGAGGTTGCATGGCCGCTGCGCGATTATCGCGCGAGTCGCTCGATGCGGTGCGCGCGTTTCGATCCGCGTTCGCTTGGACCATGCGGTGACGCGCACGTGAGCGCGAAGCTCCGCGCCCGCTTCATGCTTCGTCTGTAGCGTGGTCAAGCTTCGTGAGGGCGCCGCCAGTCGCCCGAGGGCGCGCAAGCGTCATAGCTGGACGGCCGCGCGGAAAGCGCGGCCGCATCGATTGGAGAGAGAAGCAAAATGGATTACCAACTGATGGAAGTAGCGGACGGCAAGCCGGTGAAAATGTGGACCGAAGGCGTCGCCGTCGACGACTTCGCACGCGACCAACTCGCCCACACCGCGAAACTGCCGTTCATTTTCAGGCACCTGGCCGTCATGCCCGACGTGCACGCAGGCAAAGGCTCCACGATCGGCAGCGTGATTCCGACGCTCGGCGCGATCATTCCGGCTGCGGTCGGCGTGGATATCGGCTGCGGCATGATGGCCGCGCGCACCACGCTCAACGCCGCCGATCTGCCGGACTCGCTCGCGGGTCTGCGCAGCGCGATCGAACGCGCGGTGCCGCACGGCCGTGCGCCGGGCCGGCGCGATCCAGGCGCGTGGGATCGGCCGCCGCAGCCGGTCGACGTTGCATGGAAAGCGCTCGCCGAAGGCTTCAAACGCATCGTCGACAAATATCCGAAACTCGCGCGGACCAACAACTATGTGCATCTGGGTACGCTCGGCACCGGCAATCACTTCGTGGAAGTGTGCGTCGACGAAGCAAACTCGGTGTGGTTCATGCTGCACAGCGGCTCGCGCGGCGTCGGCAACGCGATCGGCAACCTGTTCATCGAACTGGCGCAGGCGGACATGCGGCAGCACATCGCCAACCTGCCGGACCGCAATCTTGCCTACTTCGAGGAAGGCAGCGCGCACTTCGACGATTACGTGCAAGCGGTCGGCTGGGCTCAGGACTATGCGCGGCGCAATCGCGAACTGATGATGGACGCGGTGGTCCGTGCGGCGCGGTCGGTGATCGCCAAGCCGTTTTCGCTCGATGAGCACGCGGTGAACTGCCACCACAACTACGTGCAGAAGGAGCGTCACTTCGGGTCGGAGATTCTGGTCACGCGTAAAGGGGCGGTGTCGGCGCAGAAGGGTCAGCTCGGCATCATTCCGGGTTCGATGGGCGCGAAAAGTTTTATCGTGCGCGGTCTCGGCAACGCCGAAAGCTTCTGCTCGTGCAGCCACGGCGCGGGGCGCTCGATGAGCCGCACGGAAGCCAAGCGGCGCTTTTCCGTCGACGATCAGATCAAGGCGACCGCGCACGTCGAATGCCGCAAGGACGCGGGCGTGATCGACGAAATCCCGATGGCCTACAAGGACATCGACGCAGTGATGGCCGCGCAGCGCAGCCTCGTCGAAGTGGTGCACACGCTGCGGCAGGTGGTGTGTGTGAAGGGATAGCCGTGGAGGGGCCGCCGCCAATCGCTTTCCGAAGAAAGCCGCGAGCTACGCAGCGCGCGGATGCGCGAAAAATCTTGGCGTGTCCGCGGTTGGCGGAAATACACACCAGCAACCGTCGTCGTGACGAAAGAAGAACAACCCGCGCGAGCCGCCTTCAACGGAGGTTTCGACGCGCACATAACGCCGGCCGCCCAGCCGCGTGCGGCTGAATTCGGTGACGTGAACCGGCGCCGAGGGCTCCGGCGCGAGCCATTTCTCAACCAGAAAACGCAGCGATTGTTCGCTCGCGGCTCTCATGATCCACTCCGGGCCGGCTTGTCCTCGCGGACGTCACGCGCGGTTTCGGCGCTTTCGTCGCTTGCCGCGTCGTTGGCCGCATCCGCGTCGCGTTCGGCGGCGGCAAGGGCCATCGTCCGATTGGTGGCAGCCGCGCGCAGCGTACTGCAATGCGCGGCATGCCGGATATCCGAGAGAAGACGAACCAGTTGTCGTGCTGTTCTGCGTTTCATGACACACCCCCGCACTGCACCAAGAACCTCATAAAACACTTTAACTCTATGCCTGAATCGGGCGTCGCTGAAATGGTTTTGACTAAATAGCAACGGTTGCGCTTGCATAAACAGACACGCAATCTTCATACCGACCAGGTCCAATGTGCGCGGCCGCCTCGTCGCCGTCTGTGCGCTCGCGAGCGCTCGACACGTGTAAAAAGCTACGCCGCCGCCTGGAATAAATATGAGGTCGACATGCAAGTTATCCACATTTGCCTATGAATAACTTCGGGACAGCGCCGGGATAGTGTGTGCGCGGAATCTGGATAAAACGGATCGGTGAGCTAGCGCGGACATAGTTATCCCGCTCTTGTAGTTTTTCTACTGGCGCAGTCCGCAGGGTTATGTATTTCGGATGACGTTGATGCGATGGACAATTTGACAGTTGTCCACAGAAGGCTTTCGCCCTTGTTAACTATTACTACATACGTATACACACGAGATAAACAAAAAGGATAAGTCACGTGGGCGTGCGTAGTTTGAAGGCTGCTCGGTCAGCGAAACCCAGTGGACGAAGTCGCCTCAAGGCACCACGCGCGTTCCGCTCGCAGGCTCCACAGAAGCAGCCTTGCCGATTGGATCGGGCATCGCGGCAACCGGCGCGAGAGCCGGCGCTTCGACAGGAACCGGCAACAAACGGCTTTCGATACGGTTGGTCGGCACCGCCTGCGTGCGCACCACGGTTTGCAGATAGTGATCGACGAGGCCGAAAAAGCGGTCGTAAAACTTGCCCGACGGAATCGTCTCGCTTGAAATCTTCACCATCGCGTCGCTGTTCGAGCGGATCGGCAGTGAGAGCGAACCCAGCACACTCAGTCCGACGCTCGCCGACGTATCGCTCTTCTTCAGCGCAAAGCCGTTCTGCACGGCATTCACATAGACGATGCTGGTATCGCTCGCCTCTTCCCCCGGCGTGCAAACCACATGAAATTCGACTACGACGTGGGTATCGCCGCTCGGCTGGAAGTTCTTCGTTCCGTCGACGGTATCGGTGCGCGTCATCGTCGTCAGGTAGCCCTGACTCAACAGGGCGCGGCGCGCGGCTTCGCAGGTATCGGTCGTGTTCGAGTTGAAATTGCGTGCGTACGGACTCGCGCCCGTTTCAAACAATTCCTGCTGGAATTTGGGCTGCGGGGTGCTGCTGCAAGCGGCAAGGATCAGCAAGCCAAGCAGCGAGGCGAAGGTGGCTTTGGAAAACGAGGTCAACATGGTCGATCTGAAGGGGGGGCTGCGAAAACGCAGTGGGAATGCATTGTAGAGCGGGTTGCCGGCCGTGCGTAAAAAGCGCGCAGCGCGCTTCGCGCCTTATTTGGCGTGACGGCCGATTACCGCAGCCCAAGCCACGGCAACGCAAAAAGAGGGCGGAGCGTCGCTCAGTTCGACGCGGCGGACGATCCAGTCGACGGTTTCACCGAGCCGGCAATTCCACTGCTATCGACGGCCGGCACGGTAAAGGCGTTGGCCCAGTTGTCCGGTGCCGCACAACGGTCGGCCGGCCCAGCGTCGCATCTGGCGGCTCGCGCGTCTGCACGCCGGGCGGTGCCCGGTTCAGGCGCGAGCGCGGCAAAGTCCTGAACCCGCAAGCTCACCTTTTGCGCATACGCCTTCGACCCGCCGTAGCTTTTGAGCGCCGCGTCCATGTCGCCGTTGGCGGAGCGCATGTAGCCGTACAGGATTGCCGAGCCCACTTCGATGTTCGTGGTCGGCTCGGTGAGGTCCTTGACGTTCCTCAGCAGCCCCCGATGAGCGCCCGGCACCACTTGCATCAGCCCGGTTGCGCCGTTGGCGCCCCGGGCTTTTTCCTTGAAGCGGGACTCGATGGAAATGATCGCCAGCAAAAGCGCCGGCGGCAAAGAGTATTTGGAAGCGGCGGATTGCACCGCGTCGGAGATCTTTTGCGCCTTCTCCGTTGCGAGACCGAATTTTTGCGTGAGATACGCGGACATGCGATCGGTGTTGTCGTCGGCGACGGCGGTTTGGATCAGACCGAACGAAAGCATGATCAGGCAAAGGAACCGGCTCATAACGGAAGACGGGAGAAAAAGAAAGCGCGCATTATAGCCCTGCCCGAAAAATAGGCACCGAACAGACGAGTTTTATCGTAGGAATAATAGTCGATGATCGCAGCCGCGACCGATGAACCCCACGCCTTTACTTCGCGTAGCGACGGTTCAGCGCTGCCACCGTTTCGCACATTTGCGCGCGCAATTCGGGCGGCGCCAGTACCTCGGCTTCGGCGCCGAAGCGCAGCAATTCCGCGCACGCCTGCCTCACCGAGCCGACCGGCAGCGTCACGGTGCGCCAGCCGTCGGTGGGATCGGGCTCGCCGATTGTCGCGGCCGAGCGCGCGAACGGCGAAGTGAAGGCTTCCAGCATCCGCATGCCCCACGGAGACAGCCGCAGCGTTGCTTCGCTCGCATGCATCTCCGCGGAGAGCCGCTGCGTGCTGTCCCGCCAGTACTCGGCGAGTTCGAACGCGGGCGGCCGCTCGAAGGTTTCGTCGATCAGGGTCAATTCGAGAATGCGCGAAATGCGATAGATGCGAATATCCGCGTCCACGCGCCCGACCACGTACCACGCCCCGCCTTTCAGCACGACGCCGAGCGGTTCTATCCGCCGGACTTTTTCGGCTTTCCAGCTCTGATAGCGAATCCGCAGCGGATGCTGCTCCCACACCGCGCGCGCGATCAGCGGCAGATGCGCGGGCTGATCGGCGTCGGCGAACCACGCCGGCGCGTCGAGATGAAAACGCGAGCGCATGCGCTCGGCGGTGGAGCGCAATTCGACGGGCAGCGCCGCGAGCAGCTTGGTTTGCGCGCCGGCCATCACCGCGCCGAGCCCGAGCGCCTGCACCGGGCCGGGCAAGCCGGAAAGAAACAGCGCCTCCGCTTCCTGCGGCGACAAGCCGTTGAGCCGCGTCCTGTAGCCGTCCAGTAGCCGGTAGCCGCCTTCCGCGCCACGCTCGCTATGCACGGGGACGCCGGCGGCGCTGAGGGCGTCGATGTCGCGATAGATGGTGCGCAACGACACAGCGCATTCGTCGGCGAGCGACTGGGCGGTGACCCGGCCACGCGCCTGCAATGTCATCAAAATGGAAAGAAGGCGGCTGGCTCTCATGTCGGCAAGTGTAGCCATACCTGACACTCGCTGACAGGTATGGACGCTTACGATAGGTGCGCCCGGCGAAGCCTGCTTGCCGGTTTTCCAACGCGCACTCATTCGGAAGGCTCACACCATGACCCCAGACCGCACGATCACGCTGTTCCATTCGCCGCAATGCCGCTCCGTCAGCGCGCTGACGCTGCTCGAGGAACTCGGCGCGCCGTATCAATTGAACGTGTTGAACATGAAGGCCGGCGAGCAGCGCAAGGCGCCTTTTCTCGCGATCAATCCGCTCGGCAAGGTGCCGGCGATTCTCCACGGCGATGCGTTGGTGACCGAGCAGGTCGCCATCTTCATCTATCTGGCTGATCTCTTTCCCGAAGCGGGCCTCGCGCCCGCGCTCGACGATCCGTCACGCGGACCGTATCTGCGATGGCTCGTGTATTACGCGGCGTGCTACGAACCGGCGCTGGTCGACAAAGCGATGAAGCGCGACCCCGCGCCGCCCTCCACGTCGCCTTATGGCGACTTCGATTCGATGCTCGGGACCGTGACGAGCCGGTTGCAAACGTCGCGCTACCTGCTCGGAGACGCGATGTCGGCGGCGGATATCCTGTGGGGCATCGCGTTGCATTGGGGGATGATGTTCAAGCTCGTCCCTGAAACGCCGGTACTGGTCGAGTACGCCGGTCGCATTTGCTCACGGCCGAGCTTCGTGAGGGTGAGCGAGCGGGATGCGGCGCTGGCGGCCGAGCATGAGGCGGCGGTCAAGCGTGACTGAGGCGCGGGCCGACCGGTTTGAATTCGCTCCATGCCACACGGTCAGTCGGCTGTCGCCGGGATTTGAGACAATGGTGCCCGTCGGCGAAGGTATTCCCGCGATAACCGGGTGTAGCCTTGGCCGTTCGCACACGTGCCGCCCTTTTGACGAACCAGAGCCGTTTCAGTGATGAGCAAGATGGCATTCATTCCCAGCGTCCCCGCAGCGTCGGAAGACGATTTCGAAGTATTGGCGACGTCGAAACTGGCCGGCTACCGGCGTTTCTTCGGCGTATTGAAAGTGGTTCGAACCACCGATGGCCGCGTGCTGTTTCCATTCGACGGGGCACCGGAACTCGGGCCGTATGCAACCAAGCTGGAGGCGGTCGCGGCGGCGCAGGTGTATGGCGAACACATCGTGATCAGCGATCTGGCGCGCCCCGAACTGTAGACCGGAAATTTGCTTCAGTTGCCGCGTACATATGCAATCCCTCTATGCCGCCGCGGTTCAACGCGGTGGCATAGAGGCCGGGCGACAAACTGACAGTCAGCCCAAAACAGCTTTACACCTCAGTGTTTTTTCAGTGCTCGCTAGGCCTGATAGCCGGGTCGCTCTCCACCACTTCATGGGTGGCTGACCAGTACGGCTCGCGGTTGTAGTAGCTGTGGGTCGACATGCCCCACTTCGCATCCGCCATGGCAGGCCAGTGATCCTTGTCGAAGCCTGGATCGTCCTTGAGCCGCTGCGCCGCTATGTCGACGTAGAAGCACTTCTGATCCGTATCCAGAGTCAGCGCGTTCCACGGGATCGCGTGCAGGGTCGAACCCATGCCGAGGAAACCTCCCTCCGACAGCACAGCGTAGGCGATACGTCCGCTGCGAACGTCAAGCATGATGTCTGAAATTTTTCCCACGTCTTCGCCATCCGAAGACATCACCTTGTTGCCGTCGAGCGTCGACGCGGCCATGATGTCCGGCCCCGGCCCTTCGCCTATTCCGCCACCGACAATGTCAGCTCCGCCTCGAGTGGCGCTTCGCGGATTGATAGAGCCCATCATTCACCTCCTTGAAAAATGGTGCTCTTTTGTGCCGCAAGCAGCGTGCCCGCGATGGCGAGCATGCGGCGCGTCCGGACGCCCGGTTGGCCGGGGCGAGTCGTGGTGTTCGCAGCAAATGAAAGTGTTCCGTGAAACACCCCCGCTCGAACCAACGCCTTATTCCACATGGCTTAGCGCTTGGCAGACGGCTTCCAAAAGTAACTAGTGACCCCACGCTGGGCCGATATTCGCATCGCAGCCCCTGCATCAAATGAAAGCGTTCCGAGCGCCGTGTACATCGAGCTCTGCCGGAAATAGACCCCGCCGCTAGGCGTTGTCCATGCCGGAGCACCCAATTTTTTGCGTCACTTGCAGATTCGTATCGACCAAGATGCCTCCCACTCGGTGCTCGTTGCTCCTCAACTGCCGAACTCAGGCTGCCACTCTATCGGCAGTCTAATATGCTAAAGGGCTCGCAGCATGCTGTTCGGTCAACCGCCCGAATACCCCGAATGCAGCGTCCACTGTGGCACCTCCTTCCGAGCCCACTCGATGACTTTTTTCCGCCACGCTTCTACGGTTTTGACGTCATCCAAAACGAAGAATGACTCGGGCATTTCGAAATTTCGACGCACTATTCCATTTGTGACCAGAAGGAATCCAAGCCCACGTCCCACATTTGCATCACGCAACGACTCAAAGCGTGCAAATTGTGTGAGGACGGTCGAGTCGGCAAGCGTGGGCGAGGACGTGTATTTGAATTCGAAAATGTAAACTCTGCCGTCGGACAGTTGGGGTTCGAAAATATAGTCGAGCTCCCAGATTGACGCATCACTGCCGATTCGTTTATTGCGACTCGTGACCGCGTTTCGTCCTAAGGTCTTTTCTGCTGCGTCGACGAGGACGTTCTCGAACTGGAGCGGATTAGAGAAGAGTTGCATGATTAGTCGGCAAATTGGGCGACGCCCCAGGAATAGGGGGATGTCGCAAACACATGTTGAAGCCAAAGGATTAGGAGGGTCGCTGAAGCTATTGCGACCGCACCAGCAGCGTAGAACGCAAGCGTTGTTGTCAATTCCGACTTCAACAGCGCGGCCTTAACCATCGCCAAAGTAACTGGAGCCGCTACGCCTAGTCCACCTGATTCACGCGCCTCCTGCAGCGGGCCGCTTCCAAATGAAGGTGTGCGCACGAAGAACGCAAATGTCAAATGAGATAGTCTTGCCGTCGGGCACGGAGTACGTCGCCACCGCAGACGTCCCGGAACTCATCGCGCTAGCGCTTCACCCCGAATCAAACGGGCAACCACTTACCGTTTCGTATTTCACGAAGACCGCGCGTCCCAGTGCCGTCGGCGAAGCGGCGAAATGGAATGGCTGGCCGATTGATGACGACGACCTAAAGGTACTGACGCAGTTATGGGCGGACTTGCCGACGCTGTCCGACCACGCTACCGCTGACGAAGTCAGGCCATATATCGAAAAGGCCAACAGTTCCGAACTGGACTGGACTCTGGACGTTTGCTGGAACAATCCGTCGCTAACTTCGGACATGAATCGCCTTGAGGCCGAGAAGGAACACCGACAAGCTATCGTTGCCGCAATTCGTCGTGGCGACTTGAAAGTGGTTGCGCCACATACGCGTCTTGCGGCGGACGAATATCGGACTAACTCAGAAGTCTCAGTCGAAGAGCTACAGCGATATGTTGCGCAGTTCAAGATAGTGGTTCGGCTTGAGTCCCCCGCGGAAGTTATGCCAGTCACCACAGCGGAGTTGATAGCAGAGCAGGCAACACTTTGGGAGCGCCGTGAGCCCGCGCATTTGTTCGGGGAAGGATTCAGTCAAGAAATGAGAAACCTGACTACTCTGAGCCGGTATCTGGAGTTCGACACTTGGACGCCGGAGGCTGCAACCATGCTCGTTGTGGCCTGCAAGCCCCCATTGTTGATGGCCAGTTATGCACTCGCATTCCCGAAAAGGGAGCGTTTGGACTCGACAACTGCTTCATCATGGGCAGCCAGGACCCATTTCACGAGGCAAAGCGCGTGCTGGGCATCTGGCGCAGCCAGGAGAATCCACCGGCCAAGGTTCGTCCGCTTGATTTCATCAAGTGGTGTCAGGCGAGAGGCTTCGATACGTCCCGGCTGCGAAGCATCGAGGAGCCCGCATTCAACACGGACAGAGAGAACATGAAAACCGCGCTCGGTTCGGGTGTGGTGGTGATTGCGCTTGCTCCACTGCTTTCCGCTGAGTGGCTGGCCGCCCATATTGCCTTTTCATTGGTCACGATACCGGATGACGAGCGACTGACTACGATTTTCAAAGAGACGGTGGTGAAGCAGGAGCCTGGGCTAACTCAATCGAAGCAGGAGCCGCTGACCAGTGCCGACTGGCAGCTCGTGCGCTCGATTTGCGGTAATCCACCAGCGCGGTGTTCCCGTGCTCAATTTGATGAGTGGCGCAGGAGATTTGACACAACGGAGAACCGTCCGGCGTGGTCGCTGGTAGCCGAGTTCCGCGAGAGCGACGAAATGATGAACGCGCAGGCGCGATGGTGCGACGTATCAGCAGCGCACAAACAGCAAATTGCACGGTGGGTCAGTGCTGGTGACCTGTCGCTTGTGACTACTGAAGGCGTAGAAACGGTCGACACGACGAAGGGGTTTGTTCGTCGGGACGATGTAAAGAGGTATCTGGAGTACTACAACCTGCCGTGGCGCCACGCCAAGGCAAAAGCGGAAGATGCTGACAGAAGCGTCAGCGCCAACGGTCAGCCGAAAATTCTTGAGCATCGTCTTACCCCCGACGCGCGTGAACTGTCGACTATTTTGGCTTAACGCGTGAACGGTGGGACCGAATGAGCGGCACGCAGCGAGAGAGCGCATTGCAAGCGATTACCGACACGAAGGCACATTCCGAGCAGGTTGCTCGCCAAGCACTCGAAAGGCGTGCCTTGGCCCGCTACACCTTGGACGAGGCGGCGAATGAGATTGCCGCGAACGGCGAGCGATTTGAAGCGCTGCTGGAGAAATTGTGTGGTGCCGCACAGCGTGGTGACCTTCCAATGCATGCCCCGAACGAGCTGGCGCGGTATCTGTACGAGAACGGCCGGGTCGTTCGACCGTTTTACGAGGAAGCTTACTGGAACGACCTGAACGCGTGGTTAGAAAAGAACGAACCTCGCATCACGTTCCGATTCGCGAGGCCCAATACGTCGGTTAATAGCGCGACGCAAGAACCCTTCATGGCCATTCGGTCACTAGACGGACTGCCAGCACGCGAGAAAGACCAAGCAACCCACTCGGGACCCGGGTCCCTCACAAAGCACGCCATAGGGACACGCAGTAATCCCCTCAAGGCAGTTATTGAAAAGGCCAGGAACTCAGCCGCAGACTCGAGCGACATTCACTCGGTGTGGGCCGCCTTTGTGAAACTGGCACAGGACGCCAACCGTCCGGCCCCGTTGCTTGGCTATGCAGATGCTGAGGGCGTCAAGTGGGACGCTGACGGAACTGTGAAATTCTTCACGAAGAGGAACCTGGCAGACCGTATGCGGCGCGCTAACGCTCGCTAAGGCGCGCAAAGCCTCGCTGCAGTGCGGGTCTATCGGAGAAAGCGAAGATATGCAAAAAAATCCGCATCACCTCAATTCAACGCCGGTAGGCGGGAAGGTGATACGAGATGCGCAAGCAGCAACCAGCAAGAACGGCACAGGGAGAGCGGCAGGTACGTCGGTATACGTTCCGTGTCATGGAAGTCGCCGCGCTCATCGATGCGTGTGGCCACTTCGTGGCGCAACTTGACGCGCACCAGTTCGGTGCCGCAATCATCCTCTGCATCGTGGCTCTAGCGGCCGCCGGCGCTGTGGTCGTTGCCTTAGCCTTGACGCTGCGTGCCGCGCTGGCTACGTGCGGGCGCGTGTCGCCAGGAAACAGGCGCAGTCGGCGTTGACGACAGCCATCAGGCTGTTGCCACGGTAACGCGCCACCTGATTTGCCGGAAAGAGCCGAATCCTCAGGGCTCTGGGAGGGACGTGGAGGTTCCAGTCTACTGCTTCGCCTCCCGGTTTTTTCTGGCAAATCTGCTGCAGGAGCTGAAGCACGCCTATATCGGGAAGAAGAAGCGTTCCGTGGAGGCTCACCCCCTGCGATTGCTCTCAAAACCGGGGGTCGCGGGCCTAGATTTTTTGCCGAATACACAAAGCACAGTAGAAGCGTTCCGCGCCCCGACCAGCAACGGTTTAAGGGAATTTTGCCCCCCTCCACGGAACGCATTTACGAGAGGCCACGGAACGCTTTCATTTGGTGCGAACACGTGGCCTCCGCCACGACCGCCCGCTTCACTCAACCGTAACCGACTTCGCCAGGTTCCGCGGCTTATCCACGTCCGTGCCCCGCGCGCACGCCGTGTGATACGCCAGCAACTGCAGCGGCACCACGTGCAGAATCGGCGACAGCAGGCCATAGTGCTCCGGCATGCGGATCACGTGCAGCCCCTCATCGTTGACGATCTTCGTATCGGCATCGGCGAATACATAAAGCTGACCGCCGCGCGCGCGCACTTCCTGAATATTCGACTTCAGTTTTTCCAGCAGCGCGTCGTTCGGCGCGACCGTCACCACCGGCATTGCTTCAGTGACGAGCGCGAGCGGCCCGTGCTTCAACTCGCCAGCCGGATAAGCCTCGGCGTGAATATAGGAAATCTCCTTGAGCTTCAGCGCACCTTCGAGCGCGATCGGATAGTGCAAGCCGCGCCCGAGGAACAACGCATGCTCCTTGCGCGAAAACTCTTCCGACCACGCGATGATCTGCGGCTCGAGCGCCAGCACGCTATTCAACGCCGCCGGCAAGTGGCGCAACTGCTTCAGGTATTCCGCTTCCTGCTCCCGGCTCACCTGCCCGCGCAGCTTCGCGAGCGTCACGGCCAGCACGAACAGCGCGACCAGTTGCGTCGTGAATGCCTTCGTCGACGCCACACCGATTTCGCGCCCCGCGTGCGTCAGGAACGACAACGCGGTTTGCCGCACCATCGCGCTCGTGCCGACATTGCAGACGGCCAGCGTGTGCTTATGTCCCAGCGACTGCGCGTGCTTGAGCGCCGCCAGCGTATCCGCCGTTTCGCCCGACTGCGAGATCACCACCACCAGCGACTTCGGATTCGGCACCGACTCGCGGTAGCGATACTCGCTGGCAATTTCCACCTGTGTCGGGATCTTTGCGACCGATTCCAGCCAGTACTTCGCCGTCAGCCCCGAGTAATAACTCGTGCCGCACGCGAGGATCAGCAGGCTGTCGATCTCCGCGAACACCTTGTCGGCGCCCTCGCCGAACAGCGCCGTATCGAATGAATCCGTCTGCGGAATCGTGTCGGTGATCGCTCGCGGCTGCTCGAAAATTTCCTTCTGCATGAAGTGACGATACGGGCCGAGTTCGACCGCGCCGCCATATGCCGCCACCTGACGCACCTCGCGCTGCGCTTCATGGCCGTCGCGATCGGCGATACGCACGCCGTCGAGCGACAGTTCGCAAACGTCGCCTTCCTCGAGGAAGATGAAGCGTTCAGTGCTGCCGGCAAGCGCCAGCGCGTCGGACGCCAGAAAGTTTTCGCCGTTGCCGAGGCCCACCACCAGCGGCGAGCCTTGCCGCGCGCCGACCACCGTATGCGGCTGGTCCTTATGCAGCACCGCGATCGCATACGCGCCGTGCAATTGCGTGACGGCTTCGCGCACCGCGGCAAACAGGTCGCCGCGATACAGGCTATGAACCAGATGCGCGATAACCTCTGTGTCGGTCTGCGAGACGAACGTGTAACCCTTGCCGCGCAACGTTTCGCGCAGCGACTCGTAGTTCTCGATGATGCCGTTGTGTACCAACGCGAGCGCGTCTTTCGAGAAGATCGGATGCGCGTTGTCCGTGACCGGCGCGCCGTGCGTGGCCCAGCGCGTATGCGCGATACCCGTGATGCCTTCGAGACGGGTTTCGCGCACCTGGTCGTCGAGATCGGCCACGCGCGCGACGCTGCGCGCGCGGCGCGGCCCCTCGCCGCCGAGCACGGCGACGCCGCAGGAATCGTAGCCGCGATATTCGAGGCGACGCAGTCCTTCGATCAGGACCGAAACGATGTTACGTTGCGCAACCGCGCCGACAATGCCACACATGGCTTATTCCTTTTCAGTGCCGTGTTTCAGGGAGCGCGCCTCGCGCGCGCGTCGTGCCCATCAGCTCTTCTTTTTGGTCGGGCGTACGTAGCCCGTCTTGCTCGTTTGCGTCTTGTCGTTCAGCACCAGCGTGTCTGCCTCGACATCTTTCCAGACCGTGGTGCCCGCCGCGATCGTGACGCCGCGCTTGATGCGCACCGGGGCGACCAGTTGCGTGTCGGAACCGACGAACACGTCGTCTTCAATGATGGTGCGGAATTTGTTCGCGCCGTCGTAGTTGCACGTGATGGTGCCCGCGCCGATATTCACGCGCGCGCCGATGTCCGCGTCGCCGATATAGGTGAGGTGATTCGCCTTCGAGCCGTGACCAAGCACCGCGTTCTTCACCTCGACGAAATTGCCGACGTGCGACTCGTCGTGCAACGATGCGCCCGGACGCAGGCGAGCATACGGTCCCAGTACGACGTTCGCGCCGACTTCGGCGCCTTCGATATGCGTGAACGCATCGACGCGCGTACCCGCGCCGATGTTCGCATTGCGGATCACGCAGTTGGGCCCGATGGTGACGTTGTCGGCCAGCGTCACGCGGCCTTCGAACACGCAGTTCACGTCGATCGAAACGTCGCGGCCGCATTCGAGCGTGCCGCGCACGTCGAGGCGCGCCGGATCGGCGAGCGTCACGCCCGCAACCAGCAACGCATCGGCCACGTTGTGCTGATGAATCCGTTCGAGTTCGGCAAGCTGCTGCTTGCTGTTCACGCCGAGCGTTTCCCACTCCTGGTCCGGCTGCGTGGTGACGATTTCGAGTCCGGCTTCGATCGCCATCTCGACCGCGTCGGTGAGATAGAACTCGCCTTGCGCATTGTCGTTCTTCAACGCCGCGAGCCAATCACCGAGCCGCTCGGTGGGTGCGACGATGATGCCGGTGTTGATCTCGGCGATCTTCAGTTGTTCGGGCGTGGCGTCTTTCTGCTCGACGATGCGCGACACCCTGCCGTGCTGATCGCGCACGATGCGGCCGTAGCCGCTGGGGTCTTCGAGCGTGACAGTGAGCACGCCATAGCCGCCCTGCCCCGCGCGGTCGGTGAGCGCCTGCAAGGTGCTGGCGCGTGTGAGCGGCACGTCGCCGTATAGCACCAGCGTGGGCGCGGACGCATCGAGCAGCGGCAACGCCTGCTGCACCGCGTGTCCTGTGCCGAGTTGCTGCTCCTGTACGGCGAACTGGACGTCCGGCGCCGCGACCGCTTGGCGCACGGCTTCGGCGCCGTGGCCGATCACCACGACGAGACGCGTGGGCTTCAACGCGCGGGCGGTGTCGATGACATGAGCGAGGAGCGGCCGGCCGGCCAGGGGATGGAGCACCTTGGGAAGCGCGGACCGCATGCGCTTGCCGGTGCCTGCCGCCAAAATCACGATGTTCATGGCGTCGGCGAATAGACGAGTTTGGAGCCGACGATTCTATCACGCAGCCCTTGACGACAAAGGCCGCCAACGCGGCCTTACGACATGCTCGACTGCGCGCAAACGCCCGGCGCGCGGGCGTTTCCGTTAAAGATCGTCAAACTGGACGATCGAGATCGATTTCGATGCGCCGAGTGCCGGGCCCTCGCCGGTATCGGTCGAGCACGGCTCTTCGTCGAAAGCGATGTCGCCTTGCGGATCGGCCTCGCCGGTTGCGCGCAGCCCGGCGAACGGGAACAGCTTGTGATCCATCAGATGCGACGGCACGATGTTCGACAACGCGTTGAACATGTTCTCGATGCGGCCTGGAAAGCGCTTTTCCCAATCGCGGATCAGCGCCTTCATTTCCGCGCGCTTCAGGTTCGGCTGGCTGCCGCACAGATTGCACGGAATGATCGGGAATTCGCGTAGCTCCGCGTACTTCTCCAGATCGGTTTCCTTCACGTAGGCCAGCGGCCGGATCACGATGTTCTTGCCGTCGTCCGATTGCAGCTTGGGCGGCATGCCTTTCAGCTTGCCGCCGTAGAACATGTTCAGCAGCAGCGTTTGCAGGATGTCGTCACGATGATGGCCGAGCGCGATCTTGGTCGCGCCGAGTTCGCCCGCGACGCGGTACAGAATGCCGCGGCGCAAGCGCGAACACAGCGAGCAGGTGGTTTTGCCCTCCGGCACCAGCCGCTTGACGATGCTGTACGTGTCCTGGTTCTCGATGTGAAACGGAATGTCGAGCTGCTTCAGGTATTCGGGCAGCACGTGCTCCGGAAAGCCCGGCTGCTTCTGGTCGAGGTTCACCGCGACGATGTCGAAGTTGATCGGCGCGCGCTCGCGCAGCCGCATCAGGATCTCCAGCATCGCGTAGCTATCCTTGCCGCCGGACAGGCAGACCATCACCTTGTCGCCGTCCTCGATCATGTTGAAGTCGCCGATCGCCTCGCCGACCTGGCGCGCGAGACGCTTGAACAGCTTGTTGTTCTCGTACGCTTCTTTCTGCTCGCGGCGCGTGAGCGGCGACTTGGGCTTAGCGGCCTTTGCGCCGAGCGCGGCGGCTTGCGTGGACTCGGTGGCCTCGGCAACTTCGGCTGGCGCGGCGCCGTTCAGGATTTCCGGAGCATTCATGGCTCAATCCTCTTTGATGCGAAAGACTTCGACACCCACCGCGTCGCAGTCGGGATAAACGTCGGGCTTTTCGGTCGACACGCACGCCGCGCGCACCTGCGGATGCTCGAGCATGGTCTTGACGAGATCGTCGCAGAGCGTTTCCTGCAGATGGATATGACCTTGCTCGACGCGCCGCGCGATGGTGGAGCGCATGAAATCGTAGTCGACGACTTCGTGCAGCTTGTCCTGCACCGGCGTGGACAGCGCGAGCGGTACGAACAGTTCGACGTTGATCACGACGCGCTGTTCGCCGCGCTTTTCGAAGTCGTGCACGCCGATGTTGATGTGCACTTCGTAATTGCGCAGAAAGAGCCGGCGGCAATCGGCGAGCCGGGGATGCGAAAGAGCGGCAAACATGTTCGTTCCAGTCGAAAAAAGCGTGCGGAGCACGCAAGGGGGCGCTTCACGGCGCGGCGGCCGCCACGATCGAGGCGGGCCGCGCGCTTCAGGCGCCCGTCAAAAACATTACGTCGCGCGGCAGCGGCACGAGATGCTGCCCGCCGTCGACCACCAGCGTCGTTCCGGTGACGCCCGCTGCGTCCGCGAGATACAACGCGGCGGCGACGATATCCTCCGGCCGCGACGCACGGCCCAAGGGCGTGACCCGGTGGGCGGCTTCAAAACCCTCCGGCGTTTGATCGGCGGCTTGCATCGTGAGGCCGGGCGCGAGCCCGACCACCCGCACTTTCGGCGCCAACGCCTGCGCCAGGGCCACCGTGGCTGTCTGCAACGCCGCCTTCGAGAGCGTGTACGACAGGTAATCCGGATTCATGTTGTACAGCTTCTGATCCAGCACGTTGATCACCACGCCGCGCTGGCTTTCGTCGGTGCGCGCAGCCTCCGGCGTCGCCTCGAACAGCATGCGCGCGAGCACCAGCGGCGCGCCGAGATTCATTGCGGTGAGCCTGAGCAGCAGTTCGTAACCGACGTTCTGCGCCGTGTCTTCCTCGAAGCGCGACGCGTTGTTGATAATGCATGCCGGCCGGCCCAGCGCGGCGATACAGTCTGGCAACAGCCGCTCGACCTGCGCTTCGTCGCCCAATTCCGCATGCAAGGCGACCGCCCGACGGCCCGTCGCCACGATTTCCGCGACCAGTTCCCGCGCGTCCTTTTGCGAGGCGCCGTAGTGGACCGCCACGTCCCAGCCACGCGCTGCGAAGCCGAGCGCGAGCGCCCGGCCGATGCGGCGGGCCGCGCCGGTAATCAGCACGACGCGCGGCGTTTCAGACGCGCGGGGGGCGGCGGTATCCAGAGGGGCGGTCATTTACAATGCGGGGATGAATCCGAAAGCTCACCAACCCGTTAGTTTATCTGCTCCCGGCCCGAGCGCGCTGGCGCAGTCGGAAGCGCTGCTCGCGCGAATCCGCGCGGAGCTCGAAGCCGCTGGCGGCTGGCTGCCGTTCGACCGCTACATGGAACTCGCGCTGTATGCGCCCGGGCTCGGCTATTACAGCGGCGGCGCCCGCAAATTCGGGCTGCGCGGTGACGACGGCAGCGACTTCGTCACCGCGCCCGAACTGTCGCCGCTCTTCGCCGCGACGCTGGCGCGCCCGCTCGCCGAAGCCTTGCAGGCAAGCGGCACGCGCGAGGTGATGGAATTCGGCGCCGGCACCGGCAAACTGGCTGCCGGCTTGCTCAACGCGTTGGACGCGCTGGGCACGCCATTCGAGCGCTATTCGATCGTGGATTTATCGGGTGAATTGCGCGAGCGCCAACGCGAGACGATCGAGGCCGCCGCACCGGCGCTGGCCGCGAAGGTTCGCTGGCTCGATGCGTTGCCGGAGCGATTCGAAGGCGTGGTGATCGGCAACGAGGTGCTGGATGCGATGCCCGTGCGACTCTTCGCATCTGGCGGCGGCGCCTGGTCCGAGCGCGGCGTGGTGTGGCGCGATCAGACCTTGGCGTTCGACGATCGTCCGGTGTCGGCGGCTGCGGACATTGCGCTGCTGTCGGACATCGAAACGGCCGGCGACGATTACGTGACCGAGACGCACGACGCCGCCCGCGCCTTCACGCGAACCATTTGCACGATGCTCGCGCGTGGCGCGGCCTTCTTTATCGACTATGGTTTTCCGCGTCACGAGTACTACCATGCGCAGCGCGCGCAGGGCACGCTGATGTGTCATTACCGGCACCGCGCGCATGGCGATCCGTTCGTTTATCCGGGCTTGCAGGACATGACCGCGCACGTGGAATTTACCGGCATCGCCGAAGCCGGTATCGACGCGGGCGCGGATCTGCTCGGCTTTACGTCGCAAGCGCGGTTCTTGCTGAATGCGGGGATCACCGAGGCGTTATCGGAGATCGATCCTGCGGATACGGCGAGGTTTTTGCCTGCGGCGAATGCGGTGCAGAAGCTGTTATCCGAGGCCGAGATGGGCGAACTGTTCAAGGTGATCGCGTTTTCGCGCGGACTGGATGACACGCTGCGGGCCTTTTCCAATGGCGACCGTTCGCATACGCTGTGATTCATACCCTGTGATTTTTTGCGTTAGGGATTCGCGATGATCCGCTGGTTGTTGACCACCTTCATTGCCGTCGCGGTGTTGTCGGCCTGCTGGCCGTGGCTCAGGAAAATCGGCATTGGGCGGATGCCCGGTGACGTCACATTGCGGATCTTTGGGCGGGAGTATCCGTTTCCGTTTATGTCGACGCTTGTTTTGTCTGTTGTTTTGTCGATTATTGCTCGGGTTTTGTAGATGGGCTTGGGCGTGTGGGGCTGGTTGGTTGTGCTGTTGCTGTTTTGGCCTTTCCTTGTTGTCTTAGTGGTCTATTAGCGTTGCCCCTGTGCGGGGCGGCACCTACTTTCTTTGCCGCCGCAAAGAAAGTAGGCAAAGAAAGCGGCTCACACCGCCAGCTTTGAAGCGGGTCTCCTGGCTTGGAGGGGATCGTGGTGCATCTGGAATCGGTGCCCTTGCACATTCGACGCTTGTGACAAGGCTGTCATACTTCCCGCCTCGCACTGCGTGCTTGCCGGAAGGGTTTACCGGCACACCAGCGGTTTCATTGGGCGCGGCGGGGGCCATCGGCTTCGCCTCGGCGTGGCGCCGAAAACGGGCGGCTGTTTCGAACGTGTCGCTGGTTCCCGGGCGCCGGTTGCGGCTCGCGGCGCCGCGCTAACGGTGCGATCGCGCACCGACGCGCGCAGCAATTCAACGGTGTTCAGTCGAGCGGCAACTCGCGCATGCAGCGCTAACGACATGAAGAAGTACTGCTGACCGCAGAAGCAGCCTGCGATTTGACGAAGCACCGCGACGGCGCGCGCAGCGCCGCCGGAAGAATGACTGCCTTGTCACGGGCGTTGAATGTGCGAGGGCACGGATTCCAGATGCACCACTGCCCCCTCCAAGCCAGGAGACCCGCTTCAGAACTGGCGGTGTGAGCCGCTTTCTTTGCCTACTTTCTTTGCGGCGGCAAAGAAAGTAGGTGCCGCCCCGCACAGGGGCAACGCTAATAGACCACTAAGACAACAAGGAAAGGCCAACAAAGCCAGGAGCACAACCAACCAGCCCGCACGGGCAAAAAAACCTCACCCCCCCATCACCGCCTCAACAGCCCGAACTCTCTCCCGATGCACCGCATCCTTGATGCCAGCAGGCGCATCAGCCATCCGCATAGCAACAGCACCGGCATCCACGCCTCGCGCAGCGACAAGCGCAATCCGCAATCGTTCGGCCTGCGGATACTCGCGCATCTCAAACCCGAGCCGCCCGCGCGCATCGGCCTCGCAGGCCTGCAAGGCCTCGGCGAACCGCGCCGGTTTGCGCAGCGCATCGCTGCGTTCGAGCAACCGCACCAGCGCGGCAGCGCCCATCTCCATCACGCGATGAATGTTGCCGTGCTCGCGAGCCACCAGCAGCGCCAGATCCCGACATTCGTTCGGCACCCGCAGCCGCTCGCATAGAGGCTTCAGCAGATTCACGCTGCGCTCCTCATGCCCGATATGCCGCGGCAGCACATCTATCGGCGTGGTCGCCTTGCCGAGGTCGTGCGTCAACGCGGCAAACCGAACCGTCAATGCATAGCCCTGCTGCGCGGCATGGTCGACCACCATCATCACATGCACGCCCGTATCCACCTCGGGATGATAGTCGGCGCGCTGCGGCACGCCGAACAGCGCGTCGATCTCCGGCAGAATGCGCGCCAATGCGCCGCACTCGCGCAACACCTCGAACATGCGCGAAGGCTTCCTCTCCATCAAGCCGCGCGACACTTCCTGCCAGACGCGCTCGGCCACCAGCGCATCCACCTCGCCCTCGGCGACCATCTTGCGCATCAGCGCCAGCGTTTCCGGCGCGACCGTGAAATCGACGAACCGCGCCGCAAACCGCGCAATCCGCAAAATGCGCACGGGGTCTTCGAGAAACGCCTCGCTGACATGACGGAAGAGCCGCGCCTGCAAATCGCGCTGTCCGTTGAACGGATCGATCACCGGGCCGGTCAACGCCCCATCCGGGCGCACCTCGCGCGCCATCGCGTTGATCGTCAAGTCACGGCGCGCGAGATCCTCTTCCAGCGTGACGTCCGGTGCGTAAAAGACCTGGAAGCCGCGGTAGCCCGCCGCGGTCTTGCGCTCCGTGCGCGCCAGCGCGTACTCCTCGTGCGTCTGCGGATGCAGGAATACCGGAAAATCCTTGCCCACCGGACGGTAGCCCTGCGCCACCATCTGCTCGGGCGTCGCGCCGACCACCACGTAATCACGATCCTGCACCGGCACGCCCAACAACTCGTCGCGGATCGCGCCGCCCACGGCGTAAATGTTCATGGGCATACGTCTTGATAAGGAATGGCGTGCGTTTCACGCAGTGCGTCGTCGATCCAGGCCTTCACGGCGGGCAGGTCCGTAATTCGGCGCACATACGCCGAGGCGGCTTCGGACAACGGCGGCTGCCACGTATTGAAGCGCATCGCCACCGGCGCGTACATGGCGTCGGCAATGCTGAACTCGCCGAACAGGAACGGCCCGCCGTAGGTCTCGAGGCAGCCGGTCCAGATCGCCTCGATGCGCGAGATGTCGGCCAGCACGGCCGGCGTGGCGTTCCTGCCCGGGAACGACGCGCGAATGTTCATCCACATGTTCGAGCGCAATTCGCCGAAACCGGAGTGCATCTCGGCGCTCACGCTGCGCGCGTGGCTGCGCGCCGCCGCATCGCGCGGCCACAGCGCATGCTGCGCAAAGCGTTCGGCCAGCGTCTCGGCGATCGCCAGCGAATCCCACGTGGCCGCACCCTCTTCGTCGATCAGCGTCGGCACCTTGCCCGGACTCGCCGGCGCGTGCGCCAGAATCTCCGACTTCGTGTCGGGCGTGTACAAGTGAATCAACACCTCCTCGAACGGGATGCCGAAATGCTTGAGCAGCAGCCACGGACGCATCGACCACGACGAATAGTTCTTGTCACCGATAATCAGCTTCATGCTTGACTTGAATAGAAGGGTTGGAAATCAACGAGGCTCACCGTCCGGCGCTGGCGCGAAACGTGTCGAAGCGCGAACGCGTCGACGCGCCGGTCAGATACACGGGCGCGATCGATTCGATGCTGGCCGGCTCGATGCCGAGTTCGGGCGCGAGCGGTCCGCTCAACACGTTGTCGACTTTCATCGAATCGAGATTGTCGCGCGAGATCACCGGTTCGCCGGGCGCCATTTCAAACGTCAGCGCTTGCAGGCGCGCCAATGCTTCCGGCAAACGAATGATGCGTGCATGCCGGCCGATCACATCGCCGCAATATTTGACGAGCTCCTCGAGCGAGTAGACGGTCGGGCCGCCCAGTTCGTAAGTATGGCCGCTGGCCGCGTCGAGATCGAGCACGTTGACGATCGCCTTCGCCACGTCGGCGACATAGACCGGCTGGAACTTCGCGTCCGGCATGGCGAGCGGAATCACCGGGAACGTCCGCTGCAAGAACGCGAACTTGTTGAGGAACTGGTCTTCGGGACCGAACAGGACTGACGGACGGAACACCGTCCACGCGAGATTCGCCGCGTGCACCGCCTTCTCGCCATCGCCCTTGGAGCGCGAATACATGCTCGGGCCGTTCGAGTCGGCGCCGAGCGCGCTGATATGAATCAGCCGATGCACGCCTTTGCCCTCGCAGGCCGCGACGATCCTGGTCGGCAGTTCGACATGGATTCGCGCAAACTCGCGGCCATACGGCGTGCCGCGTTTGCCGTTCAGCGTGCCCACCAGATTGATCACACAATCGGCGCCCTCGACGAAGCGCGCGAGCTGTACCGGATCGAACACATCGGCTTCGATCACGTCGATGGGCAGCAGCGTGAGATGACGCGCGTTGTAGCGCCGCCGCGTGGCGATGCGCACGTCCTTGCCCACTTCGACGAGCGCGTTGACGAGATGGCTGCCGATAAAACCGGACCCGCCGATGAGCGCAATGGCTTGATGTCGCATTTTCGACTCCCTGGTGGAAGCCGCGGCAACGGCTGGCGTGGCGCACCGCCGCATCACGATCGACGCGGCGGCGGCACGGCGCTTACGGCGCGATGTAACCCAGACGCGCCTTCAGCGATTGCGGACGGCCTTCGAACAATGCCGCGTAGTAGACCGTGTTGGACAACACGTTCTTGACGTAGTCGCGCGTTTCCTGGAACGGGATCGACTCGGCGAAGATCGCGCCTTCGACCGGACGCTGCAGCGACTGCCGCCAGTTGCGCGGACGGCCCGGCCCGGCGTTATACCCTGCCGTAGCCAGCACGGCGGACCCGTCGAACTGATTGTAGATCATCGACAAGTAGTTCGTGCCAAGCAGGATATTCGTGTTGATGTCGTTCATCTGCTCGCGCGAAATCGGACCGAGGCCGATCTTCTTCGCGACCAGTTGCGCGGTGCCCGGCATCAACTGCATCAAACCGCTCGCGCCGACCTCCGAGCGCGCGTTCATGATGAAGCGCGACTCCTGGCGAATCAGCCCATAGGCCCATTCCACATCCAGCCCGTTCGACTGCGAATCGCGCTCGACGATATCGCGGAACGGCGACAGGTAACGCAGCGAGAAATCGTGCTCGCTCTTCGTGCGGTCCGCCGTGTTGACGGTGCGGTCATATAACTGGATACGGCGGGCGTATTCGGCGGCGGCAAGCAGTTGCCGGTCGCTCATGCCGCGCAACGGCCAGTTCCATTCGCGATTGCCTTCGAGCCGCAGATTCAGCGCATAGAACCGCTGCGCCAGGTCGAAGCCCGGCGTATTGCCGGCTTGCTGGACTTCGGCGTCGCTCACGGTGGTTTTCGCGGGCACGCTGATTTTCTGGCCGAGTTCTTCCGCAGCCAGTTGGCCGTAGAAGTTGAAGCCCTGCGAGATCGACTCGAATTCCTGGTTGGCCGTGGTCGTATCGCCCGCCTGCTTCAGCGCGCGGGCATGCCAATACACCCACGACGGCTGATTGCGCAGCGCCGCCGGCATCTGCTCGATCGACCAGCGCACCATCGTCCAGTCGCCGGCGAGGAGCGCGGTGCGGGTGCGCCATTCGTAGGCCGGGTTCGACAGCGGCGCATTGGCCGACAAGCGGTACCAGTCGACCGCGCCCGGCATCTGCTTCGCGGCGGCCTGATAGGCAATGGTGCCCCAGCCGATCGCGCGTTCAGGCGAGTTGAGCGACGGCGCCACCGAAGCGAACGTGGCCGCGGCCATGGCCGGGTCGTTGCGCGCCATGCGCGTGATCGCGAGCAGCGCCAGCTGATGCGACTTCGGATCAGGGCCCACGCCGCGCGCGAGCAGCAACGGCGGCGTGCTCGTGGCCTGGCCGAACAGCACGGGGTCGGGCGCGTCGTTGCCGAGCGCGTCGAGGAGCTTGCTGCCCGTGTTCGTGTAGTTCTGCTCGTACGCGAGACGGATTTGCTGCCAGATATCGTCGGTGCTGAATTGCTTGTTGACGCCCAGCACGGTGATCAGATCGACGCAGCCGTCGCCGTACCATTTGGGATCGACCAGCAGCGCACGCGCCGCCTCGGCGACGTTTTCACCACGCGACGCACGCGATTCGAGCGCGTAGCACTTCACCTGCGTGTCGTCGTTGAGTACGAAGCGCGCGTATTGCTGGTCGAAGTTGCGCCAGTCGTGACGCGTGCCGAGCACGGTGAGGTAGTCGTTGCGCATGCGGTCGGCAATCGCCTCGCCGTCGTACTTCTGCAGGAACGCGAGCACCGGCGCATCCGGCGCGTCGACCCGCGCGTGGCCGCTCGAATCGAACAACTGCGGCTTGATCTGGAAGTATTCCAGATAGGAAGGCGCCGGATAGTTCGGGATCAGGCTGGCGAGTTGCGCCGCGCGCGCCGCGTCGTTATTGCGCGCGGCCTCGCGAAGCTGGACGAAGGTCTGGTCGTCGCTCGTGAGTTGCGAAAGGGGAATGGGCTTGACGGCTGAGGCCGTGCTGCACGCGACGAGTGCGGCTGCGGCGAGCGCCAGACCGGCCGCGCGATATACTCGGTAAAGGCGTTTTGACATCGTTGTTTCTGGAGCGCGAATTGAACCCAAGCATAGCATGCAACCCCAACGCGGAATCGAAAAAGGCGCTGCGTCGAATGCTATTGGAAGCAAGGCTGCAAGCGGCTTCCGAGCCGGCGCACAATGCCGCGCTCGGCCGGCGCATTCTCGATGCGCTGAAGCATTACAGCGTGAGCAGCGTGGGGTTCTACTGGCCGCTCGCGGGCGAATTCGACGCGCGCGCCGCCATGTCGATCTGGCTCGCGGCAGGCGAGCCACGCGAAGCGAGTTTGCCGATCATCAAGGAGCGCGGCGTGCCGCTCGAGTTCCATGCGTGGACGCCTGATACGCCGATGAAGATCGGTCATCACAGGATCGCCGAGCCAACTTCCGGGCGAGTGGTGATTCCCGAATTGCTGTTCGTACCGTGTGTCGGTTTCGACGCCGAAGGTTATCGGCTCGGCTACGGCGGCGGCTACTACGATCGCACGCTGGCCGCATGGCCGGGCGCAAAGCGGCCGGTCACGGTGGGCATCGCGTATGAAGCGTGCCGCACGCAAGCGCTGCAACGCGAGCAGCACGACATTCCGCTCGACCTGATCGTCACCGAGGCAGGTCTTTATCCGCAGCGGGCGGATTGAGCGTCGGGCGCTCGGCATCGAACGCGTGAACCACGCGTGCTCCGCATCGCGCACCGCACCGCACCGCCGCCCCGAGTCCCGCAAGCCCCGCTATAAAGACGCCGCCGCCCGCGCGGCCGTGTCGTACAGACCCGACGCGTTGCGCATCAACTGCGCCGCCTCGCCGATCTGCTCGTTGGTCAGGCCGCTTTCCTTCAGCGTGGAAATCAGGCAGCTCTCGCGCACCTCGCGATATTTCAGACACAGCGCGCGGCCCGAATCGGTGGCCGAGAAGAACACTTCCTTGCCGGTCTTTTCGCTTTTTACATACCCTCTAGCTACCAGCTTCTTCAACGCGTAGGTGGCGACGTGCGTGTCCTCGATGTTGAGCACGAAGCAGATGTCGGCCAGTTTCTTGCGGCGCTCGCGGTGGCTGACGTGGTGCAGCAGCGAGACTTCGATAGCGGTCATGTCCTTGTCGCCGGCCGCGGACATGCAGCGCACCATCCAGCGGTTGAATGCGTTGCCCGCCATGATGAGCGCGTATTCCAGTTCTGACAGTTCGGCGCTTGTCTCAGACACGAGATGTTCCGAAGAGACGATCTTGGTGGGATGGCGCGACATGGAGATTCTCAGGGAACAGGATGGGAAGGTGTCGCGAGTGTACGACGAGCGATCGATTCATGGGAGCCCTGGCACAAATGCTTATTGAGAAATTGTTGATATTTTATTGATAATGTACGCTCCAAACATCGCGTGCCGCTACCTAACCTGTTTGACAGGGTTCGCTGTGCCGAATCCGCCGACTCGACCAAGGCCGTTAAGCAATGAGCCAACCTAGAATCTTTCCGCTGGGCGATGCCGCGCTTGTCTGCGAGGCGCCGCCGCCCGCGACGCTGGCATGCCAGCGTCGCGTGTGGGCGGCCGCCGAGGCCGCGCGCGACTGGCCGCATGTGCTGGAGGTCGTGCCGGGCATGAACAACCTGACGCTCGTGTTCGATCCGCTCGAAGCGGACCGCGACGCGCTCGTGAACCATTTGCAAGCGGCCTGGAACGCGGCCGGCGACACGCCCGCGATCGGCCGCGAAGTCGAGATCCCCGTGCAATACGGCGGCGAGTTCGGCCCCGATCTGCAGGTGGTCGCCAATCACACGGGCCTAAGCGCGCGCGAGGTCGTGCAGCGACACTCGGACGGCGAGTATGTGGTGTTCTTTCTCGGCTTTCAGCCCGGCTTCGCCTATATGGGCGGACTCGATGAAGCGCTGCACACGCCGCGCCGCGCGTCGCCGCGGCTGGAAGTGCCGGCCGGCTCCGTCGGCATCGGCGGTGAGCAAACCGGCATTTATCCGGCCACCTCGCCGGGCGGCTGGCAACTGATCGGCCGCACCGCAACGCCGCTGTTCGATCCGGCGCGCCGCCCGCCCACGCTGCTGCAACCGGGCGACCGGGTGCGCTTCACCATCGCGGGGATACACGCATGATCGATGTGATTCGCGCGGGTCTGTTGACCACGGTTCAGGATCTCGGCCGTCACGGCTACCGGCATCTCGGTGTCGCGATGGGGGGCGCGCTCGACCGGCTGGCGCTCGAAGTCGGCAACCGGCTGGTCGGCAACCGGCCCGACGCAGCCGGTCTGGAAATCACCTTCGGGCCGACGGTGCTGCGCTTTCTGCGCGCCACGCGAGTGGCCATCACCGGCACCGAATTCGGCGCGACGCTCGACGGCAAGCCCGTCTATTCATGGTGGAGCCTGCCGGTGCGGGCCGGCCAGGAACTGGTGCTGAACGCGGCGCGACGCGGCATGCGCGGCTATGTGTGCATCGCCGGCGGCATCGATGTATTGCCGATGCTCGGCTCGCGCAGCACCGATCTCGCCGGCCATTTCGGCGGACTCGGCGGCCGGGCGTTGCGCGACGGCGACCGCCTGCCGCTCGGCGCGCCGCCGCCGCGCGGCCACGCCGGCTTCTCGCCCGAGGCGCCGGAGTTCGGTGTGAAGGCGCCCGCGTGGTGCAAGTTCGTGCTGGTTCACGAGCCGCTGCGGCGCGGCCGTCATCCGTCGGGGGTGCCGTGGGCCGTGCCGATCCGCGTGCTGCGCGGCCCGGAATACGAGAGCTTCACCGAGGAAGCCCACGAATCCTTCTGGTCCGATGAATGGCTCGTCACGCCGAACAGCAACCGCATGGGCTACCGGCTTGCCGGCACCGAACTGAAGCGCACGCAGAAAGCCGATCTGCTGTCGCACGCGGTGCTGCCGGGCACGATTCAGGTGCCGCCGAACGGCCAGCCGATCGTGCTGATGAGCGACGCGCAAACCACCGGCGGCTATCCGAAGATCGGCGCCGTGATCCAGGCCGATCTCTGGAAGCTCGCCCAGGTTCGCCTGAATGCGGCAGTCCGCTTCATTCCGACCACACCTTACGAGGCGCGCCAGGCGCTACTGGAAGAACGCGCGTATTTGCGGCAGATCGACGCCGCGATCGCCATGCACGAGGAACGCTGCACGCGCCAATTGGCTGTCGCGGCGCTGTGACACTGAGTAGAGGAACACCATGGAAATCGATCTGAACGCCGACCTCGGCGAAGGCTGCGGCTCCGACGAGGCGCTGCTCGACCTCGTCAGTTCCGCGAACATCGCGTGCGGCTGGCATGCGGGCGGCGCCAATGCGATGCGCGATTGCGTGCGTTGGGCGGTGCAAAAAGGCGTCTCGATCGGCGCGCACCCGAGCTTCAACGATCCGGAAAATTTCGGCCGCAAGGAAATGGATCTGCCGGCCAACGAAATCTATGCGGGCGTTCTCTACCAACTCGGCGCGCTGTCGGCGATCGCCCAGGCCGAAGGCGGGCGCATCGCGCACGTCAAGCCGCATGGCGCGCTGTACAACCAGGCCGCGCGCGACGCGCGGATCGCCGACGCGATCGTATCCGCCGTGCACGATTTCGATCCGTCGGTGGCCGTGTTCGCGCTTGCCAGCAGCGGGCTCGTGACGGCCGCGCGCAACGCGGGGCTGACCGCGATCGAAGAAGTCTTCGCCGATCGCGGCTATCGCGCCGACGGCTCGCTGGTGCCGCGCAAGGAGCCCGGCGCGCTGCTCGACGACGAAGACGAGGTGCTCGAACGCACGCTCGCGATGGTGCGCGAGCGCCGCGTGCGGGCCGTCGACGGCCAATGGGTTCCGCTGAACGCGCAAACCATCTGCCTGCACGGCGACGGGCCGCATGCGCTGGCCTTCGCGCGGCGCATCCGCGGCGCGCTGGAACAGGCCGGCATCGAAGTGCACGCGGCCGGCGCCGCGAGCGTCTGAAACCGCGCCGGCCGGCACTCACGAGACGCAGTGAAGCACATCTTGCCAAGCCCTGAACGCCCCGCTCCACGCGGGGCGTTTGCCAGGTGCAGCCAGGTGCATCACGTCTGCCCGGTGCGGGACATATTGCCGTAACCGCTGTCGGTCGCTCAGTCGACGCGGAGACGGCTGCAGGTGTAGTCGAAGCAACGCGGCCATCTAGAGCCGCGGCAACAAGACGACGCATGGATCGCCACGCGCCGTCCCACGTTAGCCGCCACAAGCGGCGAGGTTAAACCCTGTTTGGAGATCCAGATGCAGACAACAGTCAGTCTATGGCCGCTCATTGGCGTGGCCGTCATCATCGTCGGCTTTTTATTACGGTTCAATCCGATGCTGATCGTGGCGGTCGCCGCGATCATCACCGGACTCGCCGCGCACTTCCCACCTGAAAAGATCCTGGCCGAAATCGGCACCGGCTTCATCAAGACGCGCAACATTCCGTTGATCATTCTGTTGCCGCTCGCGGTGATCGGCCTGCTCGAACGGCATGGCCTGCGCGAGCGCGCGCAAGCGTGGATCGGCGGCATCAAGGCGGCCACCGCCGGGCGTCTGCTGATCGTCTATCTGCTCGTGCGCGAACTCACCGCGGCGGTCGGCCTGACCGGTCTCGGCGGTCATCCGCAGATGGTGCGTCCGCTGATCGCGCCGATGGCCGAAGGCGCGACCGAAACCCGCTTCGGCAAGATCAGCGACGCGGTGCGTTTCAAACTGCGCGCGTTCTCCGCGGCGACCGACAACGTGGGCCTCTTCTTCGGCGAGGACATTTTCGTCGCGTTCGGCGCGATCGTGCTGATGACGACCTTCCTGAAGGAAGCGGGCATCATCGTCGAGCCGATTCACGTCGCCGTCTGGGGCATTCCGACCGCGATCTGCGCGTTCCTCATCCACGGTTTCCGCCTGTATCTGCTCGACCGCAAGCTCGAGCGCGAATTGCGCGGCAATGCCGCGAGCGGCAGCACGGTCACGCCGACGCAAACGGCCGCGGGAGATAAAGCATGACGCTCACGATTACCTATCTGTTCTGGCTGCTGGGCGTGGTGCTGCTGATCATCGGCGGCATGATCGTCACGGACAAGGAGCATCCGCGCCGCTTCACCGCCGGCGGTTTCTGGATTCTCTACGCGCTGATTTTCCTGATCGGCGACAAACTGCCGCCCGCCGTGGTCGGCGTGGCGGTGATCGTGATGGCGCTGATCGCCGGCTTCGGCGGCGTGACGGCGGCCAAGCCGAAAACGCTGTCGCTGGAAGCGCGCAAGGCGAGCGCCGCGCGTCTGCGCAACAAGCTGTTCGTGCCCGCGCTGACGATTCCGGTCATCACCGTGATCGTCACGCTGTCGGCGAGTCATCTGGTTTTCGGCGGCCTGCCGCTCATCGAGAAGGCGAACGTCACGCTGATCGGCTTCGGCATCGGCTGCGTGATCGCGCTCGCGATTGCCTGCGTGCTGACGCGCGACACCGTCGGCCAGTCGATGAAGGAAGCGCGCCGGCTCGTCGATGCGTTGTCGTGGGCGGCGGTGCTGCCGCAGATGCTCGGCATGCTCGGCCTCGTGTTCTCGGACGCCGGCGTCGGCAAGGCGGTCGCTCATGTGACCACGGCCTACATCAGCCTCGACTACCGCTTTGTCGCGGTGGCCGTGTACTGCATCGGCATGGCGCTCTTCACGATGGTGATGGGCAACGGCTTCGCCGCGTTCCCGGTGATGACGGGCGGCGTCGGCGTGCCGATCCTGGTGGGCGTGTTCCACGGCAATCCGGCCGTGATGGTCGCAATCGGCATGTTCTCAGGCTACTGCGGCACGCTGATGACGCCGATGGCCGCGAACTTCAACATGGTGCCGGCCGCGCTGCTCGAACTACCGGATAAGAATGCGGTAATCAAGGTGCAGGTGCCCACGGCGCTGACCTTGCTGGTCGTGAATATCTTCCTGTTGAATTTCCTGATGTTCATGTAGGGCTCTTGTAGTCGCATGCGTGAAATACCGGCGTGTCACGGGATCTCTCTGTGACAGGCCGGTGAAAGGGCTTCGTCGCGGGACCTACTATGCGAAAGAGACAACCGAAATAGGATGCGTCCGATCGTCTGTGGATGGACCGAAACATAAGCTGGCGGGCGGTCTCCCATCCACATGCACCGGCGCGCGCAGCGCGCGCCGCCGGCGCCTTCCAGCAGGTCCCTCATGGAACGTCAATCCCACCCCGACGCTGTGCGCACCGATGCGCCATCGCCCTCCCACCTCGCGTCATTGATCGAAGCCGCGCTCGCGGCACACCAGACCGGTCAGCTCGACGCCGCCGAACCGTTTTATCGTGAAGCACTCGCGCTCGATCCGTCCCATGTCGACGCGCTGCACTATTTCGGCGTGCTGCAACGTCAGCGCGGCAATCACGAGGTCGCCGCCCGGTTGATGAACGAGGCGCTCAAGCTCGATCGCACCGACGCCGCATGCTGGAGCAACCGCGGACTCGTGGCCGCCGCCCTCGGCCATCTCGACGAAGCGATGATCTGCTACGACCAGGCGTTGCAGATCCAGCCGGACTTCGCCGACGCTCGCAGCAATTTCGGCGTCGCGCTGCAAGCGCAAGGCTCCTTCGACGAAGCGGTCGAACAATACCGGCTGGCGCTGGCGTCGAACCCCGGCATGGTCGACGCGCATTTGAACCTCGGCACGGTGCTGAGCAAGCTCGCCCGTTACGACGAAGCTCTGGCGTGCTATCGCGACGCCTTGTCGCTCGACCCCGAGTCGGCGGAAGCGCACTTCAATGCGGGCAATGCGCACAACGCACGCGACGACCGCGAAGCGGCCATCGCCAGTTTCGAACAGGCGCTGGCGCTGCGCCCGCATTACGCCGAGGCGCATATCAACCTCGGCAGCCTGATCGGCAAGCTCGGCGACTATGCGGGCGCCGAATCGCACTACCGGCGCGCGGTTGAGTTCAAACCCAACCCGACCAATCTGGTGTGCCTCGGCGGTTCGCTCGGCGCGCAAGGCCGGCTCGATGAAGAAGAAGGCTTCTATCGTCAGGCGCTGCAACTCGCACCCGACCATGCGGACGCGCATCAGAATCTCGCATGGCTGTTGCTCAAGCGAGGCGATTACAAACAAGGCTGGGCCGAATTCGCGCAGCGCTGGCGCAAGCGCGACTATGAAGCGATCGCGATTCCGGGCGTGCCCGAATGGCGCGGCGAGCCGCTCGAGGGGCGTCGTCTGCTGATCGTCGGCGAACAGGGTTTCGGCGATCACTTCCAGTTCCTGCGCTTTGCGCGCGTGCTCGAGCAACTCGGCGCGACTGTCGACATTCGCGTGCGCGAGCCGCTGCTGCCGCTGCTCGAACGCGCACCGGGCGTGCACCGCGCGTTCAGTGGCCAGCCCGAAGAGCCATACGATTTCTGGGTGCCGATGATGAGCGTACCGTCGTGCATCGGCATGGAGTTGTCCGCCATTCCGGCTGAAGTGCCGTACCTGTTCGCCGACAAAGCGAAGACCAAGGCATGGCGCAAGCGGGTCAACGCGGGCGATAAATCGAAACGTAAAGTAGGCCTGGCGTGGGCCGGCAGTTCGACTTTCGGCAACGACCGCTACCGCTCGGCCGAACTGGCGGATCTGAGCGCGCTAAGTTCGCTGAAGAACGTTGCCTGGCACGCGTTGCAAAAAGGCCCGGCGCACGCGCAGTTGGCCGACGCGCCGGCGGCATTCCGCGCTCACGACTTCACCGCCGACCTGCATGACTTCGACGACACCGCCGCGCTCATCATGAATCTCGATCTGGTGATCACCGTGGACACCGCCGTCGCGCATCTCGCGGCGGCGCTCGGCAAGCCGGTGTGGACGCTGCTGCCCGCCAACTCCGACTGGCGCTGGCTCGAGACGCGCAGCGATTCGCCGTGGTATCCCGGCATGAAACTGTTCCGGCAGACGACGTTGGGGGACTGGGCGCCGGTGGTCAAGCAGGTGTCCGAGGAACTCCGCGCGGGCAATTGATCACGCGCAAGTTGCGCCGGAGCCGCATGCTTCGGCGCGGGCGCTCGGGAGGAGCGCCTTCCAGCGATCACTCGCAGACGGGATGCGACGCCGCCCCTACTTGAGGGCGCGCCGCTGATGCGCCAGCATATAGGCGCGCAACAGCTTGTTGATGCGCGTCTGATAGCCCGCACCCTGCTCCTTGAACCAGCTCAGTACGTCCGCATCGAGGCGCATGGTGACGGCCTGCTTCGGCGGCAGATGCAGTTCCGCCTGCTCGAAAAAATCGTCACCCAACTCGGGCACGTCGCTTGTGTCGATATGTGCGTCGTCTGCCTTCGCGAGTCGCTTCCAGTCCGTTCCTGTTGGTTTGCTCATCATTTCCGCCCGTGTTCGTTTTTCGGCGATTGCCGAAGATACCTCGTCAATGCCAGATGCTGCGCTTGTAACGCGTGACTTCGTGTCTCGTGGCCTTGCGCGCCGAGATGATGCGGACCACGTCCATATCGCGCTCGACATACACCACCACACCTACGATAGCCGCCATCCAACCGAGTGCGATCCAGCGGTCCTCACCGTAGTCGTTGCGCTGATCCAATGCGGTGAGCACCGGATGATTGAACACGTTGATGGCGTCTCTGAAGTCGATGCCATGCTTGCGAATGTTGATCTGATTCTTGGCTTCATCCCACTCGACACGCACGCGGCACCCGTATTGACGTTTGTACATACACTATAACACGTACACAGCACTCGGCGGTCCTGGAAGACTGCGAGCGGTACGCGGCGAAAGTGAGCGTCAGACTGGCACGGAGAAGGCCCGTTCCTAACCTGGCCGAACGGGCTATACGGACTCGGAGAAAACCGACCATCGTGCGCGGCGCAAGCATGAGGGAATGTCAGGGACAAACAAACCTCACCCCGCCTCCACCACGAATCCGCGCTGCCGCAAAAGCTGCAGGACACCTTTGCGGCCGCCCAGATGCAGTGTGCCGATCGCCACGAACACCGGTTTGTTGGGCGCGGCGATCAGCAGCATGCGCGACACGAAGCGCCGGTTCCGGTCGTAGACGATCTTGTTGTCGATCGAATCGGAGATGCGCTTGTCGCGCGCCAGTTTCTCCGACTTCGCGGCCTGCCACGCGGCGATCGCATCGGCATCGCCCACGCGCCACAGGCGATGCAAGGTCCGCACGTCCGCGACGTTTTCCGCCGGCGTCTGCGCGAGATCCTGCGCCAGCATTTCGCGCTGCTGCGCGAGCGTGAGGCTCGTAAACGCTCGCATCTGCTGCGGCAAGGTCTCGAGGCCGACGATCTTGCCGCGCGTCTTGAGATACACGTTCTGCAACTGGGCTTCCGTGCCGTATTCGGTTTGCAAACCGGCGCTGAGCGAATCGTAGGTTTCGACGAGCAACGAAGCGAGCCACGGCCGCATCTTCCTGATTTCATCCAGCGCGGCGCGATTGCCGCGCAGACGCCAGGCGAGCTTGTGCCACAACGGTTCGGGTAGCAAGCCGGGCAGACAGTCGCGCCGGCATACGCCGTACTTCGATACGTCGTCTTGCGAAACGAGCAGTTCGTCGGGCGAGAGTTCGAGCGCGAGCGTCGGCGAGGCGGCCAGCGCGCCCATGATCGCCGGGCGGAACGGCTGCTTGACGGGGTAGTCGGCGGGATCGCCCACGTGCAGCGTGCCGAGCACGTAGAGGGTCGTGGCGCCGCGCGTCGCGACGTAGAACGGCATGCGTGCCGGCTGCGTGCGCACCGGGCCGCTCGCGGTGGTGCCCGACGTGGCGGGCGGCGGATTGAAGCCGGGTAAGGTGGCGCGCGGCGGCGCCGGCTGATTGGGCACCGGCAATAAAGGGCGCCCGGCCTGAGCGGGCGTATTGGCGGCGGCGCCCGCGGCATGCGCGACGCCGATCGGCCCCGCGCTCAAATGAAAGATGGAACAAACGCCGAGGAGCGCGGCACCGGTCAGTGCGCGCGCGCCCCAGCGCCGCGCAAAAGCGACGCTACGGCCGCCATCACGCGAGCGGCGCGCAAGACGACGCGCCGCCACCACATCAGGCATCCACGTCCCCCACCTCCTCGGCGCGGTGACACGAGACCTGACGGCCATCCACTTCGCGCAGCTTCGGTTCCTCGCTGCGGCAACGGTCGATCACGTAAGGACAGCGCAGATGGAACGTACAGCCGGACGGCGGATTCAGCGGCGAGGGCATCTCACCCTGCAGCTTGATCTTGATGGTGCGATCCGCCTCGAAGATCGACGGCGTGGCCGACATCAACGCACGCGTATAAGGATGGCGCGGTTTCGAGAAAATCCGCTTCTTGTCGCCGAGCTCCGCCACGCCGCCGAAGTACATCACCATCACGTCGTCGGCGATATGCTCGACCACCGAGAGGTTGTGCGAGATGAACACATAGCTCGTCTTGAACTGCTCCTGCAAATCCATGAACAGATTCAGAATCTGCGCCTGGATCGACACATCGAGCGCGGACACCGGCTCATCGGCAACCACGATCTGCGGATCGAGAATCATCGCGCGCGCAATCGCCACGCGTTGCCGCTGGCCGCCGGAGAACATATGCGGATAGCGCTTCGCATGTTCGGGGCGCAGACCGACGGTGCGCATCATCTGCGCGATCCGCTCGGCGCGTTCTGTGGCGCTCAGTTGCGTGTTGATCGCGAGCGGCTCGCCGAGCGTCTGCTCGACGGTTTTACGCGGATTCAGCGACGCAAACGGATTCTGGAACACCATCTGCACGCGCCGCCGCAGCGCGGCGATCCGCTCGCGATCGGCGCCCGCGACATCTTCACCGTCGATCAGCAGACGGCCGGCGCTGGGCGCCTCGATCATCGTGAGTTGACGCGCGAGCGTGGACTTGCCGCAGCCGGATTCGCCGACCACCGCCAGCGTCTTGCCGCGCTCGAGCGCGAACGAAACGCCGTTGAGCGCCTTCACCGTGCCGTGAGCGAACATGCCGCGCTTGACCGTGTAGTAACGCGCGAGCTTGTCGGCGACCAGCACGTGATCGCCCGCATGGTCCGACTGGCGCCGCGTTTCGAGTACTGCGTTCATCGTGCGCCTCCACGGGTGTGAACGTTGGCGTCGCCGCTCAGGTTCAGGGGTTTGATGCAGCGCACGCGCGCCACTTCGGCGTGACCTTGCATCGGCGCGAGCGCCGGCCGCGCCTTGGTGCAGTCGTCCACCACGTACTTGCAGCGCGGCGCGAACAGACACCCCTTAGGCCGGTCGTCGCGCCCCGGCACCATGCCCGGCAAGGCGGCGAGCCGCACCGCGCCGACGTTGTGCTCGGGAATCGCCGCCAGCAACGCCTCCGTATACGGATGATGCGGCGCGGCGAAGATATCCGGCACGCGATTGGTCTCGATCACTTCGCCAGCGTACATGACCGCGACGCGCTGCGCGACCTCGGACACCACTGCCAGGTCGTGCGAGATCAGCACGAGCGCCATGCCGCGCTCCTTCTGCAGGCGCATCAGCAGTTCCATGATCTGCGCCTGGATGGTCACGTCGAGCGCGGTGGTCGGCTCGTCGGCGATCAGCAGCCTGGGATTGCAGGCGATCGCCATGGCGATCATCACGCGCTGGTTCATGCCGCCCGACATTTGATGCGGAAACGAACCGATGCGGTTCCTCGCGTCCGGAATGCCGACCTGATCGAGCAGTTCCAGCGCGCGCCTGTGCAGTGCGTCGCCGCGCAAGCCTTCGTGCAGCTTCAGCACTTCCTTGATCTGATAGCCGACCGTGTAGCTCGGATTCAGACTGGTGAGCGCGTCCTGGAACACCATCGCGATGTCCTTGCCGATGATCCTGCGGCGTTCCTTCGCCGACGCCGTCAGCAGATTCTTGCCGTTGAAGGTGATCTCATCCGCGGTGACCTTGCCGGGCGCGTCGATCAGGCCCATCAGCGCCATCATCGTGACGCTCTTGCCCGAGCCGGATTCGCCGACCACGCCGACCACTTCGCCCGGCGCGACGTCGAGATTGATTCGATCGACCGCGGGTAGTCCGTTGAAGTTCACCGCCAGATTGCGGATGGTCAATAAACTATCCATTTCAGGCCATCCGTTTCAGTTTGGGATCGAGTGCGTCGCGCAGCCCGTCGCCGAGCAGATTGATCGCGAGCACCGAGATCAGGATGGAGAGGCCCGGCATCGTGACGATCCACCAGGCGCTGTCGATGTAATCGCGCGCCGAGGCGAGCATCGCGCCCCACTCCGCTGAAGGCGGCTGCACGCCGAGACCGAGGAAGCCGAGCGCGGCCGCATCGAGAATCGCCGACGAAAAGCCGAGCGTGGCCTGCACGATCAGCGGCGCGGTGCAGTTCGGCAACACCTGCGAGAACATCAGGCGCAGCGTGCCGGCGCCCGCGACGCGCGAAGCCGTCACGTATTCCTTCTGCAACTCGCCTTGCGCGGAAGCGCGCGTCAGGCGCACATAACCCGGCAACGCGACGATCGCGATCGCCAGCATCGTGTTGACGAGACCCGGACCGATGATCGCCACCACCGCGACGGCCAGCAGCAGCGACGGCAACGCGAGCAGCACGTCCATGATGCGCATGATCGGCGTATCGGCCCACTTCTCGAAGAACGCCGCGATCAGGCCGAGCACCACGCCCGGAATCAGCGCGAGCACGACCGAGACGAAGCCGATCCAGAACGACAGACGCGCGCCGTACATCAGGCGCGAGAGGATGTCGCGGCCCGCTTCGTCGGTGCCGAGAATGAACTTCCAGTTGCCACCTTCGAGCCATGCGGGCGGAATCTTGACGAAGTCGCGATATTGTTCGATCGGGCTATGCGGCGCGATCAAGGGCGCGAAGATCGCGACGAAAATCAGCACCAGCACGACGATGCCGGCGCTGACCGCGCCGCGGTTGCGCGAGAAATTCGCCCAGAATTCGCGGGCCGCGATCGCGCGGCCGCTGGGCGGCGTGACCGCTGTGGGGACTGTGTTTTGAATGTCTGCCATGGTCATGCCTCCCGCCGAGCCGCCTCAAGGGAGGCATGCGCCCCCTTGAGGGGCAGCGAACGCAAGTGAGCGTGGGGGTTCATATTCTTTACCTCGTATGGCGAATGCGCGGGTTCAACACGCCGTACAACAGATCGACGACGAGGTTCACGACGATCACGAGCGTAGCGATCATCAGGATACCGCCCTGCACCACCGGATAATCGCGCCGGCCGATCGCGTCGATCAGCCATTTGCCGATACCCGGCCACGAAAACAGTGTCTCGGTCAGCACCGCGCCCGCGAGCAGCGTGCCGACCTGCAAGCCGATCACCGTCACCACCGGAATCAGCGCATTGCGCAACGCATGCACGACGATCACGCGCCCAGGCGGCAAGCCCTTCGCCCGCGCGGTGCGGATGTAGTCCTCGCGCAGCACTTCGAGCATCGACGAGCGCGTCATGCGCGCGACCACCGCCAGCGGAATCGTGCCGAGCACGATGGCGGGCAGGATCAGATGGCTCAGCGCGGATTTGAACGCGCCTTCGTCGGTGGACATCATTGCGTCGATCAGCATGAAGCCGGTCACGTGCGGAATGTCGTATTCGACCGCGATGCGGCCCGACACCGGCGTCCAGCCGAGCTTCACCGAGAACACCATGATGAGGATCAAGCCCCACCAGAAAATCGGCATCGAGTAGCCGGTCAGGGCCGTGCCCATCACGCCGTGATCGACCACCGTGCCGCGCCGCAACGCCGCGAACACGCCCGCCGGCAAGCCGACGATCAGCGCGAACAGCATCGCGCAGATCGACAGTTCGACGGTGGCGGGAAAGCGTGCGAGGAATTCGCCCATCACGCTGGTATTGGTGATGATCGAGGTGCCGAGGTCGCCGTGCAGCGCGCGGCCGATGTAGTGGATGTATTGCATGGGCAGCGGCTCGTCGAGCCCCAGCCGGTGCATCGCGGCGGCATGCATGGCCGGATCGACGCCGCGCTCGCCCATCATCACTTCGATGGGATCGCCCGGTATCAGGTGAATCAGCGCGAACGCAAGGATCGTGATGCCGATGAACGTCGGTATCACCATGCCGATGCGGCGCAAAACAAAGCGGAACATGGTTCGTCCCTATGGTCTTGATGAAGAAAAAACGCAACCGGCGACGAGGGCTTGTGACCCCGGCCGCCGGACCATTTCGACCAGTTTTCTAACCGTGCGAAAAGCTACTGCGTAGGCTTGACTCTATTACTTGACGCTCACGCCGTCGAAGCGCGCATAACCGAGCGGCTCGATGCGCATGTCGACCACCTTCTTGCTGACAGGCTGGTACACGGTCGAGTGAGCGATCGGCGAGAACGGCAGTTGCTGCGCGAAGATCTGCTGCGCCTGCGTGTAAGCCGTGGTGCGCGCGCCCTGATCGGACGTGACGCGGCCCTTCTGGATCAGATCGTCGAACGGCTTGTGGCACCACTTCGAGAAGTTGTTGCCGTTCACCGCATCGCAGCCGAGCAGCGTGCCGAGCCAGTTGTCCGGATCGCCATTGTCGCCGGTCCAGCCGATCAGCATCGTGTCGTCTTCACCCGCATGCGCGCGCTTGATGTACTCGCCCCACTCATACGTGACGATCTTCGCCTTCACGCCGATCTTGGCCCAGTCGGCCTGGATCATTTCCGCCATCAGGCGGGCGTTGGGGTTGTACGCGCGCTGCACCGGCATCGCCCACAGCGTGAGTTCGAAGCCGTTCGGATAGCCGGCCTTCGCGAGCAGGGCCTTGGCTTTCGCCGTGTCGAACGACGCGGCCTTCAGGTTCTTGTCATACGACCATTGAGTCGGCGGCATCGGGTTCGTCGCGGCCTGGCCTGCGCCTTGATACACCGAGTCGATGATCGCCTTCTTGTTGATCGCCATGTCGAGCGCCTGGCGCACCTCGACCTTGTCCACCGGCTTGTGCGACACGTTGTACGCGAGATAGCCGAGATTGAAGCCCGGCTGCGACGGCATCGCGATGTTCGCTTCGGCCTTCAGCGGCGCGATGTCGGCCGGACGCGGATAGCTCATCACCTGGCATTCGTCGCGCTTGATCTTCTGCACGCGCACGCCGGCGTCCGGCGTGATCGAGAAGATCAGCTTGGAGATCTTGACGGTGTTCGGCTTCCAGTAATCGGGATTGCCGTCGAAGCGGATCGTCGCGTCTTTCGTGTAGCTGCGGAAGATGAACGGCCCTGTGCCGACCGGGAACTGGTTGATGTCGGCCGCCTTGCCGGCCTTCAGCAACTGATCGCCGTATTCGCTGGAGAGAATCGACGCATATTCCATCGCCATGTTCTGGATGAACGGCGCGTTGACTTCCTTCAGCGTGAACTTGACCGTATAGGGATCGACCTTTTCGACGCTGGTGATCAGCTTGTCGAGGCCCATGTCCGTGAAGTACGGGAACTGCACGGGGTACGCCTTGCGGAACGGCTGGTTCGTATCCAGCATGCGCTGGAACGTGAACACGACGTCGTCCGCATTGAATTCTCGCGTGGGCTTGAAGAACGACGTGGTCTGGAACTTCACGCCGTGGCGCAGATGGAACGTATAGGTCTTGCCGTCCGCCGAGACATCCCACTTTTCGGCGAGACCGGGTTCGACCTTGGTGCCGCCGCGTTCGAATTCGACGAGGCGGTTGTAGACCGTGAACGTGTTAGCCGTGAAATCGGTGCCCGTGGTGTATTGGGCCGGATCGAAACCCGCAGGGCTGCCTTCTGAGCAGTAAACCAGGGTTTTATTCGGAATCTCAGCGCGCGCAACGCTTGCGCCTAGCATCGATGCCGCTGCGGCAGCGACGAGCGTCGTAACACGCGCGGCGCGCAACAGATTGTTTTGCTTCATGTTTCCTCCAGGTTCGGGGCCGGCTGTCGCCGGCGTAGCGCGATATTACTTGAGCTTGGCTCACAGCAACAAGCGGACGAAATTTCCTGGGTAGACGATCGGAAACCCAATGAGGCATACGCGTAGCCGCACGCCGGCGCTGGCCGGAGCGTGCGGCTTTAGAGGGCGGGCTCGACAGAAAGCGGCCCGCGGGCGGTCATTTCAGGCCGACGTTCATGAATTGCGTCGGGCCGAACGGGTCGATCTTGAAGCCCGTCACGTTCTTGCTGATCGGCTGATAGACCGTGGAGTGGGCAATCGGCGTGAACGGCACCTGGTCCTTGAAGACCTCCTGGGCTTCCGTATAGGCCTTCGTGCGTTCGGCCAGATCGGTCGTGCCGCGGCCTTTTCTGATCAGGTCGTCGTAAGGCTTGTAGCACCATTTGGAAAAATTGCTGCCGTTGACCGCATCGCAGCCGAGCAGAACCCCGAGCCAGTTGTCGGGATCGCCGTAGTCGCCGGTCCATCCGATCAGCATCGCTTCGTGCTCGCCGGAATGGCCGCGGCGAATGTACTCGCCCCATTCGTAGGTGGCGATCTTCACCTTCACGCCGATCTTCGCCCAATCGGCTTGCAGCATTTCCGCCATCAGCCGCGCGTTGGGGTTGTACGGCCGCTGAACCGGCATGGCCCACAGCGTCAGGTCGAAGCCGTCGGGATAGCCCGCCTGTTTGAGCAGCGCTTTCGCTTTGTCGACGTCGTAAGGCGCGTCCTTCAGATTCTTGTCGTAGCCCCATTGCGTCGGCGGCATGGGGTTGGTCGCCGCCTGGCCGGCGCCCTGGTAGACCGAGTCGATGATTGCTTTCTTGTTGATCGACATATCGAGCGCGCGGCGCACCAGCAGATTGTCGAGCGGCTTTTTGGTGTTGTTGTAGGCGATGTAGCCCAGGTTGAAGCCCACCTGGCTCGGCATGGCGAGCGATGCGTCGGCTTTCACCGCCGGAATGTCGGCGGGCCGCGGATACGCCATCACCTGGCATTCGCCGCGTTTCAGTTTTTGCAGACGCACCGCCGGGTCCACCGTGATCGCGAATATCAGCTTGCTGACTCTCACGACGCCAGGTTTCCAGTAATCGGGATTGCCGTCGAAGCGGATCGAGTCGTCCTTGGTATAGCTGCGGAAAATGAACGGGCCGGTGCCGACCGGATACTGGTTGATGTCCGACGCCTTACCCGCCTTCAACAACTGATCGCCATATTCGGCCGAGAGAATCGACGCGAACGGCATCGCGATCTGCTGCAAAAACGGCGCATCGACTTCCTTCAGCGTGAAGCGCACGGTGTACGGATCGAGCTTCTCGACCTTCGTGATGTTCCTGGCGAGCCCGAGATCGGAGAAATACGGGAACGGCACCGGGTACGCCTTGCGGAAAGGCTGTTCGGGATCGAGCATCCGCTGATAGGTGAAGACGACGTCGTCCGCGTTGAATTCGCGGGTCGGCTTGAAGAACGGCGTGGTCTGAAACTTCACGCCGCGCCGCAGATGGAAGGTGTAGGTCAGGCCGTCGGGCGAGACATCCCATTTATCGGCGAGGCCCGGTTCGATATCGGTGCTGCCGTGCGCGAACTCGATCAACCGGTTGTAGACGGTGTACGAGCCCGCGCTGAACTCGACGCTGGTGGTGTATTGCGCGGTGTCGAAGCCCGCGGGACTGCCCTCGGAGCAGAACACGAGCGTTTTGTCGGGCAAGGTGGCGGCGCCCGCGGGCGCGAGGCCGGCAGAGAGCACCGCGCAGGCGCTCAACGCGGAAAGGCAGATATGGCGAACTGCAAACAGCAACCTGGATACTGTCATCACGTTCTCCGCACGGCAGCCACGTCAGCTGCGCCTCGATCATAGACAGCACAAAAAACGGCTTCAATGCGGGCTTACGTGTTGCAAGGTGAGACGGAATGGATCGCTTTGTGACGCGTCGTGCGGATTTGCGAGTCGAGCTTCCCGGCGGCGTTGCCGTTGGCGGCGACGCTGCCCCGCCACGGATTTCCGTGCGCGCCATTTCTTTCGACGCAAAAAAAAACCGCGCGGCCGGGTAGGCCGCGCGGTTTTCATCCATCAAATCGGCGCCGGGACTTCCAGGCGTCTTACACGCCCAGCCGTTCGCAGATCGCCTTGGTCGCCGCGGCGCCGTTCAGCGTGTAGAAGTGCAGGCCCGGCACCTTGGCGTCGATCAGACGCCGGCACAGGTCCGTCACCACGTCGAGACCGAACGCGCGAATCGCCTCACGGTCGTCGCCGAAGCTCTCCAGCCGGCGCGCGACCCAGCGCGGCACTTCCGCGCCGCACATCTCCGAGAAACGCATGAGTTGCGAGAAGTTCGTGATCGGCATGATGCCGGGCACGATCGGCACGTCGACGCCGAGCTTCCTGGCGTCGTCGACGAAACGGAAGTACGCGTCCGCGTTGAAGAAGTACTGCGTGATCGCCGAATTGGCGCCGGCCTTCACCTTGCGGGCGAAGTTCGCCAGATCGTGATCGGGCGAGCGCGACTGCGGATGGTACTCCGGGTAGCCGGCCACCTCGATCCAGAACCAGTCGCCGAATTCGGCGCGGATAAAGCTCACCAGTTCCGACGCATAGCGCAATTCGCCGACCGCGCCCATGCCGGACGGCAGATCGCCGCGCAGCGCGACGATATGGCGGATGCCATGCGCGCGGTACTCGTTGAGGATCGCGCGCAGGCTCTCTTTCGAGGAGCCGATGCACGACAGGTGCGGCGCCGCCTCGAGGCCTTCCTTCGCCATATCGACGACGGTATCGAGCGTGCCCTGTTGCGTCGAGCCGCCGGCGCCGAACGTGACGGACACGAACTTCGGCTTGAGCAACGCGAGCTGCGTGCGCGTGGCGCGCAGCTTATCGACGCCTTCCTGCGTTTTCGGCGGGAAGAATTCGAATGAAAGTTCGATCGGGTTCATGGTTCAGTCAATCAACCGAGACTGCGGTTGCCGAAAATAAGTGCGGACAGCAGCCATGAAACGATGCTGTACAGAATCGAGCCGAAGAACGCCGACCAGAAACCCGACACCTCGAAGCCCTTCAGCAGCGACGCGCCCAGCCAGAAGCACAGCGCATTGACCACCAGAATGAAGATTCCGAGCGTGAGGATCGTGACGGGCAGCGTCAGCAGAATCAGCACCGGCCGCAGAATCGTATTGATCAATCCGAGCACCACCGCGACGATCAATGCGGTGCCGAAACTGCGGATATGAATCGACGGAACGAGGTAGGTGATGATCAGCAGCGCAAGCGCGTTGATCAGCCAGGTCAGCAGCACGGTCATGTAGAGCTCCTTGCAGGCAGGATGTCCATTGAACGGGAAGGCGGGCATGGTGAACGAGGCGGCGCATCGTGCGCCGCCTCGTGCTTAAACCGTCATGCTTTCAGACCGCCCGCATCTTTAATAGCGGTAGTGGTTCGGCTTGAACGGGCCGTTCTTGTCGACGCCGATATAACCGGCCTGCGCGTCGGAGAGCACCGTGAGGTTCGCGCCGATGCGCGCCAGATGCAGGCGCGCCACCTTCTCGTCCAGATGCTTCGGCAGCACGTACACCTTGTTCTCGTACTTGTCGCCTTGCGTGAACAGTTCGATCTGCGCGAGCGTCTGGTTCGTGAACGAGTTCGACATCACGAACGACGGGTGGCCGGTCGCGCAGCCGAGGTTCACCAGACGGCCTTCGGCCAGCAGGATCACGCGCTTGCCGTCCGGGAAAATGATGTGGTCGACTTGCGGCTTGATGTTGTCCCACTGGTACTGGCGCGTCGACGCCACGTCGATTTCCGAATCGAAGTGACCGATGTTGCAGACGATCGCGTTGTGGCGCATCGCCTTCATGTGATCGTGGTTGATCACGTGGTAATTGCCGGTGGCCGTCACGAAGATGTCGGCCTTGTCCGCCGCGTATTCCATCGTCACGACGCGGTAGCCTTCCATCGCCGCTTGCAGCGCGCAGATCGGATCGATTTCGGTGACCCACACCGTCGCGCCCAGGCCGCGCAGCGATTGCGCGCAGCCCTTGCCCACGTCGCCGTAACCGGCCACCACCGCGATCTTGCCCGCGATCATCACGTCGGTTGCGCGCTTGATGCCGTCGACCAGCGACTCGCGGCAGCCATACAGGTTGTCGAATTTCGACTTGGTGACCGAGTCGTTCACGTTGATGGCCGGGAACGGCAGGCGGCCTTCCTTTTCCATCTGATACAGACGGTGCACGCCGGTGGTGGTTTCTTCCGTCACGCCCTTGATGTGCGCGAGGCGCGTGGAGTACCACGTCGGGTCCGCGTCCAGATGACGTTCGATCGACTTGTACAGCGCGACTTCTTCTTCGTTGGTCGGCTTGGCGATCACCGAACGGTCTTTCTCCGCCTTCGAGCCGAGAATCAGCAGCAACGTGGCGTCCCCGCCGTCGTCGAGGATCATATTGGCGAATTCGCCGTTCGGCCATTCGAAAATGCGGTGCGAGAATTCCCAGTATTCGTCGAGCGATTCGCCCTTGAACGCGAACACCGGCGTGCCGGCCTTGGCGATCGCGGCGGCGGCGTGGTCCTGCGTCGAGAAGATGTTGCACGATGCCCAGCGCACGTCGGCGCCGAGCGCGGTCAGCGTCTCGATCAGCACGCCGGTCTGAATGGTCATATGCAGCGAACCCGCGATGCGCGCGCCCTTGAGCGGCTGCTGCGCCTTGTATTCTTCGCGCGTTTGCACGAGGCCGGGCATTTCCGTCTCGGCAATGTTCAGTTCCTTGCGACCCCAGTCGGCAAGCGACATGTCGGCAACGATGTAATCCTGGGAAGCTTGGGAATCGATAACTGCGGCGTTCATCACGCCCTCCTTTCTAAGAAATTGACTAGAAATTTGACGTGAGCGCGGTTCGATGCGGTGGATCGAAACGCGCGACGCGCATCCGACCCTTCCGATTGAAGCCTTCGAGCCTGGCGGGCGGCCGGCGAATGCAGATTCGCGGTACCCGTCGCAACGCTCCTCGAAGACGAACGGCGATTGTAGCAAATCGAGATGGCTTCGGGGCGTGGATCGGGTATGCGAGCGGGTTGTTTTCCGGATACGGAAAACCGCTGCGGGGAACGGCTGGGCGGGCGTCCCCGTGATTGATGGGCGTTGCGCGGCCGAGCGGCCTGCGCGTTATACAGCGGGCGCGGCGGGCTCCTGCGCCATGTTCGCCGTTCGCAGTTGCGCGATGCCTGCCCGCGCGGTCTCGACAAACTGCCTCGAATACCTGAACGCATCGGCGACGTCGGCGGGATGCACGGTGGCCAGCCCGAGCGCGATGCGGAAGTAGCGCTCGGCGTGGATGCCCGCGTGGTAATGCATGCGCACGCGCTTCGCATCGTCGAGGCGACGATTGCCGAAAATGTCGCGCAGCGCCCACGAAAACGCGCCGTCTTCGCCGCCTCGAACGCGAAACGCGTCGTCCATTGGGAAACCGCCGAGCGCGGCGTAGGCCGCGCGGCGAATGATCAGGCTGCTCGGCACCGTATTGCTGAGCGTCGCGGCGTGTTTGGCGAAATCGGCGTGGCCGGTGATGTCGGCTGGAAAACCGGTGTATTCGACGTCGAGCCGCACGGACACTTCTGTCGGGTTCTTCGCGAGAAACGAGCTTGCCGCGGCAAGCGCGCCGGGCAGGTATTCGTCGTCGGCGTCGAGGAAGGCAAGCAGATCGTGTGAAGCATGCAGCGCGCCCCAGTTGCGCGCCCGCGCGGGGCCGCCGTTTTGAGGCATTCGCAACAGGCCCACGCGCGGATCGAGGCTGCCGCACTCGGCCACGATGTCGGCCGACGCGTCGGTCGAACCGTCGTCGACGACGATGATCTGCGCGACTTCGGGCTGAATCTGGCCGCTGCGCAGCGCACGGACAACCGTCGCGGCGCCGTTGTAGCAGGGAATGATGATCGAAATGGGCTTCATGATGAGGACCTGCGCCAGGGCGCCGACGGTGGAAAGCCGCCAATCTTATCCGCGCTGAAACGGCAAGCATCCTGAAAAGCCGCGCGGCCCCCGCGCGCGCTGCCGCATAAATATGGTGACTTACAATCATGCCGGTCATTCCAATCTGGAATTCTGGAGCCGGAGATCGTGGAACTACGTGCGCTGCGGTATTTCGTCGAAGTGGTACGCCAACAGAGCTTCACCGTGGCAGCCGAGCAGATGTTCGTGACGCAGCCCACCATCAGCAAGATGGTCAAGTCGCTGGAGGACGAAATCGGCTCTCCGCTGCTGTTGCGTGACGGCCGTCAGATGGTGCTGACCGACGCCGGCCGGATCGTCTACCAGCGCGGCCAGGACGTGCTGGCGGCGCACGCGCAATTGCAGGCCGAACTGAACGATCTCGACACGCTCGGCCGCGGCGAACTCACCATCGGCATTCCGCCGATGGGCGGTTCGCTTTTCACGCCCACCATCGCCGCGTTCCGCCAACGCTACCCGAAAATCGACCTCAAGCTGTTCGAGCAAGGCTCGCGCGCGATCGAAACGGCGCTGATCAACGGTGAACTGGAACTGGGCGGCGTGCTGCAGCCGGTCGACCCCGAAAACATCGACGTGCTGCCGATCACACACCAGTTGCTATGGCTCGTCGCGCGCACCGGCTCGCGCTGGGACGATCTGCACGAGGTGCCGCTCGCCCAACTCGCCAACGAGCCGTTCGTGTTCTACGGCGAGAGCCTCGCGCTCAACGACGTGGTGTTGAATGCCTGCCGCGCGGCCGGCTTTGCGCCGACCATCGTCGGACGCAGCGGTCATTGGGATTTCATGGCGGCGCTGGTGCTGGCCGGCGTCGGCATCGCGCTGCTGCCCGCGCCCTATTGCCGGCGGCTCGATGCCGCGCAGTTCACCTGCCGGCCGGTCGTGGATCCGGAAATTCCGTGGGAAATGGCGATCGGCTGGCGCCGCAACGGCTATCTGTCGCACGCCGCGCGCGCGTGGCTCGAGGTGGCGCGCGAGACGCTGCCGGGCCAGGCCGGCGATGATTTCATGCTGGGGCCGGGTATCGGGATCAAGGGAATTACGGGGATCACGGACATCGCAGGCATTACCGCGCCCGCTCCGACACCGCCCGTCAAATGAAAAATGCCGCCTGGCGCGAGCCGGGCGGCATGGCACAAACGCTCGACGAAGGCGCGCTTACTGCTGCGCGACGAACTCGATGCGGCGGTTGGCGAAACGGCCGCTCGCCGTATCGTTGCTCGCGACCGGACGCGCATCGCCGTAACCCTGCGCGATCAGCGAATCAGCCGGCACGCCAGCCTTGACGAGATGCGCGCGGATGGCTTGGGCTCGCTTCTTCGAGAGTTGCAGATTGGCTTGCTCGCCGCCCACGTTGTCCGAATAGCCGGCCACTTCGAGCTTGACGGCCTTGCCGTTGCGCGCGCATGCAGCAAGCACCTGCGCGGACTGGTTCAGGTCCTCCCGCGCCGAAGCCGGCACCTGATTGCTGGCGTTCGCGAAGTTGATCACTTGCAGATTCAGCACCTTCACGATGTCCGCTGACGCGCATGCGTTGTCCGGAGCCAGCAGCCCCTTGATCGCGCCGCGGAAGCTTTCCGTTGCGTTGGCCACGGCCTGCTCGACGTTGAACGACCCGATCTGATACGACGCGCCGAACAGCGACTTCAGCTTATCGAGCCAGCCGAGCTTCGCGTTGGCCGCGCTGCCGCTCAGTTCGATGCGCGTGCCGTCCACTTTCGCTTCCGCGCCCGGCAGGGCCATCAACGGCAAAAGGCCCTCGAGACGCGCGAGCCAGTCGGCCGGCTTGGTGTCCGCATCGATCGCGACGTTCGCGACGAAGTTGTTCGCGCCGAGACGCTGCGTCAGCGCGTCGATGAACTGCTTGCGTTCCGCTTCGCTACCGAGCGTTGCGGTGAGGGTCGGCTTGCCGGCGGCGTCGACGGTGAAGCTGAGCTGACTGTCCCTGGTCGGCACGGGCGCGGCGGCCGCTTGCTCCACGGCGCTGGCGGCACTGGCGGCACTGGCGGCACTCGCCGCAGGGGCGGCGCTGGCCGCGGCCGAGGCAGGCTGTGCAGCCACCGCGGCATCCGCATTGGCGCGCGTGGCGCTTTGCTCGCCTTGACACCCGCGCAGGAACAGGAAAGCCAGCACCGCCGCAATGGCCGCGAGCAGCCACCACAACCAACCGCGCGAGCGGCGCTCTTCGCGCACCACCGCGTCGGCGGGCACCTGGACCGTTGCCTGGCTGGGGTGCCCTGGCTTGGCCGCGGGCGTGGGATGGTCGACGTGAGACGAAACCGCTTTCAACTGCGCCAGCACGCTGCCGGCGAAACCGCCAAGCCCGCCCAAACCGAGCGCGGCCATGAGGCTGTCGTTCAGATGCGGCGCAATGAGCGGCAATTGATGACCCAACAGCGTGGGCAACTGGCCGACATTGCCGCGCGCTTCGAGGAAATGCCGCTTGAGCACGCCGAGCACCGTTGCGCCGACGATGCCGGTCAGCGCATGCGTGGCGTGCGCCGGCACGCCGGTTTGCGTGGCGACCTCGTCGCTGAGGGCATCGACGCGGCGTTCCAGCACGCGTTCGAGCAACTGACGCCCCGCGCTTTCGAGCTGGCTCACCCCACCGGTGCTGCCGAGCAATTGCGGCAGTTGTTCGGCAATGTGCCCGTTCACCTCGGGCGAGAGAATCGTGGCGAACAGCGACCGCGCGCCTTCCAGCGTCGCTCCCTTTTGCATCAGGCCGGCGACCACTGCCGGAGCAAGGGTTGCAAACACCTTCCGCGTCGCCTCCGGCGGCAGTCCGAGACGGGATCCCAGTTGCTGCACGACCCCGTCCGTCAGCGCGGACTGAATCAGCTGAATCACATTGATGCTCATCGCTTCACTTCCTCGAATTTCCCGAGCGCGCCACCTGACGCGCTCCTCTTTTGGCGGCGCGATTATAGGTTCGGGAAAATCTCATAAAAGAAGCAGCACAATTTATGACGAATAGACCGACGTTCGACTAATTTCTCCTATGTTTGAACGTTGGATCTCAAGCGCAACCCCGCTCAGGCGGCATTCGCCGACGCCGCCGCCCACAGCGTTTCTCCTTCGCGACGAGCCGCCGCAATCAGGTCGGCTGCGCGCTCGCCGATCATCACGGTCGGCGCGTTGGTGTTGCCGCCGATCAGCGTCGGCATCACCGATGCATCCACGATCCGCAGCCCCGTCACGCCGCGCACGCGCAACTGCGGATCGACCACCGAGCGCGCGTCGCCGCCCATCCGGCAGGTCGCCACCGGGTGATAGATCGTGTCCGCGTGCTCGGCGATGGTCCGGCGCAATTCGTCTCCGGTCTGGCCGGCATGCGTATAAAGTTCCCTGCCGCCGTGCAGCGCGAGCGATGGCGCATCGAGAATGCGCCGCGCCATCCGTGTGCCTTCCACCAGCAGATCGAGGTCGCGCGAATCGCTGAAGAAACGCGGATCGATCACCGGCGCCACGCGTGCATCGGCGCTCGCGAGCGTCACGCTGCCGCGGCTCTTCGGCCGCAGGACGCACACGTGCAGCGAATAGCCATGACCCCAATGCATATGGCGGTTGTGATCGTCGACCAGCGCGGCGCAAAAATGCAGTTGCAGGTCGGGCCGCGCAAGCGTCGGACGGCTCTTCAGAAAACCGCCTGCCTCGGCCACATTGCTCGACAACATGCCGCGCCCGTGGCGCATGAAGGTGACGAACTGCGGCAGCAATCGCGCGATGCCGCGAATCGAATAGCCGGTCGGCTCGATCGACGCAACCCGCTTGTTGATGGTGAAATCGACGTGGTCGATCAGGTTCTGGCCGACCTCGGGCGCATCGTGCAGCACGGCGATGCCAAGCGCTTGCAGATGCGCCGCCGGCCCGATGCCCGAGCACATCAGCAATTGCGGCGAATTGAATGCGCCCGCCGCCAGCACCACCTCGGCGCGTGCCTCGAGCGTTTCGATGCGACCGCCGCGCACGATCTCGACGCCGCTCGCGCGCTTGCCGTCAAACATGACGCGCAGCACCGTCGCGTCGGCGATCGTATGGAGATTGGGGCGCGCGCGATCGTAGATATACGCGCGCGCCACGCTGCAGCGGCGACCGCCGCGCTGCGTCACCTGATAGAAGCCGATGCCTTCCTGGTCCTCGCCGTTGAAATCGCTGTTCGCCTTGTAGCCGGCTTCGATGGCGGCCTGCACGAAGCGCTTCGAAAACGGATTCCGGTAGCGCAGGTCGGACACCGTCAGCGGACCGCCAGCGCCGTGCCATGCATCGGCGCCGCGCTCGTTGTCCTCGGCGCGGCGGAAATAAGGCAGCACCTCCGCCCACGACCAGCCCTCGCAGCCCAGTTGCGCCCATTCGTCGTAATCGAGCGGATGGCCGCGCGTATAGATCATCGCGTTGATCGCACTCGATCCGCCGAAGCCGCGCCCACGTGGCTGATAGCCTTGCCGTCCGCCGAGTCCCGCTTGCGGCGTGGTCAGATACCCATAATTGGTCTTGAGCTTGTTCGGCACCACCACCGCCACGCCCACCGGCATGTTGACGAACAGATTGCGCTGCGTGTGCGGGCCGGCTTCGATCAGCGCGATCGTCGCGTCGGGGCAGTGGTCGGCGAGACGGCTCGCCAGCGAGCAACCGCCCGAGCCTGCACCGACGATGAGGTAGTCGTATTGCATCCTCTCCTCCTGATGGGTCCGCGTTGCTCGCGAATCCTGTCTCGTGCCGATCGGAGTTAGCGCTTTAGCGGTTACTTCGATCCCATGCAATTTATTGCGGCACACTTGTCTACGTGTGTTTCACGGCATTGTAGGGAGCCTTCCCACGCGACGGCGGCTTCGCGTCAGAGCGGTTACTCTAAACGGAAGCACCCCCGCGACCCTATGATGAAAGACGCGCAGACGCCGGCCGCACGGCCGCGCGCGGCATTCAAACACGGCGTGGCGCACGCCGTCCCCCAGCGTGCGACATGACACGCGGCGATCAAACAGCACACCGTCGATCAGCACCGGCGAGCCCGCGGTGAGCATCCGGTGAACGGAGACAGCACATGCAACAGCACAGCTTCGGCCAGACTCACGAAGTGACGAATCAGGTCCCGCCGCTGACGGATTACAACCTGTTCGCGAGCGACGCCGCGTTGTCCGCCGCCCTCGATCGCGAAGGCGCCGCATGGCATCGCGACGCGCTGCTGCGGCATGGCGCGGCGCTCACGACGCCCGACACGCTCGCACTCGCCGAGCTGGCGAATCGTCATCCGCCTGAATTGTTCACGCACAGCCCGCGCGGCGAACGCATCGACGCGCTGGAGTTTCATCCCTCGTGGGACACGCTGTTATCGCTGTTGCGGCGCGAGGGTCTGCACGCGCTGCCGTTTTCCGATCCGCGAAGTGGCGCGATGGCCGCGCGCTGCGCCGGTTACTTCCTGCATGCGCAAATCGAATCCGGTTCGCTCTGTCCGCCGACCATGACCTTTGCGAGCATTCCGGTGTTGCAGCGCGAACCCGCGTTGTTCGACACGTTGCGCGACAAGCTCTACACGCGCGAGCACGATCCGCGCGACGTGCCGCTCACGCAGAAAAAGTCGGCGATGATCGGCATGGGCATGACCGAAAAACAAGGCGGCTCGGACGTGCGCAGCAACCAGACTCGCGCCCATGCAACCACAGGCGGCGGGCGCGGCGGCGAATACCGGCTCGTCGGTCACAAATGGTTTTTCTCCGCGCCGCAATGCGACGCGCACCTCGTGCTCGCCCGCACCGGCGATCACGAAGGCCTTTCGTGTTTCTTCGTGCCGCGCTTCGCGCCGGACGGCAGCAAGAACGCGGTGCAGATTCAGCGTCTGAAAGACAAGCTCGGCAACCGTTCGAATGCGAGCAGCGAAGTCGAATTTCTCGACGCGTTCGGCATCATGATCGGCGACGAAGGACGCGGCGTGCCGACCATCATCGAAATGGCGAACTACACGCGGCTCGATTGCGTGATCGGCAGCGCCGCGCTGATGCGCGCGGCGCTGGTGCAGGCGATTCATCATGCGCGGCATCGCAGCGCGTTCGGCCGGCATCTGGCCGAGCAGCCGCTGATGCGCAACGTGCTGGCCGATCTGGCGTTGGAGTCGGAAGCGGCCACGCTGCTGTTCATGCGTCTCGCGCGCGCGTTCGAGGCGTCGGCCGATGCGGCGAACGCGCCGCCCGCCGAGCGCGCATGGCGGCGCATCGTCACTCCGGCGGCGAAGTATTGGGTCTGCAAGCGCACGCTGGAATTCACCGGCGAGGCGATGGAAGTGTGGGGCGGCAACGGGTATGTCGAAAGCGGTCCGATGGCGCGCTTCTATCGTGAAGCGCCGGTCAATTCCATCTGGGAAGGCTCGGGCAACGTCATGTGCCTCGACGTGTTGCGCGCGCTGGAGCGCGAGCCGGAAGCCGCGCAGGCGCTGTTCGCCGCATGGCAAGCGGACGCGCAAGGGCATCCGGCATTGAGCGCCGCGCTCGCCAAGCTCGCCGCCACGCTCGGCGCGCCGGCCGGTCATCGCGAAGGCGCGGCGCGGCGGATCGCGCAACAGATCGTGCTGATCGCGCAGGCCACCTTGCTCGTGAAGCACGCGCCCGGCGAGATCGCCGACGCCTTCATCGCCACGCGTCTTGCCGAAGGCTGCGGCGAAAGCGGCCGGGTCTACGGCACGCTGCCGGTCACGTTCGATCATGCGGCGATCATCGAACGGGCTTTTTCGGCGTGATCGTCAGAGGCGCTCCGATATCCATCAGGGAGAGGACCAACATGAAGAACGATCTGCCGGAGGTCGCCGCGCTCGAAGCGCTGCTGCGCGAGCAGCGCCATGCTTATTTGCGCGCGCCGTATCCGTCATGGGACACGCGCGCCGCGCATCTGCAGGCGTTGCGCAAAGTCCTGCTCGACAACCGCGACGCGCTCGCCGACGCGATGAACGCCGACTTCGGCAACCGCGCGAAAGAGGAAGTGCTGCTCGCCGAATTCCTGCTGGTGAAGGAAGAAATCGACGGCGCGCTCAGACACGGCAAACGCTGGATGAAAGCGCAGCGCCGCCGCACCAACAAATGGCTGCTGCCCGCGCGCGCCAAGGTCGTGCCGCAGCCGCTCGGCGTGGTCGGCATCATCGTGCCGTGGAATTATCCGGTGCTGCTTGCCGCCGGGCCGCTGATCAGCGCATTGAGCGCCGGCAATCGCGCGATCATCAAAATGTCGGAACTGACGCCGCGCACCTCGGCGCTGTTCGAGCAACTGATCGGCCAAACTTTCGCGCGCGATCACGTCGCGGTGGTGAACGGCGACGCCGCGCTCGCCGCCGCGTTCAGCGCGCAGCCGTTCGACCATTTGCTGTTCACCGGCTCGACCAGGGTCGGCCATGAAGTGATGCGCGCCGCCGCGGAGCATCTGACGCCGGTCACGCTGGAACTGGGCGGTAAATCGCCCGCGCTGATCGCCCCGCAGGCGCGCTTCGACAACGCGGTGGACAACCTCGTCGCCGGCAAGACGCTCAACGCGGGACAAACCTGCGTCGCGCCGGATTACGTGCTGGTGCCGCGCGGCACGGAGCAGGCGTTCATCGAACGGGCGCGCGCGCGAATGGCGAAGCTGTATCCCGGCTTCGCCGGCAATCGCGATTACACCTCGATCATTTCGGAGCGCCACTTTGCGCGCCTGCAGCGCCTCGCCGACGAGGCACAGGCCGCGGGCGCGCAACTGCACGCGCTCACCGACAGCGCGCCCGATGCGGCGAGCCGCCGTTTTCCGCTGATCGCGGTCACGCAGGCGCCGGACGACAGTACGCTGATGCGGGAGGAAATCTTCGGGCCGCTGCTGCCGATCGTGCCGTACGACACGCTCGACGACGCCATCGCGTGGATCAACGCCCGTCCTCGTCCGCTCGCGCTGTATCTATTCGCCGACGACGCCGCCACCATCGAACGCGTGACGCACGAAACGATCGCCGGCGGCATGGCGGTCAACGAAACGCTGATGCACCTCGCGTGCGAAAGCCTGCCGTTCGGCGGCGTGGGGGCGAGCGGAATGGGCGCGTATCACGGCTACGAAGGCTTCGTGACCTTCTCGAAGATGAAGCCGGTGCTGACGCAAGCGCGTCTGAATGCCCGTGGATGGATCGCGCCGCCGTATGGCAAGCGGGTCAACGCGCTGCTTAAGTTGATGATGCGGTTTTGATGTGAGCGGCGGCCGGGGGCTATTGCACTGACGAGGTTTCACTGACGAAGTGGTATTAGACGTTGCGGGTTGCAGCGGACGCACACCCCACCCCGCTCACCGCCCGGCGTTACCGCCGATCTCGGTGGCGACCACGTCGATCACATCCTGCGCGCCGGCATTCGCGCCCTGCGCCGGCGTCTCGGCGCCGCTTTCCAGCCGATGCAGCCACGCGAGCAATTCCGCCACCGCCTGATAAAGCTGCGGCGGAATTCGCGCGTCGAGGTCCACCTGCATCAGCAGCGAGACCATTTCCGGCGCCTCGTGCACATACAGGCCGGCTTCCTTGGCCCGCTGCACGATCATGTCGGCCAGCAGCCCATAGCCCTTGGCGACCACGCGCGGCGCGGGATCGCCGCCTTGGGCGTCGTAGACGAGCGCTGCCGCGCTGCGGCGATGCTTGCGGCTCATCACATGTCCCAATCGAAATCGTCGAGCGGCGCGGTTTCCGTGCGGCTCACGCGCGCCGCACGGCGTCCGCTCGCGGCCTTGGCCGCAGCCGAACCAGCCGAACTCGCCGCGCCCGCCGCGCCCATCGGAGCACCCGCCGACGCGGAACGCGCATACGCCGAAGCCGCCGCCTGCGCAGCCGCCGCGGCGCCCGCATCGGCTGCGCCGATGACAGGCGCGCAGCCGCCGATCTCGCGAATCGTCAAGCCGTTCAGTTCGATGCCCGCCGCCGCGAGCCGCTGACGAAAACTCTCGCCCTGCTGCGCGAGCCGCGCCGCGCCGCCGGGGCTCGCCTGCACGCGCGCCGTGAGCCGCGTGCCGATCAGCGTCAAATCCGCATCGACGGTGCCGAGCGTCGGCAGCGACAGCGTCAGACGCGTGCGCCACGGATGGTCGTCCTCGCTTGCCGCACCGCCGCCGCTGCGGTCCCATTCGTCGCCTTCCTGCTCGATGGTCCAATCGAGCTTGGCGCCCGGCCACGCCTCGCCGGTCCAGCGAAACTGCCCGGTCGCGAGCAGATCCAGTTGCTGACGCACCAGCGACACGGTCGCCGGATGAACCGCCGCCGCCATCGATTGCGGATTTTGCGACGCGCCGCCGTCGGCGGGCTGCGCGGCCGCGCCGTGCGGATTGGCGTGCGCGGGCTGGCCGTTCAGGTCGGAAAGCGAACTCGCCAGCACCTCGCCGGCCACGAAACGGGCGGCCTGCGCGGTCTGGATCGAGGGCATCGCGCGAGCCGCGGCGTTGGCATCCGGCGCGCCGTTCGGCGGACCATTCGGCGCGGCGCCCATGCCTTGCCGCGTCGCGGGATTGGCGGGCGACGCGTCCCCGCCGTCGTTCGCCCAGTCGAGCGGCAATTGCGCGGCGGCGGCCACCAGCTTGTTCTGCGCCTCGCCGGCAAGCGTCGCGGGCGAACGCTGTCCCGCCAGCCATTGCGCGAGATGCGCTTCGTAGAAAAGACCGCTGTCGCCGACCGTCTGTTCGAGCGCCGCCGCAAGCGCCGCGACCGGCACCTGGGCCGCCGCCACATGGGCGGTGGCCGCCGTCGCGGCGGTGTTCGGATTGGCGGTCGAAGCGGTTGGGGTGTTGGTCGAGTTCGCGGCACTACCGGCAGCCGGCGTATCAAACAGCGGCAAGCCCACTTCGACATCGAGCGCGGGTGCGGCGGGCCAGATGGGCATCTGGCCGAGTACAGCGGGGGTCGCCTCGCCGCCCGAGCGCACGATCGCGTTGAGCGCGAGCGCGACGGCGGACAGCGCGGTTTGCGCGGAAGGCTGCGGCGCGGGCGTGCCAACGGGAGGCGCGGTGGTCGGCGCGGTGTCGACGCCCGCCGCGCCGGTTTGCGACGCGGCCGCGCTGCCGGGCGCGATATTGAGCAGACTGTCGACCCGGCTCGCGAGCACCGAAGTAAGGGCCGTGTCGATTCCGTTCATGCCGGTTCCTTGGTCACATTGGCGGCAGCGCGCTCAACCGCATGCGGTCGGCGGATTCATGCGAGAAAGCCGTCGCGGCGTCGGCGCGCACACTCAGCGCGCGCCGTACAACTCCTTGAGCAGGCGAGTCGGCCGTCCGGCGAACAGCGCCGACAGCGTCGCCATGCGCGGATTCGCCAGATCGCGGATCGCCGCGTCGTCCGCGAGAATCTGCCGGATCAGCGCGTATTTGCGCAGGCGCTCGGCTTCATCCAGCTTCACGCCGTTTTCCGCGTCCCGCAGCGCCTCCACCAGGTTCCGGTACTCCTCCTGCAGGAGCACCAGATCGTTCCACAGGGCGCGCCGGGCGGCTGTCAGCATGCGGCGGGAAATCGCTGCAATCGCCTCGTAGCGGGCGAAATATTCTGCGTTCGATGTCATCTCATGCTTTCCGCGGCCGGCTGGGCTGCCATCCGCGCGATCTCCGGGGCAATCCCGATCCAGGCCTCTTCGAGCGTCGCGAGCAGGCCATCCACCTCGACCAGCATTGCTTCGCTCTGTTTGATGTTGGCTTCGAGCAGCCGGCGCGTCATATAGCTGTACAACGCGTCCAACCGCTCCGCAATCTCGCCGCCCGCCTCGAGGTTGAGCGACTGCTGCAGCCCGCTTTCGACGATCTGAATCGCCTTGCCGACCGCCTCGCCACGAGCCGGCACGTTGCCCTGCTGCAAATGCATGCGCGCTTGCGCAATGGCCTGCCGGGCCCCTTGATACAACATCACGATCAGACGATGCGGACTCGCGCCCATCACCCCTGTCTCGACGCCGACGCGAGCGTACGCATTGGCTCCAGAGTGTCCTGGGGAAAACATCGGCGCTCCTCCTCTCTTGCACTGTGGTTGGTCGCGGCACCCCGTCCGGGTACGTCGCCGCGCCCCGATTCATGCCTGTATCTGGTTATCGGATAGGCGGCGGGAAAGCTTTAGGCCAGCGTAAGGAGGATCGAGGGGGCCGGGTGGCGCGGCCGGCAGCGGCCGCATGGCGGGCGCGCGGGCAGCGTGGCTCGGGCGGGCCGAACAGCCTTGCCGCCCGAAACACGGTTCAGACTTGCATCTGCATGATGTCGTTATAGGCGGACACCAGTTTGTTGCGCACCTGCAAGCCGAACTGGAAGCCGACGTTGGCCTTCTGCATGTCGACCATCACGTCGTTCAGCGACACGTTCGACGCGCCGAGTTCGAACGCCTGCGATTCGCCGATCGCCTTAGTCTGATCGCCGCTGATCTTGTCGAGCGACGCCTTCAGCGCGGAGGCGAAACCGCTGGGGGTCGCCGCGCCGGACTGGCCGGCCACCGGGCTGCCGCCGCCGGCCGCTTGGGCCGCCAGCGACTGCATCTGTTGCAGCGCCGACGAGAGCGCGTTCACGGGCAAAGTCATGTTCTCTCCAGGGAATGACGACCGGCATGCGAGAAACCGTGCCGATCTGGACGAAAGCATAGCAGCGGCCCCCGCGCGAAAGCCCCCAAACTAGGGGGAAAACCCGGCTCTATTCAAGCAATCGGGTCGGGCCGCCCTGCGGATAATTTCAACGGTGAAAGTCTCTGTCCATACGCCCGCCGACCTCGGCGCCGCCACGCGACAGAAACGCAAAGGCATCCCGGAGATACCCGACGCATGGATTCGTCAGCCAACTCTTTGATCAACCCCGACGCCCGCATGGGGCTGGCCGGCGCGCAGCCCGGCGCCGGCACGGCCGGCCCCGGCCAGCCTGGCGCCGCCGCGGACCTCGGCGGACTGGGGAGCACCCTCGGCGGCAATTTCGGCCAGCGCCTGTCGGGCCTCGCGCAAATGCGCGGCAACCCGCGCGCGCCGCTGATCTTCGCGGTCGCGCTGCTGGTCGCCATCGTGGCGGGCCTGTTCCTGTGGTCGCGCGCGCCGGACTACAAGGTGCTCTACAGCAATCTGTCGGACCGCGACGGCGGCGCCATCATCACCGCGCTCCAGCAGGCCAACATTCCCTACAAGTTCTCCGAAGCCGGCGGCGCGATCCTCGTGCCGGCCGAGCAGGTGCACGAAATGCGTCTGCGGCTCGCCTCGCTGGGCTTGCCCAAGAGCGGCTCGGTCGGCTTCGAATTGATGGACAACCAGAAGTTCGGCATCAGCCAGTTCGCCGAGCAGATCAACTATCAGCGCTCGCTGGAAGGCGAGCTGGAGCGCACGATCCAGTCGATTTCGACGGTGAAGTCGGCGCGCGTGCATCTGGCGATTCCGAAGCCCTCCGTGTTCGTGCGCGACAAGGAAGCGCCGTCGGCCTCCGTGCTGGTGAACCTCTACCCCGGCCGCGCGCTCGACGAGGGCCAGGTGCTGGCGATCACCCATATGGTGGCGTCGGCGGTACCGGACATGCCGGTGAAAGGCGTGACCATTCTCGACCAGGACGGCAACCTGCTGACACAGCCGTCCACCGGCAGCGGACTCGACGCCTCGCAACTGAAGTACCGCCAGCAGATCGAGCGCAGCACCCAGCAGCGCATCGACGCGATCCTCGCGCCGCTGTTCGGCTCGGGCAACGCGCATTCGCAGGTCAGCGCCGACATCGACTTCTCGCACAGCGAGCAGACCTCGGAGAACTACGGCCCGAACGGCAACCCGCAACAGGCGGCGATCCGCAGCCAGCAATCGAGCACCGCCACCGAACTGGCGCAAGCCGGCGCCTCGGGCGTGCCGGGCGCGCTGTCGAACCAGCCGCCGCAGCCGGCCTCCGCGCCGATCAATGCGCCGGTCGGCGCGAGCGGCGTGACGACCACGCCGGTCAGCGACCGCAAGGATTCGACCACCAACTACGAGCTCGACAAAACGGTGCGCCACCTCGAACAGCCGATGGGCGGCATCAAGCGTCTGTCGGTGGCCGTGGTGGTCAACTATCTGCGCGTGGTCGACGCCAAGGGCCACGCGACGATGCAGCCGGTCACCGCCGACAAGCTCGCCCAGGTCAACCAGTTGGTGAAGGACGCGATGGGCTTCGACGCGGCGCGCGGCGACTCGGTCAACGTGGTCAACAGCCCGTTCACCGCCGACCTCGACCCGAACGCCGACGTGCCGTGGTGGCGCACCCCCGACATGATCGCGCTCGCCAAGCAGATCGCCACGTATCTCGGCATCGGCGCGGTCGCCCTGTTCCTCTACTTCGTGATGGTGAAGCCGGCGCTGCGCCGCGCTTTCCCGCCGCCGGAGCCGGTCGCCGCCGCGGCGCTGCCGTCGCCGGACGAGCCGGTCCTGCTGGACGGCATTCCCGCCGCCGAGCGCGAGGGCGCGGTGGTCGAGCTGGAAGCCGACAACGAGAAGCTCGCGCTCGAACACGCAAGACACAAATATGAGCGGAACCTGGAATTCGCGCGCAGCATCGCGCGCCAGGATCCGAAGATCGTTGCAACCGTCGTGAAAAATTGGGTGTCCGATGAGCGCTGAAGGCGTAATGAAGAGCGCGCTCCTGCTGATGTCGATCGGCGAGGAAGAAGCCGCGCAGGTGTTCAAGTTCCTCGGGCCGCGCGAGGTCCAGAAGATCGGCGTGACGATGGCCGCGCTGAAGAACATCACGCGTGAACAGATCGACGACGTCCTGCAGGAGTTCGTGCGCGAGGCCGAGAAGCATACGGCGCTGTCGCTCGATTCGAGCGACTACATCCGCTCGGTGCTGACCAAGGCGCTCGGCGACGACAAGGCCGGCGCGATCATCGACCGGATCCTGCAAGGCAGCGATACCAGCGGTATCGAGGGCCTCAAGTGGATGGATTCGGCGGCGGTGGCGGAACTCATCAAGAACGAGCACCCGCAGATCATCGCGACCATCCTCGTGCACCTGGACCGCGATCAGGCCTCGGAGATCGTCGCCTGCTTCACCGACCGGCTGCGCAACGACGTGCTGCTGCGCATCGCGACGCTCGACGGCATCCAGCCGGCCGCGCTGCGCGAACTCGACGACGTGCTCACGGGTCTTCTGTCCGGCAGCGACAACCTGAAGCGCAGCCCGATGGGCGGGATTCGCACGGCGGCCGAAATTCTCAACTTCATGTCGAGCAATCACGAGGAAGGCGTCATCGAGAACGTTCGCCAGTACGACGCCGAACTCGCGCAGAAGATCATCGACCAGATGTTCGTGTTCGAGAACCTGCTCGACCTGGAAGACCGCGCGATCCAGTTGCTGCTGAAGGAAGTCGAGTCCGAGGCGCTGATCATTTCGCTGAAGGGCGCGCCGCCCGCGCTGCGCCAGAAGTTCCTCTCGAACATGTCGCAGCGTGCCGCCGAACTGCTCGCCGAAGACCTCGACGCGCGCGGTCCGGTGCGGGTCTCCGAAGTCGAGACGCAGCAGCGCCGCATCCTGCAGATCGTGCGCAACCTCGCGGAAAGCGGCCAGATCGTGCTAGGCGGCAAGGCGGAAGATGCGTATGTCTAATCGCAACTCCACGGCGAAGGAACGGCTCTCGGCCTACCAGCGCTGGGAGATGGCCTCGTTCGATCCGGCGCCGCCCGCGCCGCCCGAACCCGAAGTCGACGACGGCGCGTTCGAAGCCGAACTCGAACGGCTGCGCGAGGCCGCGCACGCGCAGGGCATCGCGTCGGGGCACGTGGCCGGCCAGGCGCTCGGCTACCAGGCCGGTTATGACCAGGGTCATGCGCAGGGCTTCGAGCAAGGCCAGAGCGAAGCGCGCGAACAGGCGGCGCAATTGGCCGCGCTCGCGCAAACCTTCAAGGCCGCGCTCGACGGCGCGCAGGGCGCGATCTCCGAGACGCTGGTCGCGCTCGCGCTGGACATCGCGCAACAGGTCGTGCGCCAGCACGTGCAGCACGATCCGACCGCGCTGATCGCCGCCGCGCGCGAGGTGCTGGCCGCCGAGCCCGCGTTGATCGGCGCGCCCGCACTGATCGTGAGCCCCGCCGATCTGCCGGTCGTCGAAGCCTATCTGCTGGAAGAACTGCAAACGCGGGGCTGGACCGTGCGCACCGATCCGTCGGTGGAGCGCGGGGGCTGCCGCGCGCAAGCCGGCTCCGGCGAAGTGGACGCCGGCATCGACACGCGCTGGGAGCGCGTCGCCGCCGCACTCGGCAAGGTGAGCACATGGTGAAGCCGACGATCGAGGAAATCCGCGCCAGCGATCTGACGCCGCTCGAACGCGAGCTCGCGCTGGCGTCGTTCGGCGCCGAGGCGCTGGCGGAAGAACCGGCGGCGGCCACGCCCGCCGCGGCCGCGGTCGCGGCCATCGACGCCGCGTTGCGCGATGAGGCGGCGGGCCATCTCACGACGGGCACCTCGGGCGCATCGGCGCGCCGCGAATCCGCCACGTCGAACGTTGCGTTGAACGCGGCCTCGCGCGCCGCTTCGACCGTTGCCGCGCATGCGCCCTACGATCCCGCGCTCGACAGCAATCCGCACATGCAAGCCTGGCGCGGCAAGCTCGACGCGCTGCGCGCGCGCAACGCGATCGCCAAGCCGATGCGCGCCTGCGGGCGTCTGACGCGCGCCGCCGGCCTCGTGCTCGAAGCCGTCGGCCTGCGTCTGTCGGTGGGCGCCGAAGTGATGATCGAACTGCCGCCCGGCAGTTCGCTGCCGATGGCCGAAGCCGAAGTGGTCGGCTTCTCCGGCGACAAACTGTTTCTGATGCCGACCACCGAGGTGATCGGCCTTCTGCCCGGCGCGCGCGTCTATCCGCTCGAAAGCGCGCCGATCGCCGACCCGATGGCGGGCGCGAAGCGCCTGCCGGTCGGCTGGGAATTGCTCGGCCGCGTGCTGGACGCGTCCGGCCGGCCGCTCGACGGCCTGGGCCCGCTCGGCGCGCACGCCGACGCGCCGCTGTCCGCGCCGGTCATCAATCCGCTGAACCGCGAACCGATTCACAAGGTGCTCGACGTCGGCGTGCGCGCGATCAACGCGCTGTTGACCGTGGGCCGCGGCCAGCGGATGGGCCTCTTCGCCGGGTCGGGCGTCGGTAAATCGGTGCTGCTCGGCACGATGGCGCGCTACACCAGCGCCGAGGTGATCGTGATCGGGCTGATCGGCGAACGCGGCCGCGAAGTGAAGGAATTCATCGAACAGATTCTCGGCGAGGAAGGCCTCGCGCGCTCGGTGGTGATCGCCGCGCCCGCCGACGTCTCGCCGCTTCTGCGGATGCAGGCCGCGTCGTATTCCACCTCCCTCGCCGAATATTTCCGCGATCAGGGCAAGCACGTGCTGCTGCTGATGGATTCGCTGACCCGTTACGCGATGGCGCAGCGCGAGATCGCGCTCGCCGTGGGCGAGCCGCCCGCCACCAAGGGCTATCCGCCTTCGGTGTTCGCCAAGCTGCCGGCGCTCGTCGAGCGCACCGGCAACGGCCCGGCGGGCGGCGGCTCGATCACCGCGTTCTATACGGTGCTCACCGAGGGCGACGACCAGCAGGACCCGATCGCCGACTCCGCGCGGGCGATTCTCGACGGCCACATCGTGCTGTCGCGCTCGCTCGCCGAGGCCGGTCACTATCCGGCAATCGACATCGAAGCGTCGATTAGCCGGGCAATGACCGCGCTGATCGACGATAACCATCTCGACAAAACGCGTATGTTCAAGCAGATGCTGTCGCGCTATCAGCGCAACCGCGATCTGATCAACGTGGGCGCTTATTCGAGCGGGCGCGACGCGCTGCTCGACCGCGCGATCGCGCTGTATCCGCGGATGGAAGCCTTCCTGCAGCAAGGTTTTCGCGAGTGCGCGAACTTTGAACCGAGTCTCGCGATGCTGGACGCGCTGTTTGCCCAAGGAGCCTGACCATGGCGAAACACTTTCCGATCAAGACGCTCATCGGCCTCGCTCAGGACGATGTCGACGCCGCCGCGCAGCGGCTCGGCCGCGCGCAGCGCGAGCGCAACGACGTGGAGGCGCAGCTCGACGCGCTGGTGCAGTACCGCGACGAATATCACGCGCGCTTCACCGCGACCGCGCAGACGGGCATGCCCGCCGGCAACATGCGCAATTTCCAGGCGTTCATCGACACGCTCGACGCCGCCATCGAACAGCAGCGCAACCTGCTGGTGACGGCCAACGCGCGCGTCGAGGCCGCCAAGCCCGACTGGCAGCGTCAGAAGCAGAAGCTCGGCTCCTATGAAGTGCTGCAGGCGCGCGGTGAAGCCGCCGAAGCGAAAACCACGGCGCGGCGCGATCAGCGCGACGCCGACGAACACGCCGCCCGAATTCTGAGGATGCGCGCCGAAGGCGCATGACGCACGCGCGCCGCCTCGACTACTGAACACACCGTTTGACGGATTGACAGGATTTCCTATGTCGCTTCTCTCACAGATCGGCTCACCGATCGGATCGCTGCGCGGCCCCGCCGGCAGCTCGTCCGCCAGCGCGGCCAACAAGGCCGCGAGCGCGAGCGCCGCCATGCCGTTCGCGCAAAGCTTGCAGCAAAGCATCGACTTGCAGAACAACGCCGCCGCGCGGAGCGCGAGCCAGCAGCAGGCTTCGTCGTCGGCTTCCGCGTCGACGGGATCGTCGTCGAGCGTGCATGACGCGCCGCCGCCGCCCGATGCTTCGACGCCGGATGCGGACGACGTGAGCAGCGGCAAGGACGATAGCGACGCGACGAAAACGGCGGCGTCCGATTCGTCGTCAGCCGACGCAGCCCAGCAGGCCGCGCCCGAGAAGAGCGCGGCCACGCCGCCGAAGTCCGGCGATACGAGCAGCCGGACCGACGCCGGCACCGCGGCGGCGGCTTCCGCCGCGCAGGCGCAGGCTCAGGCCGACGCGAACGCCGCCGCTGCGCCGGTAACGGCCGCGCCCGCCACGGCCACGACCGATGTCGCCACCACGCTGGCCGGCTCGGCCACGGACGCCACGAGCGTCGGCGCGCCGGGCAAGAAAACCGCCGCCACCGATCCGAAGTCGGCGCAGGACGCGTTGCAGGCGGCGCTTGCCGCGCTGGCCAACGGCCAGGGCGTGGTCCCGCAGCAGGCGTTGGCGAGCGGCGCGGCGGCGAACGCGGCGACGGCGGCAAGCGGCCAGGCCGGCGCAACTGGAAAAGCGAGCGGATCGGCGGACGACAAGGCGCTTGCGGCGGGCCTGTTCGGCGACGGCAAGGGAGCGAAAAACGCCAAAAGCGCATTGGCGACGGCGGCGACGACCATGGCCGACCCGTCCGCGGCGGCCAAGGCGACGGCCGACTCGCTGACGGCGAGCGCTGCCGGCGGCGGGCAAGCTGGCGATCCGGGGTCTTTCAAGGCGGCGGCCGATGCGGCGACGGCGGCGCTGGCCGCCACCCAGGCCGCGGCGAGCGCCGCGAGCACGACGGCGGCCGTCCAGACGACGGGTAACGCGGGCGCGGCGCAAGCGGCGAATGCGTTGGCGCCGCAGGTGGGCACGGCCGACTGGGACGAGGCGTTGAGTCAGAAGGTGGTGTTTCTGTCGAATGCGCATTCGCAGAGTGCCGAACTCACGTTGAATCCGAAGGATCTCGGGCCGTTGCAGGTGGTGTTGCAGGTGGCCGATAACCATGCGCATGCGTTGTTTGTTTCGCAGCACCAGCAGGTTCGGGAAGCCGTCGAGGCGGCGTTGCCGAAGTTGCGGGAGGCGATGGAGGCCAATGGGATTGGGCTTGGCAGCGCTAGTGTCAGTGATGGGTTTGCCCGGCAGGGCGGGCAGCAGCAGAGTGCTGATTCTGGGCGGTCAGGTGGGCGTGGTGGTCGGGGTTCGTTTGCCGGCGGCGCTGAGTCTGGGGCCGTGGGGACGGTGGGTGATATCGCCGTTCGGCGGAAGGTGGGGTTGGTGGATACTTTTGCTTGATGGATTGGCCTGCTCGGCGGGGTTTGGGTTTCGTTTGGTTTGGTTTGGTTTGCTCCTGGATTTGTTGGCCTTTCCTTGATTTGTTAGTGGTCTATTGGCGTTGCCCCTGTGCGGGGCGGCACCTACTTTCTTTGCCGCCGCAAAGAAAGTAGGCAAAGAAAGCGGCTCACACCGCCAGCTTTGAAACGGGTCCCCTGGCTTGGAGGGGGCAGTGGTGCATCTGGAATCCGTGCCCTCGCACATTCGACGCCCGTGACAAGGCAGTCATTCTTCCGGCGGCGCTGCGCGCGCCGTCGCGGTGCTTCATTAAACCGCTCCTACGGTTCGGGCGCCCGGCATCGTTGCCGCGCAAAGCGCTGCGTTCCCGTCACGGCGCGAGATCCCATTTCGGCGGGGCCGGCCGATGGTCCGGTGCGGCACTTCCAAACCCGTGGGGCGTTCCGGCGCGCCGCCGACGCGAAGCAGAGGACCCCACCGCACACAAACGAAGCCATCGGTTTTCGCGTAGCCGCTTCGGACGACGGAACCCACCGCTTTTCATGCAACCCCTTCCGACGACCAAAACCGCAGAGTTTGAAGCAGCCTTTTCCGACGATCGAACCCGCTGCTTTTCATGCAGCCCTTCCGGCGACTGAAACCGCAGGTTTTGAAGCGGTCCCTTCCGACGATCGAGCCCGCCGCTTTTCGTCCAGCCCTCCGGCGACTGAAACCGCAGGTTTCGAACGGCTTCTCCCGCGGACCGAACCCGCCGCTTTTCATGCGCCCCCTCCGGTGACAAAACCGCGGGTTTTGAAGCCGACCCTTCCGGCGAGCACGCAGTGCGAGGCGGGAAGTATGACTGCCTTGTCACGAGCGTCGAATGTGCGAGGGCACCGATTCCAGATGCACCACGATCCCCTCCAAGCCAGGAGACCCGCTTCAAAGCTGGCGGTGTGAGCCGCTTTCTTTGCCTACTTTCTTTGCGGCGGCAAAGAAAGTAGGTGTGTAGTGGTCAAGCAAACCTGGACACCCCAAAGGCGAATTTTTAAAAAAGTGAAGCTTCGCACCGTGCCGGTGGCAGACCGCCTGCCGCCGAATGGATGCGCCTGTAGTTATAAAAGTTGTCGATGTAGGCCC